>NZ_PTRA01000004.1:0-300000 GCF_002943425.1 Siphonobacter curvatus
ACCCACTGAGCCGATGATGGGGCTGAGGGCATTACGGATTTCGTGGCTCATGGTGGAGAGGAAACGGGCTTTGGCCTGACGGGCGTCTTCGGCTTCGGCCCGGGCCCGTTCGGCCTGAAAGTGTTTGCGGCGAAGTTCGAGCAGCATGACTACCTGATAGGATAGGTCTTTGAGGGCCTGCAGCTGATCTTCGCTGAGTTGCTTGGGCTTTTCGTCAATAATGCACAAAGAGCCCAGGGGATACCCTTCCGGATTGACCAGCGGAATCCCCGCGTAAAAAATCACCCCCGGCTGACCGATGGTGAAAGGATTATCATGAAACCGTTCGTCCTGCCGCATGTCGGGCACTATCAAGGGTATTTCTGGTTCCAGGATCACGTGCGAACAAAAGGACAATTCACGCGGAATTTCATTCGCATCAATTCCTTTTCTTGATTTTACCCAGTGCCGGGTGCGGTCAATGAGTGAAATCATACTGATAGGAGTACCGCATATCTGGGATGCCAGCCGCGTAATGGCGTCGTAAGCCATTTCGGGTAGGGAATCCATAATTTTATATTCCTCCAGTGCTGCTAAGCGAGCGGATTCATTAATCGGAATAGCGGGTTGAATCATGGCGGACAATTGAGTGACGATCACTAGAAAAGCAAAATATCCCAAAAAGTTCTTACTTTATTTCGATTTTGCTTAAAAAATTATCCTTAAACCTTTTTCAAAACCCCGTCTACTCCTTTTAAAAGCAAAGTTCAAATAACGGTTGAGTCGATACGTCCGCTTCTAAAGACTTCTGAAGAATCGGTTCACTTCATTAGGCAGTATTCGTTGACGAAAAAAACCACTACGCCGTCGGTACTAAGGTTTTATTTTTTAGTAGCGGTTTTGGTATACGTTCCCACTTCCTGCCCATCGTCACGAATCAGGCGAATAGCCAGGTTTTTCGCATCGGCTTCGAGCTGGATTAGGGTACGGTTGCCCACTTTCGGACCTCCTCCAATCACTACCGGATACGAATGCTGCCCTTTCACGGGTAAGTGCACCCCGTACGTATGCGTATGTCCACTGATGGTGACATCGATTTTGTACCGATCAAACAGAGGCGAAAACAATTGTTTGACGTGTGTGGCCCCGTGCCAGTCGCCCGAGTACTGCGGCGGAATATGCATTAGTACGACCCGAAAAACCGCCATTTTGAACGCAGGTCCCTGCATCACCCGCTCCAGCCAGCGAGCCTGTTCCTCTCGGTACGCATCAAAATCGACCAGCCCGGCGTATACGGGTTCAGCGTCGGGTTTGTCTTCCCCGGTATCCAGAGCGATGAAATGCACCGGCCCCCAGGTCCAGTCAAAGTACGGTTTTCCTTCCGGATTACGGAAGTAGTCGAACCACTCGCGGCGGAATTTGCCCCGCGTTTCGTGATTCCCCCGCACGTAGTAAAAAGGTGTCTGACTGGCAAATTGCTCCGTGGCGGGTTTCAGCAAGTGATCAATGACTTGCTGTTCATCCGTTTGGTAATCAAAAATATCACCGTTCAAAAACACAAAATCACGGCCTGATTGTGTATCGAGCTTTAATAACTGGGCAAAAGACTCGGGCCGGTCGTGAATGTCATTCAAAATCAGAGCCCGTACCTGGGTAGGTTGTTGAGCCGGCGTTGTAAATTGGTACAGTTTGCTCTGAGCCGTATCGCCGTAGGTTAATTGATAAGGTTTGAATTCCCTAATCTCGCGGGAAAAGACCCGGTAATAGTAAGTAGTACCAGCCCGTAAATCCTGAAGGGTAATCTGGTTAATTCGGTTGTAGGAATCCACCAGCCCGTGGGTCACGCGGTGGGCTTTCTGTCCTAATTGTTGAGTCGTACCAAACTCCACCCAACTGTATGACGGTCGTTCGCAAATCCATTGGATGGTCATGGCGTCTGGTTTTGGATCCTGCAAATACGGTTCGCAAGCCAGGCGGGGAGCATCCGTAGCTTTGGTAGCGGAGATCGAGCTTGTAACCCCCAGGGCCAATGCCTGCTGAAGAAATTTTCGGCGGGAATCAATAGCAAGTTTCATAGGTTTCGAGATAAAAACAGGTGTTTGAGTCAGTGGACCTTAAACACCTGTTGTGAATGTACTACTTTTTGAAGAATCGCTAGAGACCGTCCTGCCAGCCGGGATTCTGTGTCAGGTTTTTATTGAGCAGGCGTTCCTGAATGGGGATGGGATAGAGGTAATCCCGGTTTTCGTTGAATGACTTGGTCTGGTTGGAATTAATCAGTACCAATCCTCCATTCTTGCCCCCTTCCAGCACCACTTCCGAACCCAGTTTCAGGTACTGCGGTCCCTTTTCCGTGGGTTTGGTTCCTTCATAAATGACCACGTCGGTCGTACCGTTGTTGTCCAAATCGTACTTACCCAGTCCCGGGAAATACATGCCTTTAAACTGATCAGCTACCAGATGACCTTCTTTCCAACGCATCAAATCGTTCCAGCGGTAGGATTCCATCACTAACTCAATTCGGCGTTCGCGGCGAATTTCCAGAATGACCCCACGGTTCGCTTCGCTTACGTGGGTGTACTGAGCCGCCAGGTAAGGATCTACATCGGCGTTGGCTTTGGCCAGTTCCAGGGCGGGCATGGCGACGCGTTGGCGAATGAGCTGAATCGATTTATCCAAATCACTCTGCGACAAAGTTCCCAGTTCCGCTTTCGCTTCGGCGTAATTGAGCAGCACTTCGGCGTAGCGGAACACGGGCATATCATTGAGCGACTTGTTGTACGAATCCTCGGTTTCGGCCGTCACAAATTTGGTCAGTTGATAGCCCGTTACGGTCGCTCCAAAGTCCGGTACGAGCTTGTTCGTATTGCCGATCCGGGTATAACCGGGCGTGCGGATGGTTTGTGCCAGACGGGGGTCGCGGTTCTGAACCTCTTCGTAAAATGGCAGGGTGTTGTAATTGGGTTTATCGGTAAACCGGCTGCCATCTTTCATCAGGTAACTGTTCACGAGCCGTTTTTCCAGACCGGGTTTTCCGTATGAAGCCGTAATGGTGTAGTAGTTGACATTGTGAAAAACCTGCAAATCACTACTGAACTTCCGAGCCAGAATCACTTCCTCGGGACTGGCTTTCAGCGAAGCAAACAAATCACGATACGCAAGATCCGGGCTGGTTGAATAGATCTGATAGCCGCTTTTTGTCATCAGTTCTTCGGAAGCCGTTACAGCTTCGTTCAGAAATTTGTCGGCATTGGGCAGGTTGAATTCCGTGTGGTACTTTCGGAAGGTTCCTTCAAACAAACAAATCCGGGATTTCAGGGCTAAAGCCGTCCATTTAGTAACCTCCTCGGTGGATTTGGTCGTAGCCAGTCGGGCCACAGCATCGTTGATGTCCGCCAGTACTGAATCCATGACCATCGTCCGGGGATCGCGGGCCTGCGTCAGGTACGCTTCGTCGGTCGTATTAATGACCTTGTTGTACCAGGGCACATCCCCAAAGCGGACCACTTTATTGAAGTAAAACCAGGCCCGGAAAAACTTGGCCAGTCCGACGTACTTGTTGGTCGTCGCCGAACTCAGTCCCTGACGATTGTAGTTTTCCAGGAAGTAATTAATCTTCCGCAGCTCGCCCCAATCCCAGCCCCCACCGGAAGTCGGCACCGTACGGCGACCCGTCACGGCATCGGGCAACGTGGTTTTAACGATGTTGTCAATGTCTTCGTTGTAGATGTCTTCCGCCGAGGGAATCACGTTGTAGAACGAATTGGTATACAGTCGTAAATCGCTTTCGCTGGTAAAAAACTGCTCAGGAGCGATCTCTGACAGCGGTTCCCGGTCCAGAAAACCTTTACAGCCTACCAGTCCCATCAGAACCAGAGCGAATACAGGAATAAGTCTTTTCATGAATAGAGCCAATTAAAAAGAGATGTCCAAACCGAATGAATACACTTTGCTGAAGGGATACACGCGACCGTTGGTCTCGGCGGCAGCCATCTCCGGATCGATGTAGGATGTTTTCAATTGGGTTAGGGTAAACATATTTTCACCACTCACGTAAATGCGGCAACGGGCCATTTTGATGCGTTGCAGCAGCGGGGAGGGCAGAGAATAACCCAGCGTTAAGTTCTTGAGGCGTACGTAGGCCAGGTTTTGCAGATAGCGGTTGTTGACGGCCTGTAAATCGCCCCCGCCGTTCAGGGCGGTGTAACCCCGGAGTACGGGCAGATAAGCCTTCGTGTTTTCGGGCGTCCAGATCTGCGATTCAAAATCTTTGGGAATGAACGAATAGTACGGCCGCGAATACGGTCCCCAGAATTTATCCGCGTTACTGCCCGGATACCAGTTCTGACGACCAATCCCCTGGAAAAAAGCAGATAGGTCGCAATTACCCCAGTTCGCTCCCAGGTTTACGCCGAATGAATACCGGGGAAGTGAGTTCCCGATGCGTTGGAGGTCACCGTGGTTAGCTACGGTGTTGTCCCCGACATTAATCTTCCCATCGCCGTTGATATCTACGTATCGTAAGTCACCGGCCCGCAGCTTGCCCCACTCACCGGGAGCACTCGAAATTTGCTTGTGTACCACCGAGTTACCCAACGGAATAGCGGCCTGCCAGGCGGCAGCTTCTTCATCACTCCCAAACATACCGTCGATGGTATAACCCCAGATTTCACCCAGTTGCTGGCCTACGTAATTGCTATTAAGTAATTGAGTGGGGTTATCGAAACGGGTGATTTCAGCTTTGTAATCTGATAGTACTACGCCCACGTTGTAGGAAAACGGCTTTCCACCGACAATAAAGCGATCTTTCCAATTTACCGACAGCTCAAACCCTTTGGTTAATAAATCGGCGGCGTTTTCGCGGGGCTCGGTGGCTCCGAATACCGTGGGCAGCGTCCGACCCTTGGTCAACATCCGGGTTGTGGCCCGGCGGTACCAGTCGTAGGAAACGTTCAGCTTGTTGCGAAGCAGGGCTACGTCTACGCCAACGTCGGCGGAAGTGGCTTTCTCCCAAGTCAGACTGGAGGAAATCGGTGCCGGGGATGACAGGTACTCCAGTTTCTGTCCGTTCATTAGATACGAAGAAGTACCGCGACTCATCGTCGAAAGATAGGCGTAGTTGGCCACTTGCTGATTACCCAGTGAACCATACGACGCTCTGATTTTGAATTCATTGGCGAAGGACTTAATCGGCTCGAAGAAGCTTTCCTCACTCACCCGCCATCCCGCTGATACAGAAGGGAAAAATCCAAAGCGATCACTGGGTCGGAATCGGGACGTACCATCGTAGCGACCGTTCAATTCAAGCAGGTACTTGCCGCGATAGTCGTAGTTGATCCGGGTAAAGTAGCCGAGCAGGGCCCATTCGGTTTGACCACCGTTGATTTCCTGAGCCCCCGAACCGAGGTTCACGTCATTGAGATCCTGAGACAGTAGGTCTTTCCGGTTGCCCGACAGACTTTTCTGCTGGTACAGTTCCTGGTTGTACCCCACCATAGCCTTAAAGGCGTGGTCGCCAAAGGTGTTGTCGTAGGTAGCATAGGCATTCACGACGTGGTACTGCGACAGGTTGGACGTTTCCGACAGCTGATCGTAGCCCACCGTACTCATCACACCGGGGAAGATCGACCAGGGAGCGGGCGTACGCCGCAGGAAGGTATTACCACTTTCCCAGGCACTTCGGTTTACGTTGAATACGCCATTAGAAAGCGTATAGCTGTAGGAACCCACGGCCGTAATGTGTTTGCCCAGTTGCAAAGTACCGCCGATGGTTTGCGTCAGTTCAAAGCGTTTTTCACCACCCTTGGATTTGCCGTGTAACAAATCGGCGTAGATACCGTCGCCGATGGTATAGTTGTTGAGTTCGGTCCGATACGTGGCCGTACCGTCGGGATTCACGGGTACGTAGGAAGGCAGGGCGTGTACGGTTACCGAGACAAAGTTGTTGTTGACGCCCCAGCCCGGATAGCTGTAATCATTGGCGTTGAACTGCGTATTGGTGTTGAGCGTAAACCAGTCGGTAACTTTTGTGTTGAGTTTGGCCCGGAAGTTATAGGCATTATAGATATCCTGATTCACCCGCATCACGCCCCGTTTCTGATAATACCGACCCGATACCAGATAGTCCGTTTTGTCATTACCTCCGCTAAAGCTCAGGTTATGTTCCATCGAAGGGGACCAGTCGCGAAACATGGTACGCCACCAGTCCGTGTTACCGTAGTAGATGTACATGTCCTTGCCATTACGGTTGTCAACGACCACGGAAGGCAAGGAATGATCCGTCTGACGTTTGCGAAGTTCTTCGTAATCTTCGTCCGTGTAACCCGTGTAGGATTTACCCGTCGCCCGAATAAAAGCTTCATCATTGAGCTTGGCCGAAGTGTAGCCATCCGTAATGAAATCCGTGCGAACCGTAGGCGTAGAAAAGCCGAAGTTGGTGCCATAATTCACGGACATCCGGCCGCCTTTGGCTTTTTTCGTCGTAACGAGTACGACACCAAAGGCTCCGCGAGCCCCGTAAATCGACGCCGAAGCCGCATCTTTCAGTACTGAAATACTCTCGACATCGCGGGGATTGATCGAGTTGAGCGAACCCGGTACGCCGTCAATCAAAATCAGCGGCGAGCCCGTACTACTGTTGATGGAGGCGTAACCGCGAATGTTGATGGTTCCCGCCGAACCGGGCCGTCCGTCACCGAATGTCACGTTCATACCCGGTACAGCTCCCTGCAAACCCTGGCTGATGTTGGCAATCGGGCGGCTTTCCAGCGTCTCGGCCCCTACCTGCGATACGGCTCCGGTGAGGTTCGCTTTTTTCTGCGTGCCGTACCCGACTACGACCAGCTCCTGCATATTTTTCGGATCCACCTGCAAGGCCAGATCAAGGGTACTCTGTTTACCCACGGTCACTTCCTGCGGGAGGTAGCCCACGTAACTAAACACCAGTACAGCATTTCCATCCGTTACGGTAAGCTGATACCGTCCGGCGGCATCGGTGATGGTACCCCGAACGGTATTTTTTTCGCGGACACTCACACCCGCCATGGCTTCGCCTTTTTCGTCGGTCACCTTACCGGAAATCGTCTGAACCCGCAAGGGCAAGGCCCAAAGGTTTGTACCGGCCAGCAGCAAAGCGGCTAAAGCTATACAACGAAGCACCCATCCGTACCTTCGGACTGGTAAAATTGGTTTCATAGGAGGAAAGATTTTAGAGCAGAAAACGAATCCGTTTGATTTGAGGCTGCAAAAAAAGTGAAGCGATTGAGCCGGACCGTTAGCGATCAGGTTATGGATTTTTTAAATTCCATAACCCGTTTTTTACATTAAAATCATACGTAAAATGAGTTGATTATCTGTTTCTACAGTGAAGAAAAGTCAATGTCAGGGCTCTCAGGCAGAGGGTCGAAAAAAGTGTTCGTATCTTCGCTTAATCTTGGCGTGAATTCGCCCGTGAAGAATAGTCTGGCCACCCCACTATGTTACCAAATTCTTATGAACTGCCGGAAGCTGGCAAGCCGCCGTATCGCCTGCCGGGCGTAAGCATTGCCACGCTGACGGAAACCTTTCTTTCCCACCATACCCTGGAGCTACTGCCTACGAACCAGCGTGACTATACGCCCGTTCAGCCGCGGGAGATTTCGGTTAATTCAGGAACCTTTACTTCGGCTTCCCGGCTGACGTATTTCCCCCAGGTGAGCGTTGAGCAGACGGATCAGGATTTGATTCTAAGCTGTGCCTGCCAGTTACCCACCACTTCGTTGTGTCCGCACCAGACACACGTGTTGCTGAACCTCATGCAGCGACCGGAACTACGGATTTTCTTCGACCGTCAGATGCGGTACGAGCGTTTTTACCGAACGGCTCAGGAGTACGGTCTGGAGAAAGAAACGAATCTGGATGAGTACTTCGACCTCGACTACCAGGATTATTCCGTACGGGTAAAACCTAAACTAAAGGAGCTGGTATCGATTGAGGAGGCGACCCAGCAGTACGAAAAACTGGGAGCGGAATGGACGCCTCCCCTACCCAAGCCCGATGCACAGAAACGGTTTATCGTGTTTCGACGGCATCGTTTTTACGAACATTTTTTCATTGAATACTACGAAGCAGCCACGACGAAAGAGGGAAAAATCAAGAATCCCCTGCGGACGATCAATCCCATGGATTTTGTCTGGCAAACCGACGATACTGACCTACTGAAATTCTATACGGCTCTGACCCGCTTTCAGAATCCGCACCGAACCAAAAACGCACTGGCTGATTTGGGAGCATTAAAAGCACTGGTCCAGAATCCGCTGGAGCTGGAAGTGTATTACCATCCTTCCCAATCCTCGGAAAAAATCATCGCTCAGGGGCTGACGCCCGTACGCATCCAGCGGTCGGCCCTGCAATTACACCTGACGGTACACCAGCGGGAGTCATTCTATCAGGTATTGGGCCAACTGCTGGTAAACGACCAGCCGTATGAGTTACCCACGGTTACGATTGCGTACGATTATTTTTTTCTACTGGATCAGACCTTACACCTCATCGATTCCCCGGATTTACTGCGGGTACTCAATTTTTTGAAATTGAATCAGTACCGGCTGTTACTCCACGAATCCAAGTTCGAGGAATTCCGTCAGCAGGTGCTAATTCGGCTGGAAAATCACATTCGGGTAACGTATACGTACCTCAAACCCGCTACGCCCGAACAGATTGAGGAAAGTGGTTTCGATCAGCCCCGCCAGTGGATGCTTTACCTTTCGGAAAAGGATTCATTTATTTCCCTGACGCCCGTGCTGAAATACGGTCCCGTGGAAGTACCCGTGCTTTCCAAGCGGCAAATTTATTCGCTCGATCCGCTGGGGGCTCCCTTTACGCTCGAACGCGACGACGCTGAAGAGCTCGACTTTATCAGTTTGCTACTCCAGCAACATCCGGATTTTTACGAGCAATTGCCCAAAGAGGGTGAGCTGCCCCGCGACTATTTTTTCCTGCATAAAAGTCGCTTTCTCGAAGAAGACTGGTTTCTCTCGGCCTTTGAAGCCTGGCAGAGTCGCGGTATTACCATTCTGGGTTTTAATGAGCTCGGCAATAACCGTCTGAATGGCAATAAAGCCAAAATTTCGGTACACGTCAGCAGTGGTCTCAATTGGTTTGAAACCTCAATTCAGGTAGCCTTTGGTGCCCAAAAAGTTTCACTCAAGCACCTGCACAAATCGGTTAAAAACAAAAGCCGGTACGTGACCCTAGGCGATGGAACGGTGGGTATTTTGCCCACCGAATGGCTGGAAAAGTTTGACCGCTATTTTCAGGTAGCAGATCTGATCGAAGACCGCCTGCGTACGCCCGCGATTCAATTACCCAGCATCCGGGAATTGTACGAAGAAGAACTGCTGAGTGAGTCGGTACGGCAACAGTGGGCCCGGTACGCAACCAAAGTGGCTAATTTTGATGCCATTGAAGCAGTACCCGTGCCCGAAGGCTTGCAAACCAATCTGCGTAACTACCAAAAACAGGGCTTAAACTGGCTCAACTTTCTGGATGAATTTGGCTTTGGCGGCTGTCTGGCCGACGATATGGGGCTGGGAAAAACCATCCAGATCATTGCTTTTATTCTGTCCCAACGTGCGAAAGTTCAGCGAAATACGAATCTTATTGTCGTACCCACCTCGCTGCTATTTAACTGGCAGGCCGAAGTAGCCAAATTCGCTCCTTCCATTCGGGTGCTTACGCTGCACGGCTCGGGTCGGGTGAGTGATCCGCAAACGTTCGATGCGTATGAAATCATCCTCACTTCGTACGGAACCCTGATTTCGGATATTCATCAATTAAAAAGCTACGCCTTCAATTACGTATTTCTGGACGAATCGCAGGCCATCAAAAATCCGGAATCACAGCGGTATCAAGCCGTATGCCTGTTGCAATCCCGGAATCGGATCGTGCTGACGGGTACACCGCTGGAAAACAATACTTTTGATCTGTACGGGCAGCTTTCGTTCGCGTGTCCGGGGCTGTTAGGTTCCAAGCAATCCTTCAAGACGTATTATTCCACGCCCATCGACCGGTTTCAGGATCGGCAGCGGGCCCAGGAGCTTCAGAAAAAAGTAAGTCCGTTTATTCTACGACGTACCAAAGCCCAGGTGGCGTCCGAGCTACCTGACAAAACCGAAATGGTACTGTACTGCGAAATGGGCACCGAGCAACGTCGGGTCTACCACGCCTACGAACAGGAGTTTCGCAACTTCCTGACGACCAGAAAAGAAGGGGATATTCCGCGGGAGTCGCTGCACATTTTACAGGGACTCACCAAACTTCGGCAGTTGTGCAACTCCCCCGCCCTGCTTAACGATGAGACTTTTTACAGCGGGGCTTCGGCGAAAATTGAGGTGTTGCTGGAAGAAATTGAAACCCGGGCTCCTCAGCACAAGATTCTGGTATTCTCGCAGTTTGTCGGTATGCTCGATCTCATTAAAAGCGAACTGGAGTTTCGCGGCATTGCTTTCGAATACCTTACCGGCCAAACGAAAAACCGGGCGGCCCGCGTACAGCGTTTTCAGACCGATGCCAGTGTGCGGGTCTTTCTCATCAGCTTGAAGGCTGGTGGTACGGGACTCAATCTGACCGAAGCCGATTACGTTTATCTGGTCGACCCCTGGTGGAATCCGGCCGTGGAAAATCAGGCCATTGACCGGAGCTACCGCCTCGGGCAAACGAAAAAAGTAGTAGCCGTTCGGCTGATTTGTCCGCATACCATCGAAGAAAAAATGCAGCAACTGCAGGAATCCAAACAGGAACTGGCCAGTGACCTGATTCGTACGGATCAGTCGCTGCTGAAGTCACTTACCCGGCAGGATTTGCTCAGCTTACTCAGTTTCAATTAAACGTATTCATATACTCAAGTCCGTTGGGAAGTACGTACGCTTTTCAACGGACTTTCCCGTTCACTATCAAAATTTCGCAGTTCACTGCTAACATTCTTCATTTCAGTTACTTATCTTGCCGAAGCTTCCGTCTGCCGACCTATCTTCGGGAGTCTTTTCAACCTGCCTTCTGCCAAAGGCCCATCTCTCCACTCTCAAACCTTTTCTTCATGAAGCGTACCCTTTCCCTCCTCTCGTCTGCTCTTTTGGTAGGGCTACTCAGCTGTACCGATCACGAAGTACCCAATCCCGGCGAAGTCATTCGCCAAACGGTAATTGAAAATCTGAAAAGTCCCATTGGACTGGCCTTTAACGCTCAGGATCAGATTTTCGTAACGGAAGCGGGTACGGGTAACCAGGATGCCCGGGTTTCCATGATTATGAATGGTCAAGCCATGCCCGTGGTTACGGGGATGCAATCGGTAGCCGCTGAAGGCACCATCGAAGGCATTGGTCACTTGTACTTCCACGGCGATTCCCTCTACATTCTCCACGGCATTGAAGGAATGATTTACAGCGTGAAGACTTCTTCGCTGAATCCGAACCAGCCGCTGGCGGCCAGCTCCATTACCCGCCAGTTTGTACGGCCTATTGTGGATAGTCTGAAACTGGTGACGCCGTTGAATTCCAATGTGTATAACCTGACGGCCGGCCCCAACGGAGATCTATACATCACCGACGCGGGTACAAACATTGTGCTGAAACGTGAGAAAGGTACGGGTAAGATCAGTCTGTTTGCGAAGATTCCAAAAGTTACGCCCACGGCCGAAGCCGTACCAACGGGCATCGTATTCGATGGACAGAAATTCCTGGTAACTGCGTTGAGTGGTGGTCCTTTTATTGACGGTACATCGAAGATTTTCCAGATCGATCTGGCGGGTAACGTAAGCGACTACAAAACCGGCTTTACTACCCTGACCGATATTACGCTCTCGGGAGCCAATAAACCCGTAGTTGTTCAACTGGCCCGATTTGCGTTTGCTCCTACCCCCGGTTTTGTACCCAATTCCGGGAACCTGCTGAGTGAAGAGGGCAAGGCTGTGGTTACGGGCTTTTCGATGCCAACCGACATTGAAAATAAAGGTACCAACAAATACTACGTGCTGAATCACGGCTCGGGTAAGCTGGAAATGGTTAGCTGGTAAGTAAAGCCTTTTAAAAATACAAAGCGACAAGCCGAAAGTGAACACTTTCGGCTTGTCGCTTTGTATAGCTTAGGTTGACACCCAACCTTAAGAAAGGGATCGAGCCTACGGCTCTTTGCGGTTAGCAGTCCTAAGCGCTCTGGATTCGTTTACAATCCGTCGTTGACGTGCCCTGCTGATTAGACGAGGGGCGTTTTCAGCGAAGAGGCCCGGGCCAAACAGGTTTTTAGCTCATTGACTTGCAGGGGTTTAGAAAGGTAATCATTCATGCCCGCCTGTAAACAGGTATCACGGTCGCCCTGTAAAGCGTTAGCCGTCATGGCAATGATGATGGGCTGTAACCAGGGTCTCGACCGGATCATTCGGGTAGCTTCCAAGCCGTCCATTTCCGGCATTTGTACATCCATCAGAATCACATCGAAACTTGACTTCTCCAGCCAGGCTAGTACTTCCCGACCATTTCCTGCTAAAGTAATTTCGTAACCAAGCTTTCGCAGGGTTTGCAGAATTACTTTTTGATTAAAGAGATTGTCTTCAGCCACAAGTATTTGCAAAGGATATTCGGCGGCAAACATCTGGTCGAGCAGCTGTGGTGTAGTCTCCACCGGGGCCGGAGCCGGGGTTAATCGCTTGAGTTGCTGTTGAATGGCCTGATACAACTGATTTTGCTTGACGGGCTTGGTCAGGATCGTTTCAAACAATTCAGCGTACGAATGACGGGTTTCGTCTCCCACCGAACTTAGCAAAATGATGGGCAGGGTCGGGTGTACCTGCTTAATCAACCGAGCCAGCTCTACCCCGTTTCCAGTAGGCATGTGCATATCCGTAATCACGAGTTCAAACGGGCCTTCCCGTCGCAGAGCTTTCAAGCCTTCTTCCGCGGAGTTAGCCAGTACGGGAATCAGCCTCCATTGTTCCAGTTGCGATCTCAGAATGAGCAGATTCGTCTGATTATCATCTACAATCAGTATCTTTTTGTCTTCGTAATCGTTCGTATTGAGCACGACGTATTGTCGACGGGAGGTAGTGCTGACTTCGGTACGGATGGTAAACGTAAACGTCGTGCCCTGGCCTTCGGTACTGCTTACGCTGATTTCTCCACCCATGAGCTCTACCAACCGTTTACTGATGGCGAGTCCTAAACCCGTCCCCCCGTATTTACGGGTGGTTGAAGAATCGACCTGCGAAAAGGACTTAAATAGCCGGGACATTTTATCGGCCGGAATACCAATGCCCGTATCTACTACTTTGAACTGCAGCAATAACGTATCCGGCTCGGGGGTAGGTAGCCGCATGACCCGGACAAAAATTTCTCCGGCTGGCGTGAATTTAATGGCATTACTTACCAGATTAGTCAATACTTGCCGCAGCCGCAAACTGTCACTTTTGATGAAGGGCGGTACGTCGTAATCCATCTGATAAATTAAATCCAAGCCTATCGAGGACGCTTTGTTGGCAAAGATGTCCAGCGTTTCCTCGATACACTGCCGTAAGTCTACTTCTTCGTGTTCAATTTCGAGACTGCCGGATTCTATTTTCGAAAAGTCCAGAATATCGTTGATAACTCCTAACAGGTTATGGCCGCACTGCCGAATGGTTTCAGCGTAATCCTTTTGTTCAGTTGTTAAGGAAGTTTCCTGCAATAACGTCGTCATGCCCAGGACACCATTCAGCGGCGTACGGATTTCGTGACTCATGGTCGCCAAAAAAATACTTTTCGCCTGATTAGCTTTTTCTGCCTGCTGACGAGCTTCCGCTTCCTGTTCTTTCTGCTCGCGTAGTTCTTCATTGACTACCTGCAGATCGGCGGCCAGACTTTGGAGTTCTTCCTTCTGAACCATGACTTCCACATGGGCCTGCCGCAGGGCTTGGGTTTGCTCAAGGACCTGCTCCTCCAGCCTCTTACGCTGGATCTGCATGCGTCGGGTCCGCCACAGGTAAATGCCGTACAAAATCAGAATGGAGAAAAAAGCGACCAATACCCGAAACCACCAGGTTTGGTAATACGCGGGCATAACAATGACCTTGATTTGTGCCCCTTTCTCATTCCAGAGCCCGTGATTATTTGAAGCTTTTACGCGAAAGGTATAGGTTCCCGGATCCAGGTTGGTATACGTTGCGGTGTGATCATTACCCACAACATTCCAATCCGAGTCGTAACCTTCCAGCTTATAGGCGTACTGATTTTTGTGCGATGCCGTGTAATTGATGGCTACAAAGTCAAACGAAAAGGTGGATTGATCGGGTGATAAGCGGATTTCTTTCGCTTCCGTAATAGCCGTTTTCAAGGGAGAGTTTTTCTGCCCTACCGCAACGGGTTTATTAAACAAGGAAAAGCCCGTGATGTACACCTGCGGCACAAAACGGTTGCTGGTAATGTGACTGGGGTTGAAAGTTACAAAACCCTTGTTGCTACCGAAATACAACGTGCCGTTGCGAGTACGAATGTGGGCATTTTGTATGAAATCATTACTAAGCAGGCCATCCGCTTTGGTAAACTGCTGCATCGTACGTGTTTCGGGATTGAACTTCACCAGCCCCTGTAAGGTCCCTAACCACAAATTGCCCTGGGTATCTTCTTCAATGGATTGAATGCCTTCCAAGGCCGATAAAGGTACGGTCACGAAAGTCTGAGTTTTGGGATCATACTGACTCAGTTTCTTCTGCCCCAGCCAGACGCGGTTTTTACGATCCACGTACAGGGCCTTGATGTAGTGATTATTCTGCCTGTTTATGCTGCCGTTGTACTGAACGAAATGCGTAAGCTTTCGGGTCCCTAAGTGGTACCGGTTGAGTCCATCCTGCGTCGTACCAACCCAGAGGTTTCCCGATTGGTCTTCGGTAATATCCGTGATGTTCTCACCGTAAAATTTATGCTGGTACTCGTCGCTTATCAATCTGGAAAACTGACGGGTTTGCGGGTCCATGCGGTTGAGTCCACCGAAAAAAGTACCGATCCATAAGGTTCCCTCATGATCCTCGAAAAGTTTCCAGATGTGATCCGAACTCAGGGAATTGGGATTTTTATCTTCGTGCGTATACCGTTTGAATTTACCCGTAGAGCGATCAAGCAGATTAAGGCCAGCCCAGGTTCCGACCCAGAGGTTGCCCTGCCGATCTTCCAGAATGCTGAGTACGGAATTACTGCTCAGACTATTCTCATCCTGATCGCTATGCCGGTAATGCGTAAACGTTCGGGTTTTGGGATCGAAACGATTCAGCCCGCCTTCCCCATCGAGGCCCAGCCAAATAATGCCTTCATGATCTTCACAAAAGGCTTTTACTTCGTTATGACTTAAACTATTCTTGGAGGAGGTTTGATAATAAAAATCGAAGAGGCTGGAATTCAGATTAAATAGATTGACGCCCCCCCGCTGAACGCCTGCCCAGATATTGTTGGTCCGATCCTTCAGTAAGCTGGTGACCGTATTGTTAGAAATACTCAAGGGGTTCGTATAATCGAACTGGTAACTAGTGAATGTTTCCGTATGGGGGTTGAATAGATTCAGGCCCCCGTTTTCCGTACCTATCCAGATTTTGTTGGGGGTGTCCACGACGATGCTCATGAGAAAATCCGTCGCGATACTAGTCGGATTATCCACCTGATGCCGATAAACGCGGAGCTGCTTCAGGCTTGGGTTGATGACGTTCAGTCCCCCGCCATACGTACCCATGTACAGATTTCCTTTCGCGTCTTCGGCCATGCACCGCACGTATTCATGACTCAGGGGCTGGTCAATACCCATTTCCGTCGGTGTAGAATAAAATTTCTCCCCTTTGCGGTCAAATAGGTTTAGACCTTTCTGCGTTCCTACCCAAAAGCTACCCCGGCTGTCTTCGAGTAGACACGTTACCTTATCGTACGTCAGCGTATGCGACTTAAATGAATCATGACGGTAGGCTTTAAACGTCTGCGTTTCAGCATCAAATCGATTGAGCCCGCCGCCGTACGTACCTACCCAAAGCACGTGCTGACGATCTTCGTACACGCACATAATTTCATTACTGCTCAGCGAAGTCGAATCACCGGGCCGGTGCGTATACCGAACAAAGGTATTACGCTGACGGTCGTAGCGATTCAGGCCATCGGGCGTACCGATCCACAGTTGATGCCGGTGATCTTCGTACACACAGCGGACATTATTACCACTTAAACTATTCGGATTCTGCGGTTCATTGCGGTACGTGGTCATATGTTGCCCATCGTACTTGTTCAGACCATCGTACGTACCCATCCACACAAAACCCTGACTATCCTGCCAGATGCATTGTACATTGTTTTCCGAAAGCCCCTGATCGGTGGTAAGATGGGAGAAACGGATGGGAATCTCTTGCGACAGGGCAAGGGTACCTGTCAGCAAAAGCAGGAGTAAACTCCAGAAAGCTTTCATATTAGGTAAAACTCAGGGGTGAATCATGCTAATTTACCTTAAATTTCTAACATTAAACAAATTCTATCGTTTAAAACTTCGGTTCCATGTTAATTCACTCTAAATTCCTCACCATAAGCTCAAAAGGGAAGTTTTTGTGAGTATAGGAGCAGGCCGTGATCGCTGCAAAAAGCGTATCCAATTCCCCGAGCACGAACGATACAGGACACTTTGCGGTTATAGCCACAACTCCTTACTTTGACCCTTATTAATCACTATCGTGCAACGCTCTATTCCCTATTCCGAACGTTTTTCCGCGAACCGTATGATCCTGGAACCAACCTACCAGGCAGCCCGACTAGTGGCGGCAACGATAGAAACCCATTTTGCCCAGCAACTCACCTCTACCTGCAAGGCCAAGTGCCAGCCGCTGGCTCCGAACCCTCCGGCTCGCGTCATCGAAGCCATGATTGATGCAGCGTTTTGGGCCAGCTTACGGCATGAAGAAGGGTATTCACCCAAAATTTCACTGGCTTACATTTCAATTGAACAGGCGGATCAGCCCCTTGTATTCGAACACCGTCTGCCCCTGACGCCAGCAGTACTTACCAAACTGGCTCCGGCCGTCGAGCGACCCGGTATTCACCTGGGTATTGGCTACGAAAACGATGAACTATTTGTCTGGGGTACGACCCGGGAGATTCCCGGTAACTGCTTTGTACTGGAAGTGATTGAACCGGGTCTGCTGGTAGTGAAACACCGCCGCCTGGCCGGATACGGAAAGTTTGTGAACGTAGCCATTCTGAAGGGCGATCAGGTAAAAATTGTCGATAACAGCCTCACGGACCTCCCCGATTATCTGGCTTCGCTCACGTGTATGCCGGGTTTTCAGGCTTCGCAGGGCAAAAATGTACTCGTACAACTGGCCGTATCGATGCGGGCTCATGGCCGGGGAGGTTCCCTACTGGTAGTGCCTTCGGGCTCAGAAGCCTGGCGGGAATCCATCATCCAGCCCATGACTTACCCCATTGTTCCTCCGCATTCGCAATTGGCGGATCTAATGCGACACAATCTCTACGAAACAACGCAGTATAGCTGGCAGAAATCGTTGGATTTGTCCATCGAAAGCATGGCTGGCTTAACGGCGGTGGACGGAGCGACCATCATCAACGATCAGTATGATCTACTGGGTTTTGGAGCAAAAATTGGTCGCTCAGAAACGAGCGCCCGCGTAGAACAGATTCTCGTATCGGAACCTATCATCGATCAGACCACTACCATGGTTCATTCCACGCAGACCGGTGGTACGCGGCATTTGTCAGCGGCTCAGTTTGTCTATGATCAACGCGACGCGGTAGCTCTGGTGGCCTCTCAGGATGGCCGTTTTACGGTATTTGTCTGGTCACCAGCGGAAGAAATGGTACACGCCCACCGGATTGATTCACTTTTACTTTAGTCCTGACGGATTCAGTTTTATACACAGAAAGGGGATGGATTTTGTTAAATCCATCCCCTTCTTTTTTACTGGGTACTGAAAAAGGTTGAAGGCAAATATTTTCGAGGTGGTTGGGCTTTATTTTTCGATCCGAACGTTCGCTAGCGGAGCTTCCCACTTCGTACGTTCAATGGCGTGATCCCGACTCGCAGCCGACGCGTACTTGCGGGCACTGCGGGCAATAAGCTTTTGATTGGCCGCTTTTAGCCAAAATGTATATTCATGGAGCCGATTCACGCGTTCGTAGCGGCTCTCTAGCGGGGCATAAATACGGATGGGCTCAACATCATGCCAACAACTTTCGAAATCTTTGTACACTTCACTCGTCAACAGTGCTTCGCCCTGACTTGATTCAAGCGTGAACTGGTACCCTTCGCCCCTAGTAGCCCGGTGAATGATAAATACAGCCATAGAGAATGTGCGTTTGCCTTGACATTTTCTCTATCTATCACAACTAATCGTGAAAGGATAACATTTCGCCGTAAAAAAATCTATACTTTTTTACGGTTGCACCTGATCTGTTTGTTTTTATTGATCTTGGATAAGAAATTTTTCTTTATTTTAGTATCGATGGTGCTACTTAGAATCACACATGCACAAGCCTATATTCTTTCTTGGCGATAGGCTGAATTTTAGCTTCTTAACAAATAATTTTTTAGAGTTGATAACCTTTTGTTACATCCGGGGATAGATGAATAAGGTTCGGCGTTTCATTCGTAACCGTCAGCCCGTGAGTAAAACCTGAGTAACTTTAGGATGAATACGTACGCTTCTTATGCCTCCAATTAACCCATTACCGGATTCGTCAAAAAGGAGTGAAGAAAAACGCATCGAGGCTCTACGCGTCAACGACGCCGATGCCTGGCGGGATTTTTACCTGGAAGTATCGCGAATTTTCATTCCGTATGCTTTGCAACGAAGCTCTATTTCGGAAGATGATGCCTATGATGTATTTCAGGAGGCTATGATCGAATGTTCGCTAAAAATTAAAGACGGCCGCTTTCAGTTTCAGGGTAAGCCCGTCACCGCCTACGCCTTTACGATTTGCCGGTATCGCTGGATCAATTTTGTAAAAAGACAGAAACCAACTGATTCGTACCAGGAATGGTCCCTGGAAGAGGATAATCCGTTTCTCGACGATGAGACCGAATCCACTCCTTCGTCCAGTCAGGATTGGGCTGACCCTGCCCATTGGTGGGGAGACGAAACCGTAGAAGCCGATTTACAAGCCTTACAACGGGCGAAAGACGAACTTTCCGACACCTGCCGAACGCTGATTGAGTGCTTTTACGTCGAAGAAAAATCACTGGCCGAATGCGGTATCCGCCTGGGCATTCAGGAAGGCTCCGCCAAAGTAAAACGATTCCGCTGTACGCAGCGATTCCGGGAACTCTACCTCACGTACCGTAAAAAAGAATAAGTCATGTCTTTATCCGAAGAATCCATTAGCCAGGTTGGAGCTTACGTAAACAACCAGATGAATACTGACGAGCGGCTGGATTTTGAACGCCTACTCGATCAAAACCCCGAGCTGCAACAGGAGTTACAAATTCAGCGGGAACTGAAACAGGGCCTCTTGTGGCTGAAAGAAAAAGAACGTTTTCAGCAGATCCACCAGGAATTGCGGGCTCAGGGTGTGTTACCCCAGGCTCCGCAGTCTGAAGCCAAGCAAGTGGCCTTTACCCCCCGTCCGGAAGCAGGCCTCAAGCGTTGGTACGGTTGGGCGGCAGCGGCTTCGCTGGTACTATTGGTGGGTTTAGGCTGGCTTTGGTTGCGTCCGGTTGATACGGGAGCCCAGTTGGCTGACCAGTACATCCATGCACCCAAGTCCGCTCTTTCACCCATTGATGAGGGCGAAGACCGGCTCGGAACTCCTCTTCCCACTACTCAGTTGCAACAGGATTCCCTTCAGTTGCAACAGGCCGTAGCCCTGCTGCAATCGGGTCAGGTGGAGACCGCTCTTTCCCAACTTAAGCCCTTGACGCAACACATCACCAATCACTGGAACGCCAGTGCTCAGTGGTACCTGGCTTTGGCTTATTTGAAAAATCAGCAGTCGCAACAGGCTCGAATATTGATTGACTCGATTGCCGAAACAGCCGGACATCCCTACCAGCGGGAGGCTCATCAGCTGGCCGAACAATTTGCTCATCAAACTGCCCGCTAGTGAATCCACGCATCTGGTTTGCCCTGCTTTTTTTCGGTAGTCTGGCTCTAAAAGGACTGGCCCAGCCCTTACCCAAAACCGGACTGGTTTTTGACGACGAGGCCTATGAGCAATTGCCCTATGAGCCTGTGTTGACGAAAGCTCCCCTTCCGGCCCGCGTCAGTTACGAAGCCTACTGCCCTTCCATTCAGGCGCAGGGACCGTATAGCACCTGCGTAGGCTTTGCCTGTGGCTATTACCTGCAAACGATTCTGGAGGCTAAAGCTCGCGGACTCAACAAACGGGCTATGATTGATCAGCTCGCTTTTTCGCCGAGTTACCTCTACGAAAAGGCAAAGGTCCAGCAGGATTATAGCTGTACGGAAGGCGTTTCGCTGGTGAAAGTACTGCAAATCATGCAGCAAGTGGGCAATACCCCCATGCGGAGCTTCCCCTACCCCGCCTGCGGACAAAAAACGGCCCGAGCGGATCAACTAGCCGCCCGGTTCCGCATTAAAGGCTTTGAGCGGATTTTTAAGTTACAGGACCCCGACGCGGTCAAGATACGTTCGCTGAAAAAATCCCTCGCCGAAGGTAAACCAAGCGTAATTGGCATGGTGATTCCGGCTTCGTTTTACTACACCAAGAAAGTATGGCAGGCGGCTCCGGGTGACAATCCTCAAAATCCGGATTTGAAAGGTCACGCCCTCTGCATCATTGGCTACGACGACGACCTCCACGGTGGAGCCTTCCGCGTTATTAACAGTTTTGGTAACGACTGGGCCGATCATGGTTTCTGCTGGATAACCTACCGCGACTTGGCCCGCTTTGTCAAGTATGGGTTTGTGTCGAACTAAAACGCTTCAGCTTTACGTCTTTCCACCGACAGGTCTGTATCGCTGACTCAGGATTCCAATCTTTCCGTAACCAACCAGATCCTGAGCTTGTGCGGGCTTTCCCTGATTCATTCCCCATCTTTGCTCCACTTAAAATCATAAAACTGAACAACCGATCCGTGGAAAATTACGCTCCTTTTAAAATCAAAGCTGACGACTATTACTTGATCAAAGCAGAAGTCGAGTTATTACCCGAGTACATGATGCTGTTTGCTAAACACGGGTACGAACCCAATGGCTACTGCTGGGAAGGGCATATCATTCAGATTTTAGAGAAGGTCAATCCCGACTTACTGGCTCATATTGAATTTGATCCGGAAGCGGGTGGCTTTTACGCAGTGGCTGATTCCGAAGCCAGTCAACTAGCCTTTGTGCATACGCTCAGCCCTATTTTCCAGGATATGGAAACGCTGGAAGCATACATTCGTACGGCGGATCGTGAACGCGTTGACGATTAGCATTTACGCTCCTATTCGATGTCTGATATAGCGAAGGCCCTACCAAACAGTTTGGTAGGGCCTTCGCTATATCAGACGTTACGCATACTTTTTACTAGTTCAAGATCCTAAGCATGGTACCTGAACGTAAAACCGTACAGTCTTTGCGATCAGGCGTATTGAAAATTTACGCCCTACTTTTCTACCTTCTCGCCCATCTTTGCCGTAATCCGGTCGCCTTCGCAGAGTATTTCGTAATAGTAGCCATCACTGAAGGCCACTTTCGAGCCACATTTGCAGCAACGGGTATTATAACCATCCGTCTGAATCTGCGTACCGCCGTGACCGTCGCTGACCAGAAAAAAGGACTCGCAGTCCAGACAGTATTCACTTCCTTTGACCTTCGTTCCGGCGGGCAGGGACGTCCGTTCAGCTGTCTTCTCCCCGCTTCGTAGGGCTTTAAATGCGGCCTGTACTTCTACCGTATCTTTTCCCTGTACGGCATAAAACGTAATGGGATGGCCGTTGCGTTGAGCCACCGGAATCTGAAATACGCTATCGAGTTGCGAACGTCCCGAGCGACCGTTGATAAACACAATGGGCGTACCGTCACCCCCTCGCGTGCTAAGCATCAGTTGAGACGTCCCTTTTTTGGCAATCCGTACCGTCAGGCCAGGAGTGGGTGCTGTGGTTAGTTTACTGAGGGTCCAACCCACCAGTGCTAGTAATCCCAGAATCAATACAATCAGGGTAACTTTTCCTATTTTGGTCAATCGCATAACTGGTTGGTAAGGTTAGAAGCCTTTCGCTTCGCGAGTAGTGATTTGAATATGATCTTCGGCAATTTTTCCATCATTGTTCTTACGACACTTCATGAGGGTCTGAAAGGCCGCCAGCGAACCGACAAAAATCCGGTAACCGCCTTCGTTTCGCACGTAGCCCTGCTGACTGGGAGCCGTCGGTAAAGGGCAAAAGGCTTCCTCGGAAGCGTAGGCCAGCAGGTATTCCGTGCCGTAAGGAGGCGAGCAGATAAAGGCCGACTCGGGTGAGATGCGAACGGGCGTATTTTCCTGACCGGGTTTGATAACAAAATCGGATTCGAGGAGCGTTTGGGTACCATCCGCCAGACGATACAGGAGTCGCAGGTGACAGGGTCGGTTAGCCGTAGCTTCCAGAATCATTTGCTGTCCCGCCCAGTATTCTACACCGCTACGGCCCCGATCGGTGCGAATTTCAATTTTCAGAGCCGATTTAGTCGTCGTGGTAATCTGTCGTAAGGTATCCTGTACGTTTCGAACCCGTTCGTAGTTTTCGGGTTTTAACGGCAACTTCTGCTCTACCAGCCAGCTCAGCGGAAGCTCGGAACTACGACCCTGAGCCAGTACCTTCCGGCTGGCTCCATCCACCACTTCCATGCGTAGGCGTAACTGATTGAGGTCTTCTTCGTAGGAACCCCGAATGATCCAGGACTTTTCGTCGGACTCGGCCACGGATCGTACCGGTATTTGGGTATGCCGTTGCCAGCAGGAACTAAGCATGGCGAACACCTGATCTGACAAGGCATCGTTGATCCCGCAATTTTTGTACGTAAATCGCTCCAGTACCAGCCGTTTGACGTTCGGAGGCAGGTCTTTCTCTACCTGGGCCGTCAGGGTATCGAGCACCGATAAAAGGTCTTTAGGTTTCTCTAAAGTAGCCAGCGTCTGACTGGTAAAGGCCGTGATGGGTCGCTGCCCAACTTTAGAAATCCCTACAATTTTGAAATTCAGGAAGGAATTCAGGGTGGCATGAAAGGAAAACTGCACCCGAAACTCCGTTAAGTTTTCGTAAGTGAACGCCTTGTTCTGAGCATTCTGGCCCTGGAGCGTTTTAATCAGGTATACGTTCAGATACGGCTCCCCCGCGGTCGTCCGCTGAAAGTCGTACTGCACCTTTGACCAGTCGAGTGCATGAATGATTGGTTTTCCGCCCGAGAAAATCCGGCAGTCTTTCACATACTCCTCGACTGACGTTTGAGTACCCTTTGGTTCGCGAAACTCATTGAATATCAGAACTTCCTTGTCCCGCAATGCACCCGTAATCAGCCCTTTGAGCTGCGGTCGCAGGGCATCGAAGGGTTGATTGGCTTCGTAATGCGTCAGGATTTCGAGATTCGTCAGGTACTGATCGGTAATCAGCCGACGGGCATTCTGTATAATCTCGGTCTGTTGGGCAGGTGTATACGACTGAGCCCAAAGGCTGGATAAACCGCCCAAAAACCAGCCGAGCATTCCTAAAAATTTCTTCATACGCTACTGATGATCAATGGCTACCACCAGAGGTACTACCGAGCCAACGGCTTTGGGATCGACTTCAAAACCCACTGCGTCGGTACGGTACTTAATTTGGGCAGTAGGGATTAATTCGTCCTGAAGAGCCTGTTGTAGCCGATCCGTCAGATTCCCTGAACCTTGCTGAAGCTGACTTAGGATCGTATTGAACGTCAGTGGTTTTTTCGAAAAGAGAACGATCAGGTAGTCAGTCCCTTTGGTATCATCCAGGGTGATGGATTTATGATCGGCCGGGTACGCAACGGTGGTATGGGGGCCTAACGCGGAGCTGATGCCTGGAGCATAGGGAAAAAGCTGGCTCATCCGAAACGTTGTATCTGTACCGATCATGTACACATACGCCTGCTCGCTCGTATTAACCAGAGCCTTAAACGCCGTACCGGACGAATGACTTTCTGTAGTACGGTACAGCGTTAGTTCACGCGGATCATTACTGACGACCAATCCCTTTTGCAAGCTCCGCTGAGCCTGCAGTTGTCCGCCTTCCCGCAACCGTAACTCCATCTGGCCTTTCAAGGCTACGGTTGTTTCAGCAATGGGTACGGTGAGGTCCGGAAAAGCCTGGTACGCTTCCCAGGTAAAACGGGCCAGGTCCTGATACTTAACCCAGCAATAGCCGTGATCCGCCCAATCGCTGCCCCAACTGTTGACGATCCGAAAAGCTCCACCGTACTGAGCATCATCGTAGCCAATCACACATAGGGCGTGGCCCCCTTCCCGAGGCATTCGTTCATCCCCCGGAGCAGGCTGCCAGACGGTCTGCGTAGCAAAAAACGACAGGGGAGTCTGCATACCGATCACGACGGGGTAGCCCTCGTTGAGAGCCTTCTTGATGGCAAGGGTTTTCTGAGCAGCGGGAGCCAGTAAGCCAAACAGGCGAATGACATCTCTAATTTTGTGCGTCGAAGCCAGCTCGTCCAGATCCTTGGTGGTATTGCCGCAGTTGGGGTACGGAAATGCTTCGTACTGCGGAGCACCGTAGGTTTTAAGACTACTCAGGGCATCGACCAGCCGAGAGCCTTCCTTGCACTCCAGATCCGTGGGAGCCTTGATTTTGTCGTAGGTATAGCTGGGGGAAAAAGCCGCTGCCTGATTGGAGGCATGCCGTTTGCGAATATTGTCGAGCATGGTCCGCAGGTAATAGGTACTGGCAAACCCCACGCAGGTGCTGTAGCCTTCGCCCTGATTCATGACGGGTGGAACGTACGCCTCGTAGGAAATACGTTTGGCCAGATGATCGTAGCTGTCTTTGGTAAGTACGGCTTTCAGGGGGAATTTTTCGTAGGCTGCGTCATCAAATTTCAAACCCGTGGGGTATTTTTTCTGAGCAACAACCGTATTTAAACTCAGTACAAGGGCAAGTAGTAGAGCTTTTCTCATGCCAACTAAGGTTTGGGGGTGGCGGACAAGGTATTGGGGACTTCCGTAATTTTTAATTCGTAAATCTGCCAGTAATCGCTAGCGGGCGGCGTTTGCGACAAGGGAATGGTTACTTTCGAGACGCTCGAACTTTGGGGCTGATGATTCTCGAAGTGTTGTACGTCAAAGTAAATCGATGCGTAGCTGCTGTATTTCCCATTTTTATCTTTTTTCACATCCTGAAAATGAATCACTTTCACGGATTTCATTTGATAACGAACGCCCGACGAACGGTTTAGCTGACTCAGAAACTGCGGTACGGCAATCCATTTTTCGGTTTTATTGGGCAATTCCACAATGAAATAGCCCGAGGGAGCAAATAGCCATTCACACTGCTGCTGCAGGTACTTCAGGTCCTGTCCTTTTGTTTTTCCACTGAGCCAGTGCATTACCGTATCAAGCTTGGTGTCAATCGGCCAATGAATAGCTTCCCGGCTCTGGGCGTTCAAGCGCTGCGGAATTCCCAACAGGAGCAGCAAAACGAAGCCAAGTGCGTAAATTTTCATAGAATCAAAAACGAGGGCTTTTATTAAAATGAGCTTTACTCAAACATCACTCTCCTGAGCCTAAGGTTATCATTCTCAATCTATAAATTTTCATTCTGGCTTCCAGAACGCTCGCAACGCGGGAGGTAAGTCTTGTGGCCTTTGCCCCAGATCACTGATCAGCCAGCCCGAAGGTTCAGTTTCCCGGCTGAACGACTGAATTTTTAGCCACCAGCCTTGATGGATCGGCCACCAAAGCTGACTGTCGAGCGAGAGCAGTACCTGAGCCTCTTCATTAGCTACGGCTCGTACAAATGCCATCAATCGCGGTGAACGGTCCGGATGGATACAGGATCCGAAGTTCACGCCCACACGCATGATCCGGGGTAGAGCCATGAAATTAAGTTCATGAGCATTCGGCGGAATGAATACGAGCGAATCTGTCGCGGACATTAAAGCCCCGGAGCTGGGCGGAAATTCGGCATCTACGTCCAACAGTTGCCAGGACCAGTTACCGGCCTGCTGCTGTTTTTTCAAATACAGGTTTACTTTTCGTACCTCCTGCTGCCAGCGAATCTGGAGGCTCACCTCGGCGTACAGTCCTTCCTGGGTGGGCTGGATGGGCTGTTCGCCTAGCGTTTCAAGGCATTGCTCAACGAGGGAAGCCTTGGAGGCTAGTACCGAGGCATCCATTAGCTCCAGAACCCGCAGGTGTCGGGCGGTGGAGGGGCTTTCATCCAGAGCCGTTGTATCATTGAATTTCTTGAAAAAATCGCTTATGAAATGTATGCGACTTTTCATGAAGGCTTCGGCAGGTTTCCGCTGAATCTGGACGAATGGTACGGCCGTAGTATCCCGATGGTTCTCCAGGAACAGCGAATCCGTTTCCTGAGCCCGCACCTCCCCTATTCCCGCCAGCAGTAGGCCTAGCATCAGCCCGCGTAGCATTTACTGATTGGGCTTTTTAGGCTGAACTTCCGTCACGCGGACGTCGCCCAGTAGTACGGTCCATCGGTGCTCGGCATAGAATGGATCTTTCCGATTCCGCAGGTCTACCCCGAGTTGCTTGACCGTTTTGTCTTCGTACTGCATCCGACCATCCTTTCCCCGGCCCTGAAAATGCTGGAAATACGTGGCCGTGGTTACGTAACCCGTCTGGGTTTTCTCCCAATCCCCCACCAGAGCCAGGTCGTAAAACGTAATGTTTACGTCAAAATACTTTTTCTCCAGATTCCGTAACCGACGTAGGTATACGGTCAGCGGATATTCTTTCACCAGGAGTTTGCTTTTTACTGAACCCACCTGCATGCGGGAATCCGGTAAAAACAGCATCTGAGCATTTTCGATGGCCAGTTCCCGTACTTGTCCCGACTGCGAGGGATCAGCGATGATGGACAGATACCGCTGAAATTCGGCTACTTTCTGCTGAGTCAGCTGCTGAAAATCCTTCAGCTGTTTTTCCGACAACTGATCATCGCGTACCTCTAATCCTTTCGTGACGGGTAAGGGCTGGGCCTGGGCTACGGAAGCCAGCCAACCAGCGAGTACCAGACTAACTACATATTTCATGGGCTTGTACAAGGTTAAGGTCTTACCAGATTTCCTGAATAGCGGCTCGCTCGTAGTGTATGCCATCTGCCGAAACGGTTGACAACCGCTCAATCAGATTGATTCGTTGAATTTTACCGGCGTTGAGGTATAGCCGCTGAATGACTTGTTCAATGGGCTGTACTTCTCCTAAGGTCGTATTGACGTAAATATCAATCCGGGCTTTCTTCGTGAAATACTCTTTCACTTGCGTCAAGAGGGCGTACCGCTCAGCTTGGGGCCGCTCGACGTCCGTCAGTGCATTCAGGTACTGATTGATGCGTTGAAAATCCGGTTTGGGATCGGTTACGACGGCGGGTGGCTGTCCTAATAGGTGAATTTCGTAGATGGATTTACGGTCCCGCGTGGCAACGTGCTGATTGAGTCGGCCCTGCGTATCTTTTAACAGGGCTTGCCAGGAAATACTCCGGTTGTACCGACTCGCTAGCTCCAGAGCTTCATCGAAAGCCCGCGTGTAGTAGCTGCCCGAATCCGCGTGGGCACAAGAGGTTTGCGGCGGCTGACTACTGGCAATGAGAACGTCCCCCGAGGCTTCACCAAATAGTTTCCGATACGCCGCATTAAGTGAATCGTTCGTCAGCGTAAGGCCCCGGATCAGTGGTTTGCCACCTACCATTCCCCGCGTATTGTTGGATAAATTGTTACAGCAATCCCCGAAACTGATGCATAAACGAGCTTTTTTAGTCTTAAGAGCCGTGTGCAACGCCTTTAGCGAAGGGTTCTGGCTCCGCTCCGCTGCTTCTTTGTGCAGGTACAGCAAAGGAAAAGCGTCGTTCCGCTTACTTTCGTTATAGCCGTGGCCGGAGTAATAGAAGAAGATAACATCCTGTGGTTCCACCTTCAGTGAATCGATCAGGCGATTCAGATTCGACCGATTCAGAGCGTCTCCTGACAGGGTTTGCTCGTTCAGCCGCACCCGTAAGGCCGAGGCAATCTGCGTACACTGCCGGTGCATGACTTCCAGATCGCGTTGACAGGCCGTTGACAGCAGGGGATCTTTCGTATCAGCTACGAACAGGGCATGCAGCGTCTGAGCCTGTATTACCTGGTGAACGAATATTCCCAGCAGCAGCAGTAGTACTTTTTTCATCGTTCGCTGGGGTTAAACGTAAATTTCCCCCGGAAGCGTCCTTCAATGTAGGGTGGCTGACGGAAACCTCTTTTTTCCAGTCCAAAATCAATACGTTCGATCAGTTCCCGAATGTCGAGGTCCGGTGTATCAATGTGTTGAATGAGTTCACTGGTGAATAATCCGTTTTTCCCTTCCCCATCCTGAGCGGTTTTGCCGGGTTCGGTCGCGTACACGATCATGGTACCCACGGGTGGGTTGATGGTGGTATGGCTCATCTCTCCGATGCCGCGTTTCCAGGAACGGTACGGATTATTCCGGCAAGCATCCCAGAACACCAGATTGGAGCCATTGGGGTTCACTTCTTCCATACGAGCGACGAGCTGACGCAGTGGAAAGCAGTCGAACTGAACATCTGATTCACTGGCTGGATCGGCATCAACGGGTTGTACGTAATTGTCTCCATTGACCATCAGGCCATGACCGGCGTAGAAAAACAGACTGACGCCTTTGTCAGTCAATCCGTTTGTGAATTCGTCAATGGATTTCTTGAGTTCTTTTCGGCTCTGGTTTTCGCGGAATATGACGGTAAAGCCCAATTTTTGCAAGTGCTCCTGCAACGCTTTCCCATCATTTACCGGATTTTTGAGCGGGTGTTTCGTATACGAATCGTTGGCCACAATTAAAGCCGTGCGTTTGGTATGACCTGCGATAGCGATTGGGTTAGCTGGGGTGGAAGTTGGCTCCGTTTGATAGGTAATATAATGCGACTCGGAAATGGTTTTTCCGGCACTATTGACGGCCACAAAATGTAATTCATTGGTTCCCGGCGTAAGCGTCAGTTCTTCACTGATTTCCTGACCGCAGCTTACTTTTTTAAATCCCCGGGCTTTGCTACTGAACGCTTTTCCGTTCAACACGAACTGATACTGTGATACAGCTTCGGTAGATTGTACGCATACGGTAACTTTCAACTGCGGTTTTTCGACCGTCAGCTGGGGCGTGGATGGGTACTGCCAAACGATCCCCGGAGCTTTCAGAGGCACCTTAGGCGTTTCCCATTCGCCTTTAAATTTGTGATCATGCTGGGCCTGACTAAGCTGAGCCCCCGCCAGGAGTATTCCTAGAAGTAACGTTTTTTTCATTGCCGTTAGAACGTTAAGTGATAGGCAAGGATGGGTGTATTGCCAAAGTACTGCACCGTAATGCGTTGCGAAGCGGTCCGTCTGAGACGATCATTTTGTACACCTTTGATGACACTGTAAATCACATCCGCCGCCAGAATCAGGCCAGCTCCCCGAAAGGCGTTCATGTAGCGTTTGCGGTGCTGGTTTGCTGCATCGTAGTAAGGCGTTGCATCCCGCTCGTAGGGCTCGCTCATGTAGCGGTCGTACTGTTCGTTAGCTTTTTGCCGTTCGAGAAAACCATAAACGAGCAATCCCCCGTAGGCAACCGTGATGAGCGGCCGGTAGCCCACTTTCCGGTGTACTAGCATATTTCCCAAACCGGGTACGGCTATGGAAGCCAGAGCACTCAGGGGGCCCCGGCCAATGGTTTGCTTGCGGGGAGCTTCTTTTACACCAACAATGGGTTGAATGGCTTCGTCACCCATGGTAAAGCCGTCCAGAGCAAAGTCCCAGTAAATGACTTTATTGGTTCCAGACGACAGGTTTCTACCTACGTCTCCAGTAACGGTGCGAATCTTCAGCAAACCTTTGGTACGACTGGCAATTTGCAGGTAGACGGAATCCTGCTCGGTGAGCTTCTGTACGTCATAGGTAATCTTCATGCGATCCGCCGTGTAGTCCGTACGGATATTCGAAACGACGGGCTGAGCAAGACTGAGCGATAGACAGCCTACTAGGAAAAGCCCGGTTAGGAGGCTTTTGAGGAGAAAGGTATTCATGATTAATGTTTGAAGAGTTCAAGGATTTGAGCTTCAGTGAGGGGATTATCATAAACTCGTATGTCATCCATAGACCCTTTAAATACATAAGCATAGGTTCTCCATCCTGACCCAAATCTTAAATTGCCTCCAGGACAATTACGAATACCATTTCCAGGTATTGCATTCATTCCCCATAGTTTTCCGTCCAAATAAGTCTTTGCTATAGGTCCATCAAATACAGCTACAAAGTGGTGCCATGACGTGATCTCTTGATGCTGCTTATTAGTTACGCCTTTCCAACCCATATCAAAACAGGGTTCTTTACCATCATAGGGTTTTATATCAGCATTAATTGTTATATCTGGGTAAGTTCCAGCCATCAATTGAGCACTGTATTGTTCACTTACTGGTTCTGTATATCCAGACTTATAATATAATTGCATTGTTGTACCAGCTTCTAATCTTGAAGCTGCCTTGAACCACATACTGACCGATATTTTATTAGGACGTAATTTTTCATTATCTGCGATATCAAGATAACCACCGTCGAGCACTAACACTTTTTCATTATTGGTTTGGCGATCGTCATCTTTGGTTGCCCCAGTCCCTCTAATAATAGCAGCGTTATTATTTCCACTTAAATCTAATACTTGATTTCCTGTAACATTATTGAAATCATAATAGGCTACCAGTCCTGTCCAAATGTCGGCATTGGTAGTTTGGAACTTCTTGACTTCTCCATAATGAGGTTCCCCTTTGCTATCTATGATATAGGAACAGTAGTAGTAAGAGACTCCAGGAGTAAGATTCGATAGGGCTATCACGGTTGAATCTCCCGCTGATACCGATGACAAAGACTTCGTATCGGCAGTACCTATTCGTGGCGAGCTGTTCGTGTAAGAATAACAGATTCCGTACTGATTAGCAGCCGGTAAGCCCGCATTAAGGAGTTTGAAGGTCACGTTGGCCGTAGTGTTGTTCACGCGTGAGGAGCCTCCGGTAGCTACACTGGGTACTATGTCCTGAACGACCGTAACTGATTTAGTCACCGTAGCTTGATCGCCACATTTGTTGGTTAACTTCACCGATACCTGAAACGTCTTTGCTTCTTTATAGGTGTAGCTAGGATTGAAGGTGCTTGCCGTGCCCCCATCACCGAAACTCCATTCAACTTTATCAAAATCGGCGGCGTTGACGTTTAGGGAAAAGTCAACCTTTAACTGATTATTAGCGACTACAATTTGGGCAGTAATGGGCTCGCATTTTGGGAAAATCCGTTGTGGAAATTTCTCTTTACCACAGCTAACTATCAGCAAAATGAGCGGGAATAAATAGATTTTCAGAAAGGAAATAGTGACCCTACGTAGATGTTTTTCCATGAAGATTAGTTAAAAATGAGGGCGATGTAATAGCGAATTATGATAGGTAAAATTAATGTTTATTACCCACTTCTGTATATACATAAAAATAATTTATGTCACTTCAACACTTGATATATGTGAAAGAACTCATCAAACCAATTTTATTTTAATCCATTTTGTTTAGCAAGATTACTTATATACACCAAATTCAATTTACGCATTTATTTATTCAGCAAATAGTTAATAGGCAAGTAGTTATAATTATACTCATGTGGATAAATTGGAAATATAAGACCTATTCGTATTAAAATTATTTTAAACGGTTTAAAATAATTAATCACGTATTTATACGTATCGTTTGGTTACTTTTGCTTATATTAATTTGGCAACTCTTTTTCTTAAAAAATGTTCTGTTTATTATTCGTAAGTTTGCTAGGGTAACTGTCTATTGAGTATATGATTCCTTTTCAAGCGCTTTTCCACTTACTGGATGAAACCATAGATCTAGTAGAAATCAAACGTTTGGATTTACCAGATGAAAAAGATCGCAGTCAGCTCTATTACTGGCTGTTGATTCGTGATACTCAGGTACAGCGGTTAACGTTTGTCTCTATGACCCGGAACGAAACTTCTCAGGAACGTGTCTTTGAGGAAGGACTCTTACATTTTGATACCGAAATGGCTTTGTATACGGATCTCGACAGCTTAGCAACCCACCGATTAGCCGTTCAGAACCCAGCTATCCTTTCCGAGGCTCTTGAGAAACGTATCCAAAACTATTTGACCGCTCAATAGCAGTATCCCACTAACGTTCGACTCCCTACGTAGCTCATCGGCACAAGGTTTTACGAAGGAGGGATCAGGCAGGGACCAACGACATAGGCTATGTACATAGGTTTAGGTATCAGAAAAAAGTTAAAAGATCTTCAACAACGCTTTCAGTCTCCTGGTATTACCGGGGCGGCGAAGGCTTTTAAGCCCAACCCTCAGGTATCGGGTACTGACCTCCCCTATTGGCCCGTCGTTACGGCTGCGAATCCTACCGAATTACAACTGTTCCGCTGGGGCTTATTAAGTCCGGATACCCGGCCGGAGCAAGTTCAATCTACACCCCTGCGACGCTTGCACTTGCCCACGGAGGAAGTACTCAAGCGTACGTTTAGTAATCAACCGCTGGAGCAGGGTCAACGGTGTCTGGTCTTGGCAGACTGCTTTTACATTCATCGGCATGAAGGCAAAAACCGCGTCTTGTACCAGATTTCCCTCCGCTACAATCAGCTATTTGCTCTGGCGGGTATCTTCCAAATCTGGGAGCAGGATACGCAGACCATTCCAACGTTTACCTTACTGACCACACCGGCGAATTCGCTGCTAGCCTTCCTTAATAATAAGTACCAGCGAATGCCGGTCATCATTGATCCCGAAGCAGAACCGCTCTGGAATTCTACCCTTCCCTTTTCCGATCCGGCTATTCAATCGCTATTACACCCTTTCGACCCGGCACAACTGAAAGCCGAACGACTTACGCACACGGAACAATTGTCTTTGTTTGACTAAGGGGATTCTATTTTTTAGATGAATAAGTTGTGTTTTAATCGGTCTTTTCATTCAAGCCTTTTGCTTTAAATTTCATACTGTAAATCAGATATTTATATACTTAGTAAGGTTGATCAACCTTTTTTATAACAGTTTAAAAGTTGTGTTTTGATCGGTTAGCACCTTCCATTGTCTAAAAATCATCTCGTTCATTTCTTAAAAAAATGATACGATTAGTCCGTATATTCGGACAAATACTATTTATTTGTCCGAATATTATTCCATCTTCTTTTGCTGTATGCTCACTCACGAAGAAACGCTCTTATTTTTTCGCCGAAAACCCGCTCTTTCGGTCTCAGCCATTGAAAAGCAGGCGGGCTTACCTTCTGGAACTTTAGCTAAAGCCATTTCCGGGGATCGTACGCTGAATGACAAACACTTAGCCGCCTTGTATCCGGTATTACTCGAATACGGTTATGCTGAAATGGCCGAACGTAAAGCCCGTATCATCTCTGTAGTGAATCACAAGGGTGGTGTAGGCAAAACTACGACTACGCTCAATCTGGGTAAGGCTCTCTCACTGGCTGGGTTTCGTGTCTTACTGGTCGATATGGATTCGCAGGGCAACCTGACGCAATCGCTGGGACAGGATGAGCTGGACAAACAGGTTGTGCATGCCTTACTCAAAAATGAGCCCTTACCGATTATACCCATTGCGAAAAATCTGGACTTAGCCCCGAGTGATCTAGAGTTGGCCTATGCTGATCTGGAGCTAGTTCAAGTGGTAGGTGGTGTCAACCAGCTTAAAAATGCATTGGCTCCGGTTCGGGGAAACTATGATTTCATTTTTATTGACTGCCCCCCCGCTCTGAATATTTTCACGAACTCTTCCCTAGTAGCCTCCCATAGCTGCCTGATTACCCTTCAGCCGGAAGCGTCTTCGATGAAAGGGGTAAACCATCTTTTTGATCGTATTGCTCAGGTACGGGACCGGATTAACTACGAATTGAAAGTAGAAGGGATTTTATTAACGATGGTAGATAAACGTCTGAACGTTCACCGGGATATGATTCAGAACATCCACGAAGCGTTGAGTAACTTCCGAATCTTCAAAACGGAAATCCGGACGAACGTAGCCTTGAAAGAATCCCAGGTAGCCCAACAGGATATTTTTACCTATCATAAAGATTCTAACGGTGCCATTGATTACAAAAATCTGGCTACTGAATTTATGCAATCCCGAGCTTAATCCATTCTTCGATGAAAAAATATCAGATTGGTCTGAACGACAAAAAAATCATTAAAGATCAGAGTCTGCTACGGCACGAAGAGATCAAGAATCGTATCCTGGTTTTACCGGAACTGGAAGCCTTCATACCGCCCTTGTTACCGGAAGAATATAACCAGCTGGAAGCCAACATTAAGAAAGAAGGTTGCCGGGAAGCTCTGCTGATTTGGGAAACGACGGAAGCTGTAGCCAAAGGAACGGACAGCGACGCTCCAGCCTACGTATTGATTGATGGACACAATCGTTACGCCATTTGCAATACGCATCAGATCGATTTCAAGATTCATTTAGTTCAATTTCCGACGAAGGAAGCCGTTTACTTCTTCATGATTGAAAATCAGTTGGGTAGACGGAATCTTACGCCGGAACAGGCTTCGTATTTGCGGGGGTTGCGGTATCGTACCGAACGTCAGGCGAAGGGTAAATATGACCGATCCGGGCATAAGGGTCAAAATGACCTTTATGCTGCGGAAGAACTCGAAAACCATAAAGGACAATTTGACCCTTATGCCAGTGAAGAGGGTCAGGTCGATCATAAAGGTCAAAATGTCCCTTATGAAAAAGGGACTACTTCCGGGCGTTTGGCGGAGCGTTTCAATGTCAGTGAAAAGACAATCAAACGGGACGCAGAATTCTCTCAAGGAATCGATAAGCTAACTCCAGAATTAAAGAAGGATGTACTGAGTGGTAAGGTAAAAATCAGCAAGGGTGATATTCAGCAATTGGCTTCTCTACCCGTTGAATCATTACCCACGCTGGATGCCGTAAGTCAGGCTCTGGCCAGACCAGCTCCCGAAGAGAAAGCCGAAATAAAAGAAGATCCTGAGGTATTGATGAATCAATTACGGAAGAAGTTAAGTCAGCTAACCCGACTGAGTGAACCCAACGATGAACTCCTCAATTCGATTATACGGATCGCGAGGCAGTTAAAAAGTAAAAAGTGAGCGAGAGCGGTGAATTCCACCGCTCTCGCCGTTGATAGACCCTTATACAAGATTTGCTTGGTAGTATAAGCGTCGAGATCTGAGTAACAGACGTTTTCGGGGATAGTATTTTGGGTTCTGAGTGGAAGGAGGAATGAAAAAAGGGTTGCAATATTTTAAAAGTTGTGTTTTGATCGGTGAAGTTGGAAGGTTATCTGGTAATAAGCGAATGAAGAGTATACGTCAATAGTGAATAAGTTGTGTTTTAATCGGTTAGAGACATCGCTTGAAACCATACATAATCTACTGGAAAACAGAGTGATAGTTTATCATTAATCTACCGTATTTAATCAGATCCGGTTTAAAAGTTGTGTTTTGATCGGTGCATTGGAGTCGATTTCGGTATTTAATTCGAACAAATTTCAAACCAATAAGGAATACTTGTAAATCAGTAAGTTGAGCAGTGAAAAAAGGTACGAATAAGTTGTGTTTTGATCGGTGAGTACGCCCTGTAGGGCCGAATAAGTTGTACTTCAATTGGTGACTTTGAGAACAATACCGAGCTTCCCTTTGGGCTTAGCTCTATATGAACATCTGGCTTACTGAGGTTATATTAAAAAGTTGTGTTTTGATCGGTGATTTTAAAAGTTGTGGTTTCATCGGTACGGTTTCGGAGTCAATGAGCTAAGGAAAAGTACCGTACCTCGGGTAAGAGCTTTCAGGCAATAAAAAGTTGTGTTTTGATCGGTGAGTATTCGTAAACGGAGTACCAAGGAGAGAGGATCGAGTAGAAGCAGTAATGTCAATGCTACCGTAAATGGCTAAAGAGCCCTTTAAAAGCCGCTCTGAGAGGCGATCGTATCTACTGATGACTCCAGATCAGCTTAAGCTACAGAAAAGGCTGTAGGGAGGCATTCATTCACCTGTATTCTGAAACCCAAGAGCCCATCGCATTTTAAAACTAAGCATTTAGTTCACGCCAGATTTCTATTTTCTTCTCCTGCCCGCTTTGCTTTTTGATTTTTATTGTTTTTCACTCGCTTTAAAAGAAGAAAGAAGCGGGGGAGGGAGGACATTAGAACAGTCCTATAAACGCTATAATCAAGTAATTGGGTTTTTCAAATACTCTTGTTATTCTCTTGAAGGGAATTTTTTTAAAAATAAATACTTAATAGTCAATGAATTATCCTGTGGATAACTTATAAAAGTTGTGTTTTGATCGGTATAAAGTTGAGCTTTCATCGGTGAAAGAGCCGTATAAAGTTGTGTTTTCATCGGTAAAAAGGGTATAAAAAGTTGTGTTTTCATCGGTAAAAAGTTGTGTTTTGAAAAATATTGTACAACAAATTAAATCAGACTCCTATATTTGTCTCATTGTCAGCAACCTATGAGGCTATGAAAAAACAGATTGAACTCTATCAGGATAACTTTATTACGGAAGCTCGCTATGAAATGACGGAAACCGAGCGGAACATCATGTACATGGTGATTTCGCAGGTACGTCCGGACGATCCCCTCAATAAAATCTATCAGGTATCGATTAAAGAGATTGCTTCCGTGATGGGAAGTGAAGAAATCTATTACGATGCTTACAAAAAAGCCACGGCTAAGATTGTGACGCGTCTGGTGGAGGGGTACTTGCCCAACGGAGACTTTCTCCAGACCACCTTCGCCGCTTCAGCAACGTACAAAAAAGGAACGGGAATCATTGAAATCGAGCTTTCGCGAAAAATTCGTCCCTTTTACGTCGAACTCAAAGAGAAGTTCACCAAAATTCAGTTACAGGCGGCCATGATGCTGCAGTCCATACACGCCAAACGCATTTACGAATTGCTGTGTATGTACAAAAACATGAAGAATAAAACCTTCAGTCGCAGTGTAGTGGAACTGAAGTCCATGCTGGCCATTATCGATGCGAAGACAGGAAAAGATAAATACCCTAAATGGACGCATTTTAACCGGGAAGTACTGGAAATCGCCATGCGGGAAATTAATGGCAATACGGATTTAACGTTCACCTACACGCCTGTGTACGGCGAAAAAGCCGGTCGGGGGCGTAAACCCGTGGAGCGGGTTGTCTTCGAAGTAGCCTACGCCAGCAAATCGAGTGCCATTGACGTAACGCCCATTATGGACCGCCTCATCAATCGCTTCAAACTACGGCAGGATCAGGCAGAAGAGATTCTGGAATCGTTTACCATTGAACGCATCAACAAAACCCTGTACGACATCGAGGTACGGGCCGCTAACAACGAAATTAAAAATATTGGTAGCTACACGGCTAAAACGTTCGGTGTGAACTAGTTGAGAATTGGTTTTACGCGGAAACGATTTTAGTAATGGCTTGTAATTCCGTTTTGGGAGCTTCGCAGGTTGGGCATACGTAGTGGGCGGGAAGCGCCTGAAACAAAGTGCCTGCCACAATGTCCTGCCGGGCATCGCCGTACCGCTCGTCATAGTGCGTCAGGCAGTGCGGACATTCGTATACCGTAGGATCAGGCACGGCTGGACGGTCTTCGGCTAATGTCAGGGCAATCGGGCTGGGCTGGTGTCGTTTGCTGGTGTACTGGCGGCAAATGCGTTCTACCTGGTGCGGGACGTGCATTTTAAAAAGCCCTTTTTCGACCCGAATCAATTGCCGGCTGTTGGGATTATATTGCTCGGTCACGTAGAGATCATAGACCGTTCCCAGCGAAAACAGTCCCCACTGCAACCAGGGACGTTTCCGAATGAGTACTGAACCAAACACTTCGGACTTGGGACGAGTCTGAATGCCGAAGCAGAGTCCGAAGGTGCGGATATCCAGTTTTTCAAAATGGCGGCGGATGTAGTTTTTCAGCGTAGTTCCTTCCGTGGTATGATCCTCCGTTTGCCAGGCCAGTTCGTGGGCAGCGTGGCGTACATTGATGGCATACTTCCCCAGTAAGTACGACCAGTTTAAGCGGTCTTTCTCTTCAATGCCTTTGATAATCAACGATTTCCAGGGGGTTGTGCAAATCTCGCCAATGCGGGTTCGCAGGCATAGCTCACAGACTTCCCGTAAGAAGGCGATGGAAAACCAGTCTTCCCGGCTATACAGTCCCAACCAGCTACGCGAACCGTACCGATTGAAACCTTCGTAATAGGGGAGTGAAAATTCGGGTAGTTCCACCTCCTGCGTAGCCGGACGCGTGATGAAGGAAGTGTCCATCGTTTCGTAGAGAAACCAAGCATCCGCTTCGGCAGTCAGCCGTTCTTCCATTTGCTGGGCGAAGCGACCAATTTCGTTCGTATAAAGCAATTCAGGCCAGCGAAAAATAGCGTTGGTTTTCGGCTTGCGTAGGTAGACGTACCAGAAATGGGGTTCGGGCGAAGCAATGAAGTTAAGGTGACCCGTAAAAAAAGGCGTAAAACTCTGTCCCGCATCCGAAAGATTGATTTTAAGTCGGGGCTGAAACGCCAACTGATCCAGAATGGTGTGGTATTCACTTTCCCGCAGCCAGTCGCCGCTCCGGAATACGTCTTCGCCGCAGTACGAACTAATGATATTCGGCTGCTGATCCGTATTGATTTCGTACGTAATGGAAGTCGTTTTCAGCGATTTTTCCAGAGCCGGTAACTGTTCGTAGTGAACCGTCATCAAGACCTGCTGACGGCTACCAAAACGTACGTCTCGAACCCCCGCTTCCTGAGCCAGTGCCAGTACGTGTCGGAATGTTCCCGGGGAAAGAATACCGCCCGGAGCGTTGATTTTCAGAGTATAATAATCCCGCATGGCTTTACACGCTTACTACAAACGATTGGAGAATACTACGTACTTCAGGACGGCAGGAGCCGCAACCCGTACCCGCTCCGGTTTTCTGACACAGTTGTTGAAAATCAGTACAACCCGCCTGAATGGCCCGTTCGAGATTGCCTTGTCCGACACTATTACAGGAACACACCAGCTTGCCCTCCAGTGGATCGGCTTTCTGACTACTGCGTAAGAGCTGGAGGCGTTTTTCGGAAAGCTCCGTACCCTGAGCGATCAGGTCCCGAAACTCCTGAAATTCATTTTTATCACCCACCAGAATGGCTCCGACCAGTTTGTCCTGATGCACGATACACTTTTTGTAATATTGTTTGGCCGCATCCAGAAAGACAATTTCTTCGTAGGAAGCATCCGGAGCTTCGGCCAGCCCGATACTACACAGGTGCAGACCTTCCATTTTCAGAATGTTCATCGAAACACTGCCGCGATACGGCTGGGTACCATCACCGCTCAGAAAGCGGGCCGCGGCTTCAGCCTGTTGTTCGGCAGCCAGCGTGATGCCCCAAATCTGATCCCGCCACTGGGCAATTTCTCCGGCGGCAAAAATGTTCGGGTCGGAGGTCTGCAGGTAATCATTCACGACCACGCCGCGACCGCAGTCCAGCCCACACGCCTTGGCTAATTCCAGGTTAGGGGTAGTTCCAATGGCCAGGACAACGGCCTGACAGTCAAGCGTTCGGCTCGATTTGAGCCGGATGCCTTCTACTAAAGTGGTGCCGTGAAACGTTTGAATTTCTTCGTTGAAATAAATGTCAATACCTCGGTCCCGCAGATCCTGATAGAGCATTTCGCTGGCCCGGGCATCTAGTTGCCGTTCCATAAATCGTCCAGAACGCTGAATGACGGTGACCGACAAGCCCAGGTGTCGCAGTGAAGCCGCCAGTTCCAGCCCCAATAAACCACCGCCGACCACTACAATCCGGGCCTCGGGTGTACGCAGATAGGGGCGTAGCGTATCCGCATCCACGCGGGAACGCATATTGAAAATGCCGGGCAGCGGCGGTACACCTTTGGGCATAAAAGCCCGGCTACCCGTGGCCAGAATCAGCTTATCGTACGTATGTTCGGCTCCGGTACTATCAGTTACGACTTTATGCACCCGGTCAATGTGAACGATACTGGTTTCGGTATGCACCTGAATGCGGTTTTCGGCAAACTGGTCGGGCGACAACTTGACCAACTGCGACCAGGATTGTTCGCCGCTGATGTAATCAGGGAGGAGTACCCGATTGTAAAACGGATATTTTTCCTGCGAAAAGACCTCAATTTCATCGCTTTGATTCAATGCCCGGTACGACTGAATAAAACCAAGGGCTGCCGATCCTGCTCCTACGATAAGGATCTTTTCCTGCGGTTTCACATACGCCTGTACCTGTACCGCTGAAAACTTAAAGTCAGGTTCCTTCGATTTGGGGTCAATCAGAGTACTAGTGAGGTTGTTCGCCCGTCCTAGCGATCCAGTGCCGATTTTCCCCCAGTGCATAGGTAGAAAACAAAGGCCGGGGCGAACATCCGTAGTGAGCTGAACCTTGACGCGTACTGTGCCGCGACGGCCCCGGATTTCAACCAGTTGGCCGTCGCGTATCTGCCGGGCCTCCGCATCGGCGGGGTGCATTTGCAGAAAAGGCTGGGAGAGGTGCTGGTTAAGCTTCGCCACCCGACCCGTTTTGGTCATGGTATGCCACTGATCGCGGATTCGACCCGTCGTGAGTACTAAAGGAAATGCTTCATCTGTGGGTTCGGAAGCATTACCGTCCGGTACGGTATGAATCTGAGCTCGTTGGTTGGCCGTATAGAAACGATGATTCGTAAATAATCGCTGGGTTGAATCGTCAGCATTTGCCGGGTAGGGCCATTGAATACTGCGTTTTTGACGGAGTAAGTCATACGTTACGCCCGTTACATCGACGTTAGTACCGGCGGTAAGCTGAGTGTATTCGCGATAGACTTCCTCGGCCTTCTCGTAGGGAAAGGCTCGTTCAAAGCCCATTTTACGGGCAAACCGCCAGATGATCTCCACATCGGGAAGGGCTTCGCCGGGAGCGATTTGAATCTGGGGCAGGTAGGTAATACGGCGTTCGGCGTTGGTCATCGTGCCTTCCTTTTCCAGCCAGCCTGCAGCGGGTAATACCACATCGGCAAACGCCAGCGTGTCGGCCCGGCTGGAAATGTCCTGTACTACCACAAAACGGGCGTTAGTCAGGGCTTTTTCAGCGGCGTTCAGATCGGGCATGCTCACCATGGGATTGGTATTGATAATCCAGATGGCTTTTAGCCGATCATCCGCCAGTGCTTCTATTAATTCCGTCGCCGTCAGACCGGGCTTCTCGGCAATTTTCACCGGCGATTGCCAAAATTCTTCCACTTCCTGCCGATGGCGGGCATTGGTTACTTCCCGGTGAGCGGGTAGGGCATTGGCTAGTCCACCCACTTCCCGACCGCCCATGGCATTGGGCTGACCCGTTAGTGAAAAGGGTCCGTTGCCGGGGGTGCCGATTCGCCCCGTAATGAGATGCAGGTTAATGAGCGAGAGGTTTTTATTCACGCCCACGACGGACTGATTCAGCCCCATCGTCCACAAGGACAGAAAGCCTTTGGAGAAACCAATCCACTCGGCCGCCTGACGAATGGACGCTTCCGGCACGCCACACAACTCGGCTGCTTCGGCAATACTGCGTTGAAAAACGCTTTTCCGGTAGGCTTCAAAGCCATCGGTATGATCCAGAATGAAATGGGTATCAGTTTTCTCCTGTTCAATCAATAAACGGCCAATGGCGTGGTTGAGCACAATGTCCGTGCCCGGTCGCAAAGGCAGGTGCAGGTCAGCGGAACGGGCGGTATCCGTGACGCGTGGATCAACGCAAATGATCTTAACCTGCGGATTTGCGGCCTTATGAGCTTCAATCCGACGCCATAGAATGGGATGACACCAAGCCGGATTGGCTCCCTGCACGTAGAACACATCGGCTTCTTCCATATCATTGTAGCAAACGGGTACGGAATCTTCACCCAACGAAAGCTTATACCCCACGACGGCCGAACTCATGCACAACCGCGAGTTGGTATCGATGTTATTCGAACCAATAAAGCCTTTGATTAACTTATTGACGAGGTAATACTCCTCCGTCAGACACTGACCCGACACGTAAAACGCAACGGAATCAGGACCGTATTTTTGAATGAACGTTTTAAAAACCGCCGCGGTACGCTCCAGAGCCGCATCCCAACTGACGCGTTCGAGGGGAGCCGAACGTCCGTATCGCATCTGCGGGTAGAGCAAGCGGTCAGACTGATCCATCACCGTATAGTGTAGGTTCATGCCCTTTGAACAAAGCAAACCCCGGTTGGAAGGGTGTTGCGGATCGCCCTGTACGGAAAGCTGTCCCGAAGCTTCGGTTTTCACCACAATACCGCAACCCACGCCGCAGTAGCAACAAGTCGTTTGATGGGTGTTTTCCATAAGGGGGGCTTTTTTGCTTTTTATTAATGGAGTGCTGTTGATTTGGTGCAGATGGCGTGAGCTAGGAGTATATATACTGGGTTTCGTCTTATAAAGACGGCTGGTCATTAGTCCTATCGCGAACGCCGCTCACTTCATCCTACTCTAGGCCACCGCATTGGGGATGAAGCCGCCATGGAATGGTAGGCGACTTGAGCCCCAGGATGGAATTCCGCCATGGAATGGGATAGGGCGGGGATGGGTTTTATGTCGTCCATAAAGAGGTTTGATTATATCAAATCGCTAATAGCCAACAACGATCAACTACCGTCAGAAGATGAAAACTTCTCCCGCCCGTAAGCAAGGAAGACGGAACCCGGTATATATGCTCCGAATTCACCGAAACTAAACTGTTTGCAACGTCACTGCTTCCGCTGGCTCCGCTACCCGACTTTTGCCAAAATTGATTAGGAACAGCAATCCACCGATGATTACTACTGCCGCTCCGATGTAGAAAAAGGCTTGTCCGTAACTGATGCTCTGCGATTTGAATAAAAAGCCCATCAGCATACCACCCAGGTTACCACCTGCTCCAACTACACCGGAAATAACGCCTAGGGCTTTGGGATTGATGAAAGGTACCAGAGCATACGTACTGCCATTGGCCATTTTCAGGAACAAAGCGAAAGTGAGCATGGAAACAATCGCCATCGTCAGATTGCCCGATTGAGCGAAAAGCAGAATACCCAGTCCTTCCAGCAAGAGCAATACGGCCAGCAGAATGCCTTTTCCCCGCATCCCGTACCGCTGACCCACGCGGTCGGCTACTACGCCGCCCATCGCCCGGGCAAAGAGATTCATGAATCCGAACAACATGGCCCAGAAACCCGCCTCCGTTTCGCCCAGACTGAATTGATCGAAAAAATACAGAGCCGCTACACCGTCAAACGTAATTTCCATGCCGAAACAGCAGGCATACGCCAGAGCCAACGCCCAGACCCGAATGTCCGTACAGGCTTCGCGGAAACTACCCGCCGCCGTACCGGCATTCTGCCGTTGCAGGTCTTCAAAATTGCCCGCTGGCGTATCCGTGGTATATCGGTAGTACAGAAAAGCCATCACCAGCATCAGCAGACCCGGTACAATCATGGCGAGTCGCCAGGCGTCGGATTTAACGAAACCCAGTCCCATAATCAGCGTCATAATCAAAGGCATGGCGAGTTGTGTAACGCCGCCACCCAGATTGCCCCAGCCACCGGCCACAGCATTGGCGGTACCTTTAATTTGGGGAGCAAACATCATGGACGTGTGAAATTGCGTAATGACAAACGAAGCTCCAATCACCCCAATCGCCAGACGGAACAGGAGAAACGTGAGGTAATCGTGGGCTAGTCCAACAAGCATAACGGGTAGGGAACCGATCACCAGCAAAGCCGTATAGGTTTTTCTGGGTCCCCAGGTATCACACAGTTTTCCGATGATCAAACGGGCGAAAATCGTGGCTGAAACGGCCGCAATGATGGTGTTACCCACTTGGGACTTCGTCAGTTCCAGATCGGCTCGTATGGCGGGCATGAGCGGAGCCAGCCCAAACCAGCCGAAGAAGCAGACAAAGAAAGTCAGCCAGGTTAAATGAAAGGTACGCATCTGGATGCCACGGAAACTGAACAGCGGCAGGGTGTCGAGTGGTTGCTGGGTAGATTTCATCGGGAAGATTGATTTTTAGCTAAAAAGTCCGGACGGATGTTGAGCATCAGATACGCCCACTGACCCTGTTTGTCTTTCTGATTGACCGTGTTTTGTTTGACGTATTCCAGGCGATTGTTGCCTTGCATGAAGCTGTAGCCCAGTTCGAGTGAAGTGAAGGAGTTGAGCAGATACGTTGCTACGAAATCATATTCCCAGCCCAGACCACCCTGGATACGGGTAGGAAGTGTACCGTCTATACTTCGATTGAGTACGGGCGAGGCCAGAGCAAAATAGTGTACGTCGAAGCTAGCCGTCAGGCGTTTGTGAGCGTACTTGCTCTTGAAAAAGCTATCCTGTAAGCCCCCACTCGGCGAGCCCGTGCCTACGTAGAAGTAGTCCATGTAGCCCCAATGCCGATGCGGCGTGCCGTACAGGGGATCAAATCGGGAAGTCTCTCCGGTCTTCAGACCAGACTTATTACCGGAAAGCACTTCATAACCGAGTCCAAAACTAAAATGGCCCTGCTGGATAAACGCATTCCCACCGTAGTGATACGCCTGCTGAATCCGCAAGCCATCTCGGTCGCGACCGCTTTGCAGGTAGCCGAACGCCTGATAATTCACGCGTTTACTCAGTTTTCCGAGTAACATCGCTCCGTAGGTCAAGCGGGAATGCACGCCCAGTACGTCGTATTTCCGTCCGTAGACGTAGCCACTTGATTCGCTACCGATACTGTCTATACGATATTTGGAAAAGTCATCTTTGAAGAACAAGGCAGAAAACGTCTGTTGCCGGATACTGCGTTGCAGATAGGCCATCTGAAAAGCTTTGAACTGCTGCGTCTGACCGTTCGTACTGACTGCATTGGTCAGGATTGGAGACCCGTTTTTGCCACTAGTAGGAATAAAACCCGCAGGTAGGGGCAGTAAGGTATTTTTCGTGGACAAAGCCGTTGTGGGTACATTGCCGGGAGTATAGCTGGTGCCCGTCAGGCCAAAGGCGTCGGAATTTTGATTGAAACCACCGCCCAAATCCAGTTTCCAGCCCTGATGCCGGAATTTGAGTAAGGCGGCATCAAAGCGACGGCCCTGTTGTAACCAGTCCAGATTACCCAGTAACCGCACATCGTCGTACACCAGCTCCTGCCGTCCGACTTTCAGCGACAATTCGTCGATGGGACGGAATTTAAGCGTGGTGTCCGCCCGATTGATGAGCTGGATTTCGCCCCAGGCTTCGTGTACGGACAGGCGATTGCCATCCACTACGGAAATACTGGAAGCATCCTGGCCCCAGACGCGTACGTCCTGAAGCGTTACATTCATGCGAAGACGGCTAGCCTGATAGCCAAAACTCAATCGGGTACGTTGGGAGGTGAAAATGGCCGCTTGACTCCCTCGGGGGGCCAGATTGCCGTACCCATCCCGAAGTTCGGTTCGGGTACGAAGCTGTCCCGTCAGGGAAAGCTGTGCATGAGCAGTCGGGCCGATGCAGCTGGCTCCACCAAGAGCCAGTACCATCAGATACATTTTTTTCATCGGAAAGGATTTCGTACTACCGGAAGAATGGTATGCAACGCGTAAGTACTTCTGACCTGCGGCAGGGCCAGTACGAAGAGCGGTAGGCGGCGACAGATCGTGCGCCAGCGAGAGATTGGATTTGCTTTACGTCTGTTTTTCCATTTCCTTTGAAACGTTTGTGTGAACCATGAACAAGCCCCAAGTAACCGATCCAAAGGTGCCCCCGCACCGGATCGGTTCTTTTTTTATGAATTGGATTTTGTAATAATCTGATTACTCACAAGATACAGCAGCCAGACACTCGCGGATGTAAGCTGGATGTAATGTTACTACTTCACCGATCACCAATACCGCCGGAGCCCCCAGGCCGTGGGCAGCTACCCGTTCCGGCATTTCCCAGACCTGACCCATCACGCAGCGTTCATCGGGCCGGGTTCCGTTCTGAATGACGGCCATGGGTATCTCTCCGCGACCGTGGTCAATATATAACTGACACAATTCCTGAATTTTTTGCAAACCCATCAGTACTACTACGGTAGCCTTGGATTGTAAGGCCAGTTTCAGGTCTTTCGACAATTCGCCATGACGCGTCGTTCCGGTAATGACCCAGAAACTTTCACTCACGCCCCGCCGGGTTACCGGAATGTGCTGTGAGGCAGGTACGGCGATACAACTGGATATACCCGGTATAATCTGACAGTCGATCCCATGCTCGCGGGCATACACGTACTCCTCGTGACCCCGGCCAAACACGTACGAGTCGCCCCCCTTCAGACGTACCACGTGACCATACTGTTTCGCCAGTGACACCAGCAGAGCATTGATTTCTTCCTGCGAAAAGGAAGGCCGTCCTACCCGCTTGCCCACGTATTGCTTCATCGTTCCGGCAGGAGCATATCGCAGGAGTTCCTGATTGGCCAGATCGTCATATAATATAACGTCGGCCTGCTCCAGAGCCCGTAGTCCTTTCAGGGTGATTAACTCCTCGTCTCCGGGACCAGCTCCTACCAGGGTGATGCGTGTTTCCATGCCTTTGCTCGTTTGTGGTACTATCAGTTATGTACTATATATAATAAAATGTAACTATAGATGATTATTGGTTCAAAAATAGAAGTGTAATTTTAAAAAACAATGAAAAACATTAAAAATAGGTTTTAAAAATAACGATTTGTAAAAGAAAATATTAGGATTTGTGTTTTTGACGATTTATTTTTGATCGTATTAAAAGAGAGAACACGGGGGTGTTTTCTTGGAAATATTCAAAGATACAAGGGGCTTGTACTAGTTAAATAGTTAAAAACAACTATGAATCCACAAACAGAAGTACGAGTAGTCGTCATTGGCAATGGCATGGTCGGCTACAAGTTTTGTGAGAAACTCCTGGCTAAAGCAAAAAAAGAATCCGCGTTTCGGCTAACCGTATTTGGGGAAGAATCCCGCGTCGCCTACGACCGCGTACACTTAAGCGAATACTTTGCCGGGAAAACCGCCGCCGATCTTTCGATGGCACCACTGAACTGGTACCAGGAAAACGGAATCGAGCTGTATTTATCGGATCCGGTGGTGGACATTGACCGGGAACGCAAGCAGGTCCGCTCACACCACGGTCTGGTTGTTCCCTACGATTATCTGGTACTGGCGACGGGTTCCGGAGCTTTCGTGCCGCCCTTGGAAGGCGTGGAAAAAGATGGCGTATTCGTGTATCGCACGCTCGAAGATCTCGACCTGATCCAGTCCTACGCCCGCAAAGCGAAAAAAGGAGCCGTACTGGGCGGCGGTTTGCTGGGTCTGGAAGCCGCAAAAGCCCTGCTGGATTTAGGTTTGGCGGAAGCCCACGTGGTCGAATTTGCTCCCCGGTTGATGCCACGTCAGATTGATGAAGCGGGATCGGGCATTCTGCAACGCAAATTATCGTCCTTGGGATTACAGATTCATTTGTCCAAGTCCACGCAATGCCTGCTGGGAGCTGAAACCATCGAAGGCATGCAGTTCGCCGATGGCTCGGTACTTGACGTGGATATGCTCATCATTTCCGCCGGGATTCGTCCCCGCGACGAGCTGGCGAAAGTAGCCGGACTGGAAACGCACCCGCGGGGCGGCATTCTGGTGAATAACTACCTGCAAACCTCTGATACGTCAATTTTTGCGATTGGTGAGTGTGCCCTGGTGCATCAGATGATTTACGGACTGGTGGCCCCAGGGTACGAAATGGCCGACGTAGTTGCTTCTCAGATAGTAGGCGAAAGCAAGGAATTTAAGCCCTTTGATCTTTCCACCAAGCTTAAACTCATTGGCGTCGATGTGGCCAGCTTCGGTAATCCGTTCGCTCAGGAACCCGACTGCCAGACCATTGCTTACGAAAATAAAGCCAAAGGCATCTACAAACGCATCAACGTGAGTTCGGATGGCAAAACGCTGCTGGGAGGCATTCTGGTTGGCGAAGCCGAGCAATACAACATGCTGCTGCAAACCTGCAAAAACCAGACGGTGCTGCCGCCCAACCCGGAAGACCTGATTCTGGGCTCGCGGGGTGGGGAAGAAGCGGGTGCCGGCGTGATGAGCCTGCCCGACGATGCCCTGATCTGTTCCTGCGAAGCCATTACGAAAGCTCAGCTCTGCCACGAAATTTCCGAAAACGGACAGACAACCGTCGATGCCCTGAAAAAGAGTACCAAAGCCTGTACGGGTTGCGGCGGTTGTACGCCGATGGTGAAAGACCTCATTCAGGCGGTGCAGAAACAGCAGGGGGTATACGTGCGAAACATCATCTGTGAACACTTCGACTATACCCGTCAGGAATTGCTGGACCTGATCCGGATTAATAAACTCAAGACGTACAATTCCGTACTCGATCACTTCGGAAGGGGCCACGGCTGCGAAACCTGTAAACCCCTAGTCGCTTCGGTACTGGCCAGTTTGTGGAATGAAAACGTACTCGAGCAGGGCCGGGCGGTGATTCAGGATTCTAACGACCGTTTCCTGGCCAATATTCAGAAAGGCGGTAGTTACTCGGTCGTACCTCGGATTCCCGGTGGTGAAATTACGCCCGACAAGCTGATTGTGATCGGTCAAGTCGCCAAGCGATACAATTTGTACACCAAAATTACGGGTGGTCAGCGGATTGATCTATTCGGGGCTCACGTGGGCGATTTACCCTACATCTGGGAAGAACTCATCGCCGCTGGTTTTGAAAGTGGTCACGCCTACGGCAAAGCCCTGCGTACGGTAAAAAGTTGCGTCGGATCGACCTGGTGCCGGTTTGGGGTACAGGACTCCGTATCGTTCGCCATCGAACTCGAAGAACGGTACAAAGGTGTTCGGGCTCCGCACAAATTCAAATCGGGCGTCTCGGGCTGTATTCGGGAATGTGCCGAAGCCCAGAGCAAGGATTTTGGCATTATTGCTACCGAAAAGGGCTGGAACCTCTACGTGGGCGGCAACGGTGGCTCCAAGCCCCAGCATGCCCAGTTACTGGCGGCCGACGTGGACAAAGAAACGTGTATCCGGCTGATCGACCGTTTCCTGATGTTCTACATCAAAACTGCTGATCCGCTGACGCGTACGGCCACCTGGCTCAACAAGCTGGAAGGCGGTATGAGTTACCTTAAAGCCGTTGTTGTGGACGACGTACTGGGTATCGTGGCTGATCTGGAAGCGGAAATGCAGCAATTGATCCAGATGTACCAGTGCGAATGGAAAGAAGTCGTGGAGAACCCCGAATTACGCAAGCGGTTTACGCACTTCGTAAACGCCCCGGAACACAAAGATCCCACGCTGGAATTTACTCCCCTGCGGACGCAGATTCAGGCCAAAGAATGGAAATAAACCCAGGTATTCACTGTTATACGTTCATCCCTTTTCACTCATGGAAGTACTTTCTCCCGTAACCACCTGGCACCGGGCCTGCCGCGTGGAAGATATTCCCGCCGACGGCGGAGCCTGCGTACTCATCGACGGCCGGCAGATTGCCATTTTCAATTTTTCCCGCAGTAACGAGTGGTACGCCACTGACAACCAGTGTCCGCACCGCCAGCAAATGGTGCTTTCGCGAGGCATGATCGGCAGTCAGGGCGAGGAACCGAAAGTGGCATGTCCGTTTCACAAAAAGACGTTTTCCCTGCGATCAGGACAGTGTCTGACCGACGAACACTACCAGATTTCTACGTTTCCCATTCAAATCATCGACGGTCAGGTGTATATTGACGTATGAATGCACTCGACCGGCAGGTAGCTCGCCGTCTGACCCGTTATTATCTGCTGGCTCTGCACGTCATTGCTCTGCTGAGTATCGGAGGACTATGGTTCATTCGTCAAACCATCCATACGCACTACGCCGACAGCCGGGTACTGAATGTAGCCGGCCGTCAACGAATGCTTAGCCAGCGACTTACCAAGCTGGCTTTGCTGCGTTTATCCCCCCTGCCCAGTGCTGATTCGGTGCTATACGATTCGCTGCTGCAAAGCCTGAAAACGAGTCACGAACAGTTGAAGGCAGGGGTACTGATCATGGAAAAGGAGTACACGGTACGCCGAAGCCCAACGATTGACCGGATGTTTCAGCAACTGGAACCCGTTTTTCAGGCCATGTACCAAAGCTTCGTTTGGGTGAATACGCCGGGACAAACGCCAGATCAGCAACGACAGACGCTGACGGAATTGCTGAAGCAGGAGCCGGTCTTTCTCCAGCGGATGAACGCCCTGGTTTTTCAGTTCGACGCGGAAAGTACGGCCCGGGTCAACGAACTGGAACGGCTGGAAACCATACTAACACTAGCGACTTTACTGACGCTTTTGCTGGAAGGCCTGTTCGTATTTCGGCCCGTAGTTCAATATACCAAGCAGGTCATTCGTCAACTGACGCAGTCGGAAGAGGCCTTGCAGGAAAGTAATGAGCAACTGGCCCTGGCGAACGAAGAATTACGCACGACGCAGGAAGAAGTACTGCGGCTTAGCGATGAACAACATGCGTTGCAACGCACGGAAGACCATATCCGCTCGGCGGCTTTGCTGGAAGGGCAGGAGGAGGAACGTCGCCGCTTCGCCCGCGAACTGCACGATGGCATCGGGCAAATGCTGACGGGCCTGTACCTGCAGGCGGCTAAATTTCGGAAAGTGCCCTTTCCCGAAGAGCGGCAACGGCAGCGGGCCGATGAACTGGTGGAAGCCATTCAGCTCATCATCCAGACCACCCGGCAGATTTCGCATAATCTGATGCCGACCTTGCTGGGCGATTACGGATTGGCGGCTTCCTTGCAGTTACTGGCCGATCAGCTCAGTAAATCGGCCAGCTGTGCGATTCGTTTTGAACAGCAGGGCGAGGAAAAACGACTGGCACCGGCTCAGGAAATTGCCCTGTATCGCATTGCTCAGGAAGCTGTCACCAATGCTCTTAAACATGCCAAAGCCGGGCAGATTGCCTTAGTTCTGCACTACCAGCCCGAGGCCGTAACCCTGCGAATTCAGGACGACGGCGTAGGCATCGCCGAAATTTCCGGCCGCGAAGGGAGTGGATTGGAAAACATGCAAACACGGGCTCAACTTCTGCAGGCCACCTTTCAACTGCATTCTATACCCGGAAAAGGAACCTGGATTGAAGTACATTTGCCGCTAGGCTAAACCAAAAACGATGGCGATACGAATTCTGATTGCGGATGATCACTCGATGGTACGAAAAGGGATTCGTACCTTACTGGAAGACGAAACAGACCTGCAAATCGTCGGCGAAGCCGCCGACGGTGACGAGGCTCTGGAACTGCTGCCCCAGCTTCACCCCGACGTCTTACTGCTAGATATTACCATGCCACGTCTTTCGGGCATTGAAGTCAGCCGCATGACGGCTCAGCAGTTTCCTCAGGTGAAAGTGCTGATTTTCAGTATGCACAATCATCCCGATTACATTCTCAGTGCCGTGCAGTACGGAGCGTCGGGTTACTTGCTGAAAGATACCGACGACGAAGAAATTCTACAGGCCATCCGTACCGTAGCAGCGGGCGATCTATACTATCCGCCTTCGGCCTCAAGCGTCATTATCAAACAATTGGTACTGGCGAAGCCCAAAGCTCGTGTGGAAGTTACTACGAATGCCTCGATCTGGAATAAACTCACCAGCCGGGAAGCTCAGGTACTGGGTTGTCTGACGGAAGGCCTGAGTAATCAGGAAATTGCCCGCCGATTCGATACTAGTCCGAATACCGTAGCCAACCAGCGGGCGAGTATTCTTCGAAAAGCAAATGTCAAGAACACGGCTGAACTCATCAGTCTGGCTCTGAAGGAGCCGCCGGGGGCTTGAGGGTTGAAAACGTTTGAAGAGGGTTTGTGGCTTGAAATGGTTTAAGGTGTGAGAACGTTTGAACGGTTTGATAAGTACAAAAAAAGAACCCCAGCGGGGTCCAATTCTTATAGCCAAGGGTTATAACCCTGGGAACATAGGTAAGATATGGATGATTATACCATTACGACACAACCTTCTCTTTCTCTTTTTCCGTTTGCTGAATGGATTTGCTTCCCGCTTCCACCTGCACCTCTTTGATCGTTACAGCATACTCACTCGGATGAATGGCTGAACCATATTTAATGGCGTAAGCCTTCGTAAATTCGGCTCCGAAGTACAGAATCAGGGAAGAGTAATAAGCCCAAAGCAACACGATAACCAATGATCCAGCGGCTCCGTAGGTACCGCCCACGTCGCTCTGACCGATGTAGAAGGAAATACCAAACTTCCCAATCATAAACAGCACCGCCGTTACCATCGCACCCGCCCGAACGTCTTTCCATTTGATTTTGGCATCGGGTAAAACCTTGAATACGACTCCGAAAATGAGCGAGATGACGGCGAAGGTAATCAACTGGTTAATGACATAAAAGGCGACGACGGACACATCCGAAAAGCGGGCTTGTAGGCGACCACTGATCCCGTCGAGTAAGGAGGTGACGGCCAGGGAAACCAGCAGTATAAAAGCTAAACTCACAATCACGGAAAAGGAAAGAAAACGATTCTGAATCATTTTCAGCCAGCCTTTTTTCGGTTTAGCCCGGATTCCCCAGATGGTATTGATCGAATCCTGAATTTCAGCGAATACCGTCGTTGCCCCCAGCAACAGCGTGCCAAAACCAATCACGGCGGCTGTATTACTCTTACCACTGATGGCCGCTTTCTTCACAATATCCTGTAATTGCAGGGCGGATTCTTTGCCCAGAAATCCATTGAGGGTTTCGTAAATCTGCCCTTCCACGGCTTCACGGCCCAGGAAAATACCACAGAGCGAAATGATCACAATGATCAGCGGTCCCATGGAGAACACCGTATAGTACGAAAGGGACGCCCCCAGTTTGGTGACTTTGTCGTCCGAGAATCCGGAAAAGGCGTTTTTTAAAACTTCCCAGATGCCTTTGAATGAGATTTTTTCTTTCATAGCGTGGATTGGTTGATGAGCTGTCTTGTTTCAGAATGAAGGAAGAACGGGGATGAACCCGGGCCAGATCATTTTAGGAAAAAAACATTCCACCGCTATACGTTACTACAGAAAATACAATCAGTAAGCTTAAGGTAAGCCAGAGAAGCAGATCTCCAGAGGAGAAATCCAGTCCAATGATCCGGTACGCAACTACGTACCGGATCATTGGACAATTAGGCTTTATGTTCGAGCATGAGACGAATTCGGAAAAGCGTACCCACGTTGATAATGGATTCAATCTCTACCATACCGCCGAGTAATTCGCAAAGGCGTTTCACAATCAGTAAACCTACCCCTTCGCTAACGGGCAGGCCTTGGGAGGTGGTATAATTGAGCTCTTCACTGGTAAGGTTGGGTACTTCATCGACCTCCGAAAGATCCCGCTGAAGTACCCCTGACTCCTCGGCTTTGGGCATGAGTTGTTTGGAAAACAGAGCGACGAGCCCATCGGACAAACCCGGACCGCTATCCTGCACGCTGATATACCAGCGAAAATCACCTTCTTTGGACCAGGAGACGGAAACGATTCCGGTTTGCGTGTATTTGATGGCATTAAGCAGCAAATTCTGAACAATGCGGTGAATCTTCACGGAATCGTTCGACACCAGTAATTCGGGTGGACCATCGGCCCGTAAGATCAGGCCTTTCTGAACCGCCAACGGCTGGGCACTTTCCACAAGTCCGTAGAGAAGCTGTGAAGCATCAAAACGCTGGATGTCAAGCACTTCATAGCCCGCCTCCAGACGCGACAAATCCGTGAGTTGCTGTAGCATCTCGTGGATATTTCCCAGATTGCGGTTCAGCATTTGCAGTAACTTCGTACGTTCTTCTTCGGGTTTTTCGGCCTGATCCAGCAAGATGGCGGCATTACGTACTACGCCAAAACTGCTTTTGAGATCATGCGAGGAGGTCCGTAACAAATCCCCCCGAAGGCGGGTCATGTCCTGCAACTGATCCAGCGTATACTGCAGGCGATTGGCCCGACTGGCCGCGGCAAGCTGCTGTTGCTGATCGTATTCCCGCACACTGCCCAACATGGTTTCGGTTTTCAGTCGATCCACTTCCTGATAGCCAGCAATCAGCACGTCGGCATCACTATCGGGGAAAAATTCCCGGTACAATTGAAGTTCCCGAATCACACCCGCGTACAGGTAATTAATTTCGGCTAGTAAATTTTTCAATGTCAGGCCTTTTTGCCAGCGGTGCAAGCCATGAGCGGCCGCAATTTCGACGGGATCATTGCCCTCCGGCTGTTTTTGTAGGCGTTGGTGAAGAATCGTCAACAAAAGCGGAATCATATTGTTGAACTCTTCGCGGGCAAGGCCAGAAACATTGAGCAGGGTGGTATCCTGTTCGCATTGATTACGCCAATGATTGAGAATAGCTTCTCGGCGGGTAAACAAATAGGTGGCTAAACCAGAAAGGTCAGTATCTGAGATAGAAGAAGCCATGGGTACTTCAGATAAGGTTTTAAAGTTATGGGGGATGAGCTTGACGGTAAAAACGTCCTAAGATAAAGAAATTGTTTTTAAGAGTCCAGAGGGCTTGTCATGCCTAAGCTATACCTGTCCTAACAAATGCCAATTTATTGGTTTAAAATCGTTCATAACTGAGTTACTCTGTGGAGCAAGAGCTAATTTGGGTAAGGCATAACGATTTAATAACGCCCAAGCCGTGTAATTCTGGCAAGGGAATTTTATATTGCCAGCTTAATTGATAAACTACTGATCCTCTGCTTATTCAGATTCAATCCCCCCATACCGATGAATCGCTGATCGCCCTGCTCAAGCAGGACGATCGTTCTGCTTTTGAGGTCTTGTACCGAAAATACTGGCGTCGGCTCTATGATTCCGCGTACCGGCGGGTACAAACCCGGGAGGATTGCGAGGAAATTGTGCAGGAATTGTTCCTGGACCTCTGGTCCAAGCGCCAGCACCTGGAAATTACGACTTCGCTGGAAGTGTACCTGTTTACCGCCCTTCGCTACCGGATTTATAACTACATCCGTTCCCTGCTGACGAAAAAAGCCCACTTGGATTACGTGCTACAGCGGGGCGACCACGAGGCGAACCTTGTAGAAGATCAGCTATATTACGAAGAACTGCAACGAGCCCTCGACGCTGGCGTGGCCCAGCTCCCCGAAAAATACCGGCGGGTGTACGAACTAAGTCGGCAGGAGCATTACACCTACCGGGAAATTGCCCAGCTCCTGGAACTCCCAATCGACACGGTCGAAAAACAGATGGCTAAAGCTCTGAAACTACTGCGTCTTCACCTGAAAGAGCATCTGTTTATGCTTTTGCTGGCCGCTAATCTGCTGGCCTGATCGGGAACTTACTTTTTTGTAGTAGAAATTTCTTCTGATAATCAGGATACTGAAAAATAATTTAAAATTTTTTGCTTCGCTTTTGGCGGAAGTTTTCGACTTGTGTGACTTACCGAATAGAAAGCCTACGCAGGGAATCCGCTGGCTTACGTAACCAACCGCATGACTCAGGAACGACTTAATTTTCTCTTACAGCAAGTACAAACGGGGCAGGCCACGCCAGCCGAGCGTACCGAACTCGACGTTTGGTACGCTCAGTTTGAGAACCGCCCCTCGCTGACCGACCAGCTGGATACGCAGGCCCGGCAGGCTCTGGAAGAGAAAATGCTGAATCAGATACAAAGTCGCCTCGACCCAGCCGAACCGGAAGAAGAAACGACCGTCGTGCCCTTGCGTCGAAGCTGGCGACGGATGGCCGCTGGCGTAGTAGCCGTTCTCGCTCTGGCTACGCTTTGGTTATACGTAAGTCGGAATGCTCCAGGCACGCCCGAATCTATGGTACCGATGCTGGTACAGAAAACGGGTTACGGACAGACGCGTACGTTTACCTTGCCCGATGGTTCGGAAGTAACGCTGAACGGGAATTCGAGTCTCTCGTATCCGCAGCAATGGACGGGAAATCGGGAGGTACAACTCACGGGCGAAGCGTATTTTAAGGTAGTCCATACCAAAGACCATCGCCGCTTTAGCGTCGTAACGGCTGATAACTTCCGGGTGAACGTACTCGGGACGCAGTTTACCGTCAGCCGCCGGAAGGCCAAAACGCGGGTAGTATTGAATGAAGGCAAAGTACAGTGTCTAATCAACGAAAAAGCTCAAGCCGATTCCATTATACTGAAACCCGGCCAACTGGTAGAATTTGCCCGTATCCCTGAAAATTACACCCTGAAACAAGTAGACGCCTCGCTGTATTCAGCCTGGAAAGATCACAAACTTATTCTGCGAAATACGTCCTTAAAAGAACTCACCGAAGTACTCGAAGACACCTACGGCTATCGTGTCAACGTAGAAAAGGCATCGCTGCTCGACCGTCGTATGTCGGGTTCGCTGCCCACCAATGATGTAAACGTATTATTAGAAGGCATCGCCGAAGCCTGCAAAGTCAGCATTCGTCAGGAGGAAGGCCGCATCTACCTCACGGATCAGTCCCGATAAATCATCCATTTAGCATTCGTACGCGTTCGGATATCCCTCCCAGGACATCCCCAGGAATTCTATGTCTTGATTGGTACCACACTAATTCATGTTTCGATGAAAAAACGTATTACATTTTTGTATGGACTGCCCGCCTTCATGTACCTCTGCGGCCCACCGGGTGTACAGGCTCAGGAAATCGTTCGGGCGGGTCAGGAACAGGTTCGGGAAGCATCGGCGAGCGGCCAGAGTTTGGAGCATCGCTTGCAGGAAGTGGAAAAGCAGTACAAAGTTTCGATTTTGTACAACCCTGAACTGGTCAGTAAAAAACGGGTGAAGGATTTTCGGAAATATACTTCCCTCGAACAAACCCTGGAACAGTTGCTGAAACCGTATGGCCTGACTTTTAAAAAGGTAAGCGACTCGTTTTACATCGTTTCGGAAGAGAAAAAATCTAATACTTCGGCCGTCAACCTCTTGCCGAACAAGTTCGTTCCGCTTGAGAATCTGACGAATCTTTCGCGGTCCGAACGCATTTCGGCGACCTCCCTGACCATGCCCATGATGGCTGCGTTGACCGTTCAGGGAAAAGTAAGCGACGCGACCACGGGCGAGCCGCTGCCGGGCGTCAACGTTGTGGTGAAAAATACCTCGCAGGGCGTAACGACCAATCGGAGCGGTGAGTATTCGCTGCCCAATGTTCCCGAAAATGCCGTCCTGGTTTTTTCTTCGATCGGGTATCAGGCCCAGGAAATGGCCGTACAGAACCGATCCCAAATAAACATCTCCTTAACCTCTTCCTCGCAGGAACTCGATCAGGTCGTGGTCGTCGGCTACTCCCAGCAGCGGCGTTCCACCCTGACGGGCTCTGTCGCTCAGATTGGAGCCGATCAGTTGAAGCAGGCTCCCCCGCTAAATGTTTCGAACGTATTGGCGGGCCGCTTACCAGGGGTCATCGTTACGCAACCCTACGGTCAGCCCGGAGCCGACAACGCCACCATCAACGTACGCGGCATCAGCACCACGGGTAGCAATGCTCCGCTGGTCATTGTGGATGGTATTGAACGTCCCTTCACTGCCCTGGATCCGAATGAAATTGAAACCGTCAGCGTATTGAAGGATGCTTCGGCGGCAGCTGTTTACGGAGCTCGGGCCGCCAACGGGGTCATTCTGATTACTACGAAACGCGGTAAAACGGGTAAGCCGACGATTACCTACGAAACCAATTTCTCCCAAAATACCAATACCCGATTCCCCAAATTCTTGAACGGGCCGGATTACATGCGGTGGTATAAACGGGCTGAAGAACTGGATAATCAGTACCTCGTTTCGCAGGGAAAAACGCCCTTTGCTCTGACGTATACCGACGAAGAAATTGCGTCTTTGGCAAACGGTACCAATCAGTCGGAGTTTCTCGGCAATACGGATTGGGTGGGTATGCTGACCAATAATACGAGCGTCAGCCAGTACCACAACGTCTCCGTCAATGGCGGTACGGATCGCGTTCGGTACTTCACGACGCTGGGGTACTGGAACCAGAACGGGGTCATCAAGAACACTAATTACAAACGCTATAACGTCCGGACTAATATCGACGCCGATGTCAACGATTTCATCTCCACACGGCTGGACCTGACTGTTCGGATGGAAGATCGGATGAATCCGGCTCTTGCACCCACGGATCAGAACTATCAAAACCCATTCATTCTGGCTCAGCGGATGCAGCCGAACCTGCCGATGTTCAATCCCGCGGGTTTACCCGTCGGTGGTAATACCGATGCGGGCGTTGGAAACCCCATCGTCGCCGTGAATGACATTGGCAACCGGAATGCCGAGGCTACTACCTTCAACGGTAACTTATCGATGAACGTAAAAATTCCCGGTGTACAGGGACTTCAGGCTCGTTTGCTGGTGAGTTACGACAAGACAATTACGGAAGTAAAAACCTTCGTGGAACCAGCGATGCTGGCCGTGCGGAACCGTAACGCCAACGGCTGGCTCTGGACGCCCGCCCGGATGAGTGCCTACAACGTCAATAACCTCATTCAGGATTACTCCCACAGCTATCGGACGACTTTTCAACCTTCCATCCTTTATGACCGAACCTTCGGTAAAAATGCCTTCAACGGTCTGTTACTCTATGAATATTCGGGATGGGGTACCAACGGTTTCGGGGCTCAGGCCCGGAACTTCCCCATCACCGATCTGCTGGATATCAATTTTGGTAGTAAGGCCGCCGAGGATCTGCGGGCCGCTACCGGCAGCAGCACGCAGTACAAACGGGGTGGTTACGTTGGTCGGGTCAACTACACTTACGACGACAAGTATCTCTTTGAAGTAGCCGCTCGCTACGATGCCTCGGTTAACTTCCCGGAGAGTACCCGCTGGGGCTTTTTCCCTTCGGCATCGCTGGGCTGGGTGTTGAGTAAGGAGAATTTCTGGCAACCGCTGAATACCCCGATCAACTTTTTCAAAGTCCGGCTTTCGGCGGGTAAACTCGGAAATGACTATCTGTCCTCAGCCTTTCCGTACTTGAATTCCTTCCAGCTTCGTACGACGCCTACGGTGGCCATCGGTAATCAGGTGGTTTCAACCTTGTACAATACGGCTCCGGCCAACCCGACCATCACTTGGGAAGAAGCCACCATGTACAATGGCGGTGTAGAACTGGGACTTTGGAATAGCAATCTGAGTCTGGAACTGGATTACTTCTATAAGGTAACCTCTAACATTTTGACAGGTCAGAGCGGCATTTTTGCTCCTTCCGTGGGCGGAAACTTTGCTTCAGCGGTGAACGCTGGAAAAGTGGATAACCGGGGCGTAGATTTACAACTGGCCTACAGCAAGAAGCACAACAAGCTTTCCTACAAAATCATTGGAAACTTCACCTACGCTCATAACCGCGTCCTGCGGATCAATGAATCCGTGAACGCTCCGGCAGCTCAGCGGCGGGTAGGGCATCCCGTAAATACGAAGTTTGGATTTGTGGTGGATGGACTCTATCAAACGCAGGAAGAAGTGGATCGCGGACCAAGTTTTCCCTACGGTCCGGGTGCTCCGGGCTACGTGAAGTACGTGGATTTGAACGGCGACGGCAAAATCTCGTTCGAGCAGGACGTGACCCGCATCGGTCGCAGCAACACGCCCGAGATTATGTACGGTCTGAATTTGCAGGCGGGATACGGCCCCTTCGATTTCTCCGCCCTGCTGCAGGGAGCGGCTCGCTCCAACGTGATTCTGGCGGGCGTGTACAACAGCGGCGTACAGGGCAACACAGTCTATACGCAGACGTTTGCGGGTAATGGAAACAGTCCGTACTTTCTGGTGGAAGACTCCTGGCGACCGGATAATCCCAACGCCAAGTACCCACGGTTAACCGCTAACAAAGCGGGACTGACCAACCAGAACGGGTATCAGAACTCCTTCTTCGTGCGGGACGGTAGTTACCTGCGGCTTAAATCCTTGCAGATTGGCTATTCCCTGCCGAAAGATTTCCTGAGTCGACTGAAAATTCAGCAGTGGCGATTCTACGCGGCAGGATCCAACCTGTTGACCTTCGACAAAATCAAATACGCCGATCCGGAAACGCCCAGCGTCGTACAGGCCGGGTTCTATCCCCAGCAACGCGTGTTTTCCATCGGAACCAACATCACCTTTTAAGACGGAAGCTCATGAAATCAAGACTCATCGTAGTAGCCAGCGTATGTAGCCTGCTGCTCGGACTGCTTCAGTCCTGTAAACTCGACGTCACGCCGCGGGATCGCTATACCGACGTGACGGTCTGGGCCAACGAAAACAACGCCAAGCTGTACCTGCTGGACCAGTATTCCGTGCTCGGTGATTTTGCCTTTGGCACCATGCCCCTGGGCTACGCCAACAATACCGATGCTCTGACCGATTTGATTAAAAACACGTCCATTTCCAGTGGCAACGGTACGGCGAATATGGTGGCCTTTAACCCGGCGAGTATTACGGCAGCGAACCCGACTTTTTCGTATTGGGGAACGGGCTACACCCGGATTTTCGCCATCAACAATTTTCTGAACGGTACTGATCAGTATCAAACTTTCAGCGATTCCACGACTCGTAACGTGTACCACGCCGAAGCTCGTTTCCTGCGGGCCTACGTGTACTTCTGGCTGGTCAAACTGCACGGCAGCGTGATTTTGCTGGAAAAACCAGTAACGGATAATAACAATCCGCGGTCGTCGGAAGATGAATGCTGGAACTTCATTGCCCGCGATCTGGCTTTTGCCGCCCAGTATTTACCCGAAACCCGAGCCACGGCCGACCTGGGCCGGGCCACCAAAGGGGCGGCGTATGCTATGCTGGCCCGTACCTGGCTTTACGCAGCTTCGGTGGCAGAATATGACAAAAAACAGTACAACAGCGACCCGCTGACGGGCGTACCCACGGCTAAAGCTCCGCAATACTACCGCAATGCAGCAGCGGCGGCTCAAGCCGTGGTGGATTTGGAAGCCAAAGGCGTGTACCAACTTTTGCCGCAGTTTACCAGTGTGTTCAGTACCAAAAATAACAAGGAACTCATTTGGGGTTTCAACTACATCCGGCCTTCGCTGACCAACACATTTGATCGGGATTACGCCCCACCGGCGGATGTTCCGGCGTACGGAGCAAAGGGTGTACCTACTGCCGAACTTTCCGATGCCTTTGAAATGGCCGATGGCCGCAGCTTCTCCTGGACCAATCCCGCCATGGCAGCGAGTCCGTACCGGGGACGGGAGCCGCGTTTCTACGGAACGATCCTCTACCACGGCGGAAGCTGGAAAGGTCGTACGCTCAACATCGCTACGGGTACGGATGCGTACATCGATTACGGTTCAGTGGCCGATCCGAAACGAACGGTTACGGGCTATTATCTCCGAAAATACGTGGACTCTACCAACGTAGATCCCATCCGAAACGCGGGCGAGCAACAGTCGATTGAACTTCGTTACGCGGAAGTTTTACTGATTCACGCGGAAGCACTGGCCAAAACGGGACAGTACGCCAAAGCCAAAGAAATGCTGGATAAGGTACGCAAGCGGGCGGGTCTGCCCGGCGTAACCGCTGCCAGCGAAGCCGACCTGATGGCGGCAGTGGAACACGAGCGGATCGTGGAGCTGGCGTTTGAAGGCCACCGCTACTGGGATCTCAGACGCTGGCGGAAGGCTCATATCGTACTGAATAACCAACGGGTACACGGACATCGCCCGATCCTTCAGGCCGATGGAAGTGTCCGCTACGAAGTGGTAGACAGTGACAAGCAAGACCGCTTCTTCGCGGCTAACACGTACTATATCCCGCTGCCCGCGGCTGAAATTGTTAACAACCCGGCACTGTCCCAAATTCAGGGCTGGTAAACTCCTAAGTTGTATGAGATCGATCTTCGCTTTGGCAGCTTTAACGCTACTCGCCGCCTGCGACTCACCGGACGTGAAACCCCGCAACGACGATAATACCCTGACGGCCGTGTGGGTGAATGTGCCCGGAGCCGACGAAAACAGTGCTCGCTACAACGGCGTGTTCAATGCCGCTGGCGATACGGTACGGGTCACGGTGCCGCAAAAAACGGCTACCGGACTGGCGATCAATTTACAGGAACTGAAGCTTCGCGGCTCCATTCCATCGGACGCTGAGGCCCGGCCCGCCATGGGCCTGATGAATATGAGCCAGCCCTTTAAAATCGATATTATTTCGGGACGGCAGAATGTCCGTTCGTACTGGATCGTAGTAACGCAAAGTAAATAGAAAGGCATGACGAAAAAGGGCTGTTACTGGCTAATTGGGCTATGGATGTTATGCGTACGGGTGGAGGGACAACCCTCCCTCCCCCGTACAAATACCGGAAAAGTGACCATAACCCGGGAAACGCTGCTGGATAAAATTAAAGGAGGCTGGGCCGGACAAACCATTGGCGTAACCTTCGGCTGGCCGACGGAATTTGTGCACCTGGGCACCTTTATTCCGGATGGACAAACCATCCCCTGGAGTGAGGATTACGTTCGAAAAGCCATGCAAACTTTTCCGGGTCTGTATGATGACATTTACATGGATTTAACCTTTGTCTCGGTTTTCCAGCGATGTGGTCTTATGGCTCCGGTTGATTCCTTTGCCCAGGCGTATGCCCGGGCGGGGTACGACCTCTGGCACGCCAACCAGGCGGGTCGGTACAACATTCTCCAGGGAATCAAGGCTCCCCAGTCGGGTCATTACCTGAATAATCCCCATGCCGATGATATTGACTTTCAGATTGAGGCCGATTTTGCGGGTCTGATGACGCCGGGTATGCCCACCGTGGCGGCTGAGATCACGGATAAAATCGGTCACATCATGAATTCGGGTGATGGCTGGTACGGTGGAGTTTACGTAGCAACGATGTACTCGCTGGCTTTTGTAAGTACCGATGTAAACTACGTCGTGCGGGAGGCCTTGAAGGCCATTCCGCAACAGAGTAAATTCTATCAGTGTATCAACGACGTTATCGGCTGGCACCGTCAGTATCCCAACGACTGGAAGAAAACCTGGTTCGAGCTTCAGCGAAAATGGGTGGAAGAAGTGGGCTGTCCGGATGGGGTTTTTCAACCCCTGAACATTGATGCAAAAGTCAATGCGGCCTACGTCGTGCTGGGTTTGCTGTACGGCAATGGCGATTTTACCCAAACGCTGGAAATTACGACGCGGACCGGTCAGGATTCGGACTGTAACCCCTCCACCGCCGCGGGCATTCTGGGGACGATGATTGGGTATCAAAACATTCCGGCGTACTGGCTGAACCCGCTTAAAAAAGCCGAAGATCTGCCTTTTTCGTACACCTCCCTTTCTCTAAACGCGGTATACGAGCTGAGTTACGCCCAGGCTCTGGAAACGATTCGGCTGCATCAGGGCAGGGTAGGGGAGAAGAATGTCGAAATTCAGACGACCCGTCCTGTACCCGTTCGGTTGGAAGAGAATTTCAAAGGCCATTACCCCGTCGAGAAAAAGCCCTTGTTTCAGTCTTTCGGCGATTCCCTGCGTTTTACGACACCAGAGGCCATCGGACTGGTCATTCGGGGTCATGTTCGGAAAAAACAGAGCGATGCTCCAACGCATCTGCTTCGGGCCGCCTTGTACATCGATGGAGCAAAAGTCGAAGAAGCGAATTTTCCGACCCAGCCCAGCCAGCGTCGTACCGAGTTGTTCTGGCGGTATCATCTTCCGAAAGGTGCCCACGTTATTACCATTAAAATTCTGAATCCGCACCCGGCGTATGAGCTGGTGGCGGGCGACTACCTCTACTACACCGATCAACCCGTACGCGGATACCGTTCGAAAAGTCATTAGTATCTGCTTTATTATATACATTGATTAACCTCTAAACCAACGTATTATCTTGCTGAAACGACTCGTATTGCTGCTCCTGCTTCCCTGGACGGCCGGGGCTCAGGTTCCGGTCTTGAGTGATCCCAATTCCTGGAGTATGATTTTGCTGCCGGATCCTCAGAACTACGTTAAATTTTCGCAGAATCAGCCCATCCTGGATCTCATGACGAGCTGGATCAAAGAAAATGCCACTCGATTGAATACGCGGCTAGTGCTGTGTACGGGCGATTTAGTGGACCAGAACCTGAACGCTCATCCGGACGGTACGCACGGCAACCAGACCAGTACTCAGCAGTGGCAGGCGGTGTCGCGGAGCTTCGAAAAGCTGGACGGTACCTTGCCCTATATCCTGGCCACGGGCAATCATGATTACGGCATGAAAAACTCGGAAAACCGGTATAGTCAGTTCAATTCCTACTTTCCCGCCGAGCGAAACGCCCAAACGGCAGCCTTACTGCTTGAAATGGCACCCAACGAAAGTGGCGTACCTACGCTGGAAAATGCCTGTTATGAATTTACACCCCCGGCGGGCCCCAAGCTTTTGATTTTTTCGCTTGAATTTCTGCCCCGTACCGAAATCGTAGCCTGGGCGAAAAAGCTGGCGGGTCAGGCCCGCTTTGCCAGCCATCGGGGCGTGGTACTGACGCATAGCTTCCTGCGTTCGATGCTGAAAAAGAACGAGCGAATTGATACCGAACCGTATCCGCTGAGCCGCCCGACGTACGGTCAGCAACTTTGGGAGCAACTGCTGGCTCCATCCCGAAACCTTCAATTTTTAATCTGTGGGCACGTCGCCGATTCCGAAGGTCACGAAGGCCATGTTGGATACCGCGAAGACCCGAATGCTGCCGGTAAAAAAGTAGCACAGATGCTTTTTAATGCCCAGCGGGAAGGTGGTGGCTGGCACGGCAACGGCGGCGATGGCTGGCTCCGGATTCTGGAGTTTCTGCCGGATGGAAAAACCATTCAGGTGCATACGTTTTCGCCCCTGCTGGCGGCCTCACCCCTGACCCGGCACCTGGCCTGGCGAACGGAATCCTTTGATTCGTTTCGCATTGCGTTTTGATCACACCAATAGAAGGACGAATGACGTATTTTAAGCTTAGTTTAGTGGTAGCAGTACTCGGAGCGTTGGCGATGGTTCCGCGTCAACAGCCGCATTCCGTGGCGGCGTATCAACCCACGCCGCCGGATAGTAGTCGTTTCACCCACATGACCCTGGCCGAAGGTTTTGACGAACCCATGCAGATGGCCATTTTACCCAATCTGAATGTACTGGTGGTAGAACGAAAAGGAGCCGTGCGACTGTACGATGCTCAGGAACGGCAGCTCAAGACAATTGCTCATTTCAATGTGTTCAGTGGGATTGAAGATGGACTGCTCGGGGTAGCCGCCGACCCGAAATTCAGTACCAATCACTGGGTTTATTTTTACTACGGACTGGGCGGCGAACGGAACGTAAGTCAACTGGTTCGGTATGAACTGCAGGGCGAAAAACTGATAGAAACCAGTAAAAAAGTTTTGCTCGAAGTACCTACCCAACGGACCTACTGCTGCCATTCGGCGGGGTATCTGACCTTTGGTTCGGATGGTTTGCTGTACCTCTCCATCGGTGATAATACGAATGCGGAAGAAATCGAAGGACACAATCCTACCGATGAACGACCCGGTCGGCAGCTAGCCGATGGTCAGGGAACTTCGGCGAATAGCAATGATTTACGGGGCAAGATTCTTCGGATCAAACCCGAAGCCGACGGTACCTACACCATTCCCGAGGGCAACCTCTTTCCCAAAGACGGCTCGAAAGGGCGGCCCGAAATTTACGTGATGGGTTGCCGAAATCCCTTCCGCGTTTCGGTCGATCCCAAAAATAGCTTTGTCTACTGGGGCGATGTCGGTCCGGATACGCAAGTACCCGCCCAGGAAGGGACGATGAGTTACGATGAAATCAATCAGGCTCGGAAACCCGGTTTTTTCGGTTATCCGTATTTTCTGGGAAACAACGAAGCCTTTCCCAAATACGACTTCGCTACCAAAAAGGAAGGCCCCAAGCAGGACCCGGCTCATCCGATGAATCTTTCCCCCAACAATACGGGCGTGAAAGAATTACCACCCGCTCAACCAGCCATGATCTGGTACGGGAAAGGTCCATCTAAACGCTGGCCCTTGGTCGGCAAAGGCGGAGCCAGTGCCATGGCGGGTCCGGTGTACTACAGCGATTTGTACCCAAACGCTCCCTACAAACTACCCGCGTACTACAACGGTAAATTGTTCATTTACGAATGGATTCGGCACTGGATTATGGCGGTGACGCTGGACGAACAGGGGAACTACGTGAAGATGGAGCCTTTCCTACCCCAACTCAATGTCGTGGCTCCCATGGATATGCAAATGGCCCGGGACGGATCCATTTACCTGCTGGCGTACGGTACCAACTGGTTCGCCAAAAACACGGATGCCGGGTTGATTCGGGTGGAATACGCGGAAGGTAACCGTAAACCCATTGCCGCCATTCAGGTGGATAAACGCTACGGAGGATTACCGCTTACGGTTCATCTGTCGGCAGCTGCGTCGAAAGATTACGATCCCGCCGATACGCTGAGCTTTCGCTGGAAAATAGGAACCGTCCTGAAAAAAGGACGCGAGCTGACTCATACGTTCACTAAACCAGGACTGTATCAGGTGACGCTCACGGCGACCGATCCGCACGGAGCCCAGGGCTTTTCGACGGTAGCCATCAAAGTAGGCAACACGCCGCCCGAGGTGCGTATCGATACGAAAGCCAATCGTACGTTTTATTGGGATAAGACAACGCTTGACTATGAAGTGAAGGTACGGGATGTGGAAGATCAGAAAATCGACCCTTCCCGCGTGAGCGTAGCCTTTCATTACCTGACTTTCGGCAAGGATCTGGCAAGTGTACTGTCGGCGGGCGAATCACCCCAGTTCGCGGCTACGCAAAAGCTATACAACTCACTCGATTGTAAAGCCTGCCACGCCCTCGACACCAAATCCATTGGTCCCAGTCTGAACGACATTTCGAAACGGTACCACGGTAAAACCCATGTGAAAGAAACGTTGTCCCAAAAGATTATCAAGGGCGGCAGCGGCAACTGGGGGACGTATCCCATGCCGCCGCATCCCAACCTGAGTACGCCGGAAGCGGACGAACTGGTTGGGTATATCCTCTCGCTGGCGGAGCAAAAACCTCGCTTACCGTTGAAAGGAAATCTGTCTTTGAACCAACATCCGGGCAAAGGAAAAGAAGGGGCGTATGTATTACGAGCTTCGTACACGGACCGTGGAGCCCGGGGTATTGAACCGCTGGAAGCCAGTGCACAACTCGTCTTACGCGATCCACTCATTCAGCTCGAAGATTACCACGAAGGAAACGTAGGCGTGACGCCTGCCACCTTACAAACGAACTTCGTCTCCTATATTCGCAGCATTTCGGAAGGTAAGTACGTCCGCTTTAACCAGCTCGACCTCCAGCACGTCAAACGCATTCGCTTCCGCGTACAGCCCGATGGCCCCGGTGGAAGCATTGAAATTCGACTCGATAGCCGTACGGGTCCGGTCGTAGGTACGGTAGAAATTCCCGCCGGAAAGCAAAGCAGCTGGCAGGAATTCACGGCTCCGATTCAGGCCAAACCGGGGCTACACGACTGGTACATCGTCTTCCGAAATCCCAAAGCAGGCTGGGTCAATCTGTTTAATGTGGATTGGATGGTGGTGGAGAAGGAATAGATTGGTTGGGTTCTATAGTGGTTTTATCGTTGGGTATTTGGTCAGTTTAATAGTCAGGTCTTTCGACCCGCGAGCACGGCTGGACATTTAGTCCGTATGCATTCCATGCGGGGCATCCCATGCCGGCACGCCCACCGCTGACTTTCTCTTGCTCGAGGCCACCGCATTGCCGAGGGAGCCATCCCATGGTGGCCATTCCATGGTGGGAACAATGCGGTGGGCTTGAGCTAAGCTAGGCAGTTACGGAGAGGTCCAGCCTGGAAGGCTCATGGGCTACCGAACAGCCCTATCTGAAGTGCCAAACTAGGTATAGGTGAACGCTCTATAAGAGGAAGCCTTTAAAAGTTTATAAGTAGTCCATGTGAGGCTTACAAGCTACTAGTTAGTCTTACCAACCGGACTTAAACGCATTCTGTTTGAAGTAGCCTAAGAATAGATCCTATTTCTATGAAAGAACTTTCACGTCGCAAATTTTTGCAAACTACTGCGGTTACGGGCTTGGGTTTGTGTCTGGCTCCTGCCAGCTGGGCAACGCCGCCCGAGACGCGTCGGATTGGTATCATCGGACTGGATACTTCCCATAGTCAGGTGTTTACTAAACTCATTAATGCCGGTAATTCGGGTGGATTTCAGGTGGTTGCGGCGTATCCGCAGGGTAGTAAAGACATCCCTTCGGCCCTGAAAATGAAGCCAGACGTCATCGACGCGGTACAGAAGATGGGAGTTGAAATCGTTGATTCGATTGAGGCTCTGCTAAAAAAAGTCGATTACGTATTGTTGGAAACTAACGACGGTCGCCCACACCTCGAACAGGCCTTACCCGTACTTAAAGCCCAGAAACCCGTATTCATTGATAAACCCATCGCGGCCAGTCTGGCCGATGCCCAGGCCATTTTCAAAGCCGCCCGTCAGTACCAGACCCCCGTCTTTTCTTCCTCAGCCCTGCGGTACGATGCAAACGTACAAAAGGTGGTGGATGGATCGATTGGAAAGGTACTGGGAGCCGATGTATATACACCCGCCGAGATCGATAAAAATCACCTGGATCTGGCTTGGTACGCCATTCACGGCGTCGAAATGCTGTTTACCGTCATGGGGCCGGGTTGTGTATCCGTTAGCCGGACGTATGAAAAAGATGCTGATCTGGTGACGGGCGTCTGGAAGGACGGTCGCATTGGTACCGTACGCGGCATCCGGGCGGGAGCCACTTCCATTGCCGGTACGGCTTTCGGGGAAAAGGGCATCGCTCCGCTGGGACCCTTTGCAACGTATCAGCCCTTAGTTGATCAGATTCTGAAATTTTTCGAGACTCGCCAGCCGCCCGTTTCTGCTGAGCAAACCCTTGAAATCTTTGCTTTTATGCACGCGGCCGACCAGAGTCGCAAACAGCAGGGCAAACGCATTACGCTTTGAAAAGTCAGACGTATACCGCTACTTTGCGACGTTTTACCAATATGAAGCATGGATTTGAAGCGGGCGACCCTCGGGGTTTGGCTCTTTTCGTGTCCATGCTTTCTTATTTTATCCTTGTTTTACAACCATGAACAAACGAATTGTACTAGCGGGAATTTTAAGCGTGCTGTCGCTATCTGGAATGGCTCAGGATTTACTGTTGACTCAATATACGTACAAGGAAGGAAACCCAACGGTAGGGAAAATTTCAGCTCTGAATACGTCTCTCTCGAAAATCAAACTGAGCGGCCCTCAGGCCAAATATTTCGGGGTGAACGAAAAACAGGAATTGTATTTCAAAAAAAAGCCGGACTCGCGGACGAGCTACGAAGTAAAAATCGAAGCCCAAAAACCCAGCGGAAAGCTCAGCCAAAGTTTCCAAATTATTAAGGATGAGTTTCATCCCAATGGCGTAATTGCTCACCGGGGAGCCTGGAAACACACGGAAGCGGCTCAGAACTCTATCGCCTCACTACAGGGAGCGATAAAGCTCGGTTGTTACGGTAGCGAATTCGACGTGCACATGTCCGCCGATTCGGTACTGTTCATCAACCACGATCCGCAGATTCAAGGCGTGGAAATCGAAAAAGCCAATGCTACCCAGCTCTCGACTATTCAACTGAAAAACGGCGAGAAATTACCTACGCTGGAGCAGTACCTCAGCGAAGGGATGAAGCAGAAGGGTACCAAGCTAATTCTGGAAATCAAGACCTCGATTTTAGGTAAAGAACGTTCGCTGGCTTTGACGGAAAAAGTGGTGAAGATGGTACGCGATCTGAAAGCTCAGGCCTGGGTGGAGTACATCGCTTTTGACTACGACGTTTGCAAGAAAGTAGTCGCCCTGGACCCTTACGCCAAAGTAGCCTACCTAATGGGCAATCAAACGCCCGAGCAGCTGGCCGCCGACAAACTTACGGGACTGGATTACCACTTCAAAATCATGCAGAGTAAGGAAAATTACTTTGACGAAGCGAAGCAGAAGCATTTGACGGTGAACGTCTGGACCGTAAACGATCCTGAACTCATGAAATGGCTGATGGATAAAAAAGCCGACTTCATTACCACGGATGAACCCGAACAGCTATTGTCGCTCAAAAAGCAGCAATAGATAAGCGTAGCTTACGACCTTTTCAAAGGGAACCCCTCCAGGATTGACTTTTCAATTCCGGAGGGGTTCCCTGTATACAGCCGTCCGTATGACCACGGTAGGTTTTTAATACCCATAGATTTTTTCAATAAAGCCCTAAGGTTTCAATCCTACACGCGTTGCCTACCTTTGCTCCATACAGCATCCGGCAATGAATCAGTTTAAACAATTTGCTTTTAAGAAGTTCGGCTACACAACTTTTGGTCAGCCGGCCTTCGAGGCCATGCCTGCCTTTGATAGTTTCGTAAAAGTGGCGTACCTCAAAGCCGGGAGTAGTGCGGTAGTCGATTTCAAGGAATATCAGCTGGAGCAGGACGCCTTGTTTTTCATTAGTCCGGGTCAGTTTACGCATTTTGACGAGGCTAGTCAGGGAACCCTTCTCTACTATAACCGCGACTTTTACTGCGTCGAAATTCATGACAAGGAAGTAGCCTGTGATGGGATTCTTTTCCATAATGTGTACGACATTCCCGTGGTTTACCTTAGTCCGGAAAACACTCAGGCCATGGAGACCATAGTTACGGAACTGAAAGCTGAGTTCGAGCAGCAGGATTCCACGATGGAAGAAATGCTACGGATTCTACTGAAAAGTATCATCATTAAAGCCACGCGGATCTGGAAACAACAGCATCAGGTCACAACCGAAGAAATCCGGCAGGAAGTGGAGTTTTCCCGGAAATTCAGTCAGCTTGTCGAATGGCACTATACCCAGCACCACACCGTAGCCGAATACGCCGACTTGCTGAACATGACGCCCAAGGCTCTTAACAAACGTATTACCCGCTATAGTAACACCACCCCCAACGATATTATTAAAAACCGGATTATCCTGGAAGCCAAACGCCTGCTGGTGCATACTTCATTAAGCGTAAAGGAAATCGGTTACAAACTCGGTTACGATGATTCCTCCTACTTCATTCGTCTGTTTACGAGTCAGACATCGGCTTCACCTCAGAACTTCCGACTAAAATACCAGCAAGCGATCTGATGCCACATTGAAAAAACGGTGATAGGGAAAAATGTGCTATATGTGTCGAAAATCGTGCATTGAGTGGCCTGTTTAGCTCGGGTACCTTTGTTGCGTTCAATGATTCAAAGAGAATCAAATCACTATATAACGCAACGTATCATGAAACGCAACGCAACTGCCGTTTGGAACGGCACCATTAAAGAAGGTAAGGGTCATTTGACTACCCAAAGCACTACCCTGAACCAAACGCAGTATTCATTCAATAGCCGCTTTGCCGAAGGCGTCGGTACGAATCCTGAAGAACTAATGGCTGCGGCTCACGCCGGCTGTTTTACCATGAAACTGAGCCTGGACCTGACTACGGCCGGCTTCAATCCCGAAAGTTTGCAAACAGTAGCCACCATTACGTTGGATAACGGTGTCATCACACGTTCGGATTTAGTACTGGAGGCTAAAATTCCCGGTATTACGGAAGAACAGTTTCAACAGATTGCCGCCGGTGCCAAAGCCGAGTGTCCCGTTAGTAAGGCTTATAACTTAACCATCACGCTGCAAGCTACCTTACTGGCCTGATCGGCCCATTTTGTAAATTTCCTGATCGAAAAGCGAAGCTCCCGAGCTTCGCTTTTCGGTTTTTAAACCAAATATTGAAAGGAAGACGATTTTTATGAAAAAGGACCCAGGGAGATACGGCTATATTTGCCTCTCTCTTGAAATCCCTATTCAATACATATGCGAACGCTCGTTTGTACCACTCCCGGTCAGTTTGATTATCAATCCGCCCTTCGGCCCAACTTGACGGCCGGGCAAGCCATCATAAAAATTAAGCGAATCGGTATCTGCGGAACCGATTTACATGCGTTTGAAGGTACGCAACCCTTTTTCAATTACCCTCGGATTCTCGGTCATGAACTGGCCGGAGAACTCGTCGAAGCCGACGGTGCTCCTGGTTTTGAAATTGGTGAGCGGGTAACCTTCATTCCGTATTTCAACTGCGGTACCTGCATTGCCTGCCGTTCGGGCAAGCCTAACTGCTGTACTCAGATTCAGGTGGCAGGGGTGCACATTGATGGCGGTATGGCCGAGTACGTATCCGTTCCTTCGTATTCACTCGTTCACGGGGAAGGCTTAAGCTATGAGGAACTGGCTCTGGTAGAGCCCCTGGCCATTGGGGCTCACGGTGTACGTCGGGCGGGTATCCAACCGGGAGAGTTTGTACTGGTCGTGGGAGCAGGGCCCATCGGTTTAGGCATGATGGAATTTGCCCGTATTGCTGGAGCCCACGTGATTGCCCTGGATATCAACGAATCTCGTTTACGCTTCTGCCAGGAGCGTTTACAGGTGCCCTATACGATCAACGCCCTGCAAGAGGATGTCATGGCTCAGTTACAGGCTATCACGAATGGAGATATGCCAACGGTGGTCATGGATGCGACGGGAAGTCTGAAAGCCATTAATGCTGGGTTTGCGTACCTGGCTCATGGCGGCCGCTATGTACTGGTTGGGTTACAAAAGGGAGAAATCAACTTTTCCCATCCGGAATTTCACAAACGTGAAGCCACGCTCATGAGCAGCCGCAATGCCACCCGGGAGGATTTTGAGCACGTGGTTGACAGTATGAAGAAGGGATTGGTTGATCCCAAAACTTATATTACGCACGAAGTACCCTTTGATCGGGTAAAAGACGAATTTGCTAGTTGGCTAAATCCGGCTACGGGTGTCATTAAAGCCATGGTACAGGTAGAATAGTAGGATAACTGTATACGGATTGTTCGAATAAAAAGTTTGTAGTAATGCTGGAAAAGTGATGTAGTAATTGTACTATAGGAAAGATATAAATAGCTGTAAATAAATCACTTAAAAAAGAGGAATTCTAAGTGGTACAATACAGGGTTAAACCTACTGATATAAAGCGTTCAAAAAGTGATATATTTGTACACCCTATTATATTGACTTGGCGGTGATATATAATAGCAACGTAATTGTTAAATCCTGTCGTTGGTGGCGACAGGATTTTTTTGTTTAATACTTTTGAAAGTATTCCTATGATTTAAGCATCAATGTATCCTTAAAATACATTGATGCTCTTCATAAAATATACGCATTTAAGACGATTCTTACTTCCATTTCTATGTGATTTTACAAAATAATCAGCTAATAGCCTTCCCATTTATTTATCACTTATTACACGAGCATTTTCATAGAATTTCATGAAATGACTTATAAATAAACAAGAATATACGTTGTGGATAGAGTGTATATTAAAAGTATTGATTTATGACAATGCTATCTTGGATTGAATTTTAATCCAAGGCATTTGATGCCTGTAAAAGGTAGTGATATATAGTAATCGATAGAATTCTTTCTTTTACTAACGATAAACAAGTGTGCAAATTATTGCCTTTTTAAAGTACTAAAGATGCTAAAAGTATATCTTATTGTTTTAGAAAATATAGCAACAATGACGTGTTAATTTATAAGCTGTATTTTAACTTGTACTAGTGATGTAATGAATTGATTTTATCGTATTATTAATCTTTAGATCTAGTTTCAATCCTGCAATTTATTTTGCATTGATAGGGAAGGCATATGAGTGTAATAATGTATGTAATGATCACTACTTGTAAAGCTATATTAAAACCTATTTGTAATTAATGAATACATTAGTGCGTTGGTTAAATTAGTGTTTATGCGTATTGATTTTTTTAAATAGGGGTTTGGACACTATTTTTGATCGTATGAATGAGAAACGAGCCCAAGCTTTCGCCCTGTTCGATCAATACAATGCTCAGTCCCCCGAGACCATCGTCTGGCAGGGAACCCAGTATCCATCGGAAGTCTTTTATGCGTTACAGCTCCACGACTGGGTGCGTAAACTCGATCCGCAGGCCAGTGAGGCCCTACTGCTGGCTTCGCGTTGTCAGCACATTGGCCGCTGGCAAATAGCCCGTAGTACTTATCCCGAAGGCCGGGTAGGGTATCTGAAATGGCGGAGCGATCTGGCGAAACACCACGCGGAGGTTTCTTCGCAGCTCCTCGCTCAGGCGGGGTACGACGAAGCTACCATCGAACGCGTTCGACAGATTAACCTAAAGCAAAAAGTAAAAACGGACCCGGAGGTACGAACCATTGAAAATGCTCTTTGTCTAGTATTTCTTGAGTTTCAGTACGATGATCTCATTGAAAAACTAGGGGCAGAAAAAATGATTGATATTCTCCGGAAAACCTGGGCAAAAATGAGCGAACCCGGACATCAGGCGGCTTTAACACTCACCTACAGTGCCGAAGGTAAACGTTTAATTGAAGAGGCGTTACAGTCCGAGTAAGCGAGATTTATCTTCCTCACAGGGGATTATACAAGCCATGTTTGATGGCAAATACAATGAGGTCAGCCGTACGGTTGACCTTAAATTTTTTCATGATGTTGTTGTAATAGCCCTGTACGGTATGAGCACTCAGCTTGAGATAATAGGCGGTTTCTTTAATGGTACGGCCCATACAAACACTGGAGAGTACTTCTCGTTCCCGCTGGGTTAAGTAATAGACTACTTGCTCATCGACGAACAATTCGTTTACTAAATGATTCGTGATGCTCTTGCTGAGGTACTGTTTATCCTGCAAAACAGCCTCGACAGCCTGATGAATTTCCTGCAGGGAATCTGATTTGGAAACGTAGCCGTCTGCTCCCATACGAAGGGCACTCTTTACCGTATGGGCGTTAACCAGAGCAGAAAGGGCTAGAATTTTACTGGTGGCGTATGTTTCGCGAAATTGGCCCAGAAAATCAAGACCATTCACGTCCGGCATCATAATATCCACAATAATTACGTCTGGGTTCAGTCCTTCCGATTTATCGATGAATTCCTTGCCGGAACCAAAACATAAAACTTCGTAAGCACTTGAATTCAAAGATAATGCAGTTTTGATGGATTCGGCCACCAGTAAATGATCATCTATGATTGCTATTTTCATGCGTGTAGTTTCGAGTAGAGAAAAGACAAAACTAAGAAACCAGACTACAAGATCATAGAAGTAAAGGCGGCTTGTATGATTATAATCGGAAAATAAAGAAAGGAAATTTTAATTAGACCTGATTAGATTACTCCAACTATTAGCTTATTAATGATGATTAATTATATGGAATCAACCCTAGAAAGTAACGGAGGGTGTTTTATTAAATCATTGATGATAAAATCTTTACCTTGAAGGAAGACGCGTGATAACATTCCTTTTCCTCTAAACAAACAAAAAACAAGTTGGCCTTCCTATTGATTGAAAAATAGGTTTTGGTAGCTGGAACAGCACCGTATTGATGGTAGTTTGGAAATACCTACCGGTTTTTGCTAGACGTCAGCTAAAAAGTACTTGGTTCAGTACCAAAAATCATCCTTTGACTAATCCACGAAAAAATAAAACCCCTGACCATCCGATCAGGGGTTTTTGACTAGTTAAAACAGGGTTTCTTTAACTTTCTCCATAAACCCATCCGCACCACCCGTCATCTGCTCCTGCTGAGCGTAGCCTTCTGGTGGGGGCGGAGACAACTTAGGTTCTGGCCCATACGGACGGGCGTGTTCGTACGTGAACTGACCTTTACCGTCAATGGACGGGCCTGATACCCAACGGGCAGCGGGAGCCTCGGGTTTATCAATATCGGTAGAAATAAAGGTGTAAGCGAATTCCGAAGGCTGGTTGGTCATCGGGAACGAGTTCGGGATCGGGAGGGCGTTTTGTACCCCACCCAGCTCTTCCAGTACAGCCAGCCATTGGTTCTGGTGCATGGTATCGCGGGCAATCAGAAAGGATAACATGTCCCGCATCCCCGGATCATCCGTAGATTCGTAAAGGCGGGTAGCTAATACGCGGCCCGTTGACTCCGCCATAACGTTGGCGTACATATCGGCGGCCAAATTACCGCTGCCTACAACCCAGGATCCATTGAAAGGTACCCCATTGGAGTCCACTGCCATCGCCGCTAATCCAGCCGACAGGTAATGGCGGGGGTCCATGCCACCCATGATACCGGAGACAATAGGACTCGTACCCGTGATTTCATCCACTACAGTACTGCTAGCTCCTTCCAAGTTCAAGGCCACTGCCGTAGCCAGCATTTCGATGTGGGCCATTTCTTCGGTGCCCGTTTCGAGTAGCATGTCTTTGTACTTTTGAGGTCCTCGGCTTCCCCAGGATTGAAACAAATACTGAAGGCATACGCGAATTTCCCCCTCGATGCCGCCAATAGCTTGCTGTAGCATACGAGCAAAGGCCGGATTGGGTTTGTCCACCCGTACCGTGTACTGGAGTTTTTTGTCGTGATAGAACATAAGTGAAATGAAGTTTGAAATGTGTACTACAATCGGGAAGCAGAAGGGGAACTACTTCCGAGATTCAAGCTCAGAACGCGAAAACTTCAGTCCAGTCAAAATTTTGTTCATAAAAGCAGGCTTTTTTTGCCCAGATATGCAAGGCAAGCCAACTGTAGTAGACCATATTACTCTATTTGCTATACGTAGAATGAACGCCATGTCCATACTATGAAAAATTGGGGCTATACGTACGCAACCATCTTTCTAGCCTCAGTGAGTGGGGGAACGACTCATCAACGTAGGCTTACGTAACCTCGTCACGCAAAGGCGGAAGTATCCGTTTCTTCGGAATAGGGCAGAGCCGTTTGATCCCACCAGTAAGAACTCATCTGTTTAAGATAAGTAATCCAGTCCTGATAACGCTGGGGTTTGACAATGTACGAAGCAGCTCCAAAGGCGTACGTTTTCTTGACGTCCGTACAATCCTTGGAATTACTCAGAGCAACGACGGGTACATGGTCGTAATGGTTTTCTGGATTCTTCAGCTCCTGTAGTAACTGCCAGCCTGTTTCACGGTCGGGTAAATACAAATCCAGCAAAATGAGTTTGGGAAAAGGCTTTTTGAGCAGCGAACGGGTGATCAGATACGTTAAGGCTTGTGTTTTATTCTGAGCCCAGGCTACTTCAATTTCCGGAAGGCTGACTTTCAAGGCGGCCTGCATGATAGTCCAGTGGTCGGGGTTGTCTTCGATGACTAGAAGGCTGGCCTCATGGTAGTTGTGGAAGTGTAAGCTTTCGATCTGCATAGTCTTTAAGGATTGGATGGTTAGTGGTTCAAATATAAAAATCAGGAGATTGCAACGCATTTATAGTCAGGGATTTGTACTTTTTTCGAATGATTTCTTCACATAGGTTAAGTAATTAGAGCTCATTACGGTGGAAACTATACGCAAGCGGCATTACTTTTTAATTAACGGAGCCTTCCGTAGTACTCACGATAACCTGTTGTTCCAATGCCTTCCGAGTTTATTTCCAGTAATGGTATTCAGCTCCACGTCCGGCAGGAAGGTCCCGCTGACGGACCCTTGATTCTGCTTTTACACGGCTTTCCGGAGTTTTGGTACGGCTGGCGACGTCAGATTACGGCCCTCGCCGAAGCTGGGTTTCGCGTCTGGGTACCCGACCAGCGGGGCTATAATCTCAGTGATAAGCCAGCGGGAATTAAATCCTATACCCTCGACAAACTCGCGGCTGATATGATAGGACTGATTGATGCGGCCGGGATAGAAAAGGCTACGGTAGTTGGCCACGACTGGGGTGGGGGCGTCGCTTGGTACCTGGCGATGACGTATCCTGAACGGATCCATCAACTCATCATTCTGAATATGCCCCATCTGGCGGCTTTTGGCGAAGTACTGCGGCGGCATCCCCGGCAAATGCTCAAGAGTTGGTACGTGGGCTTTTTTCAAGTACCCGCGTTGCCGGAATGGCTCGCGAAAAGGGGCAAGTACTGGGCCATCCGGCGAATGCTGCGACTGACCAGTCGCCCGGGAACGTTTACGGATGAAGATTTAATCGAATATCAGAAAGCCTGGAGTCAGCCGGGGCCCGGCGGAGCTTCGGCATTTCGGACCATGGTCCATTGGTACCGGGCCTTCGTTCGACACCGACCGCCGGTACAACGCCGGGTCATCGTACCCACGCTGATTCTCTGGGGCGTTCGCGATAGTGCCCTGATCCCGGAGTTGGCTACGGCCAGTAAAGCCTGGTGCACGAATGCCGAATTGATTTACTTCAAAGAGGCAACGCACTGGCTGGCCGCCGAAGAACCGGAGGCCGTAACGAAGTGGATTATCGAAAAAGCTACGGCATAAAAAAGCGGTACGTTCAGAGGCCTCTGAACGTACCGCTTTTTCGTAAGGGATGAACTAGGGATTAACCACCCAAAGCTGAGGATTCAACTTCCAGGCATTGTCGTAGAAACCCGCGAGTTTTACGCCTTTGCTGCCTTGCTTCAGCATGTCAAATTGATAAATCATGAAGTCGGGGAAACCACTGGCTCCGGCAAAATACTGATTAGCTTCGGCGGCTTTCATTCCTTTCAGACCCGTACCACTCACCACTGCAACGGAAGCCGTGTTCGAGCCTTTGATGGGCCATACAAAGTACGCACCCCAATCGTCGCCCTGATAGGATTGCGTACCGGCCTGTACCCGATTTCGCTGAATTTGAATGGGACAGTCAGCCAGCAAAATTTTCCAGGCCGCATTGCTTTGGGCATTTCCGAACAGAATGACACCCCGATCGGCGTATTTAGCCAGCGAGTATGCTTTGTCCGGAATAATGTCCACGGCTCCGTTGCCCCGGTAGTACCAGCTTTCAGCGTCGAAACGAGCTTTCTGACGGCTCCATTCATTTTCTTCGGGTGTTCCCTGGGTTGAGTACACAAAAACCATTCGATTCCGGAAAGCATCCTTAAAGGTACCGTAGCGATGCGGTCCTTTCTGATCCAGGCCGGGAGCCGTACGGATTGCCCATTGCTTGCCTTCTTTTGCTAGAAATACGCTGTCTTTCGCATGTTTCGGCGTAAAGCTCAGCGCATTTAGGCTATCCAAGGTGATACGGATCGGCGTATTGGCGACCACATCCGAAAAGACCAGTTTCAGTAAAGCTACGTTTTCCGTACGACCCGATATACCCTGCTGGTTACGCGTCAGCTGAATGCGACTGTACTGTAACGGGCGTTCCTGCTGCTGAATGCTTGCCCAGCGGAAGGTGGAGGAAATACCCGGATTGGCCGTCATGAAATCAATTGTCGCAACGGTTGAATCTACGGGCCGCTGATGCCATTTGAAGTAATCAAACAGAGGTTTCCAGTCCACACTCTGATCGCCAAACCAGTGTTCGCCGCCAGGGTATTCATAATAGCTGAAATCGGGATGAAAGTCACCCAGAATTTTCTTCATCTGCCGGGCATACGTGACGGGTACCGTACGATCCGCATCTCCGTGCAAGACATAGACCCCTAGTGGCTTATAGTTGGAAACCAGTTTCAGCACATCACTCTGGTTACCGGATTGTAGCAGCACCTGCTCCATCGGGTCCTGACTCGTTGCCGGAATCAATCCATCCGCCGAGCCGTATTCTTTCAGTGTGGGGTAACCCGCACAGGGTGCAATGCCCGCCCACTGATCGGGGTAGGTCGCTCCGAGAAACCAGGTACCGTGTCCACCCATCGAATGGCCCGTCAGGTAAACATGCTGCGGATCGGGCTGAAAACGGTTTTTGGCAATCGAAAGCACTTCCAGAGCATCCAGACGCCCCCAGTCTTCCCAGTTGAAACCCCGGGGGCGACGGTTGGTGGCCGCTACCAGGGTACCCCAGTCTTTGGGTTTATAGGCCCGGGCCTGACCACTGGCTTCCACGCCTGCTCCGTGTACGGAGAGAAAAAGGGACTGCTGTGAACGCGGACCGCCCATCTGTGGCGTCACGGCGTAGTACTGCAGGCTGCCATCGATACTACTAACGAATGTCTGACTATACGACGCACCGCTAGCCATGGCTTCTACCGAAAGTTTGGCCTGATCAATGGGTTTTCCCTGTTGCAGAAGCGTGAGCTGAACGTCGTGTTTGCCGGGCGTCGTGGCTTTGCTTCCGTTGAAACCAAAGGCCACCTTACGGAAGGAAAGAGCCGGAATCGCGGGTAGTTCGGTCACCACTTCCTGACCCGCCAGCGTACTTTTGATTTGCAGGCCCGTGAGTTCTTTAGTCGTCGTGTTTAAAACCACCAAAGCTCCCTGTAAGGATTCGTTGGCAGTGCCCGGTACAACAGAAGGCAGCGTCAGGTCGTCCGTATTTAGCAAAACGGGTTTTTCCGGAAACGTCAGATTCGCCGTAATGGATAAGCCGCGTACGTAAAATTCATTCAACCCTTTTTTGAGCGAAACGGGGAGGTGCAAATAACCCATGCTATATGGATCGCCCATGTGCAGCTCGCCATTGACATAGACTTGGCTATTGCCTTTAATATTCAGCAGGGCCGTCTGGGCTTTGGGCGACGTGTAGGTCAGGTACATATACCCTCCGTTACCGCCAATGCCGCCGCGAAGGCTGCCCGGCGTAATACCCGGTCCGGCCGGACCTCCCGAGCCACGGAACGAACTCATCCGGGTTCTTAACCGCTTGGTGCTATCGGCTTCGATGGACTGCCATTTAATGTCTGAATCAGATCCCGGTGTTTTCAGCTGCTTCGTGTGCATTTGGTACACCAGTTCGTCGGTATAAATGGCTTCGCGGCCGTACCGCTGCGGCAGGGTAGCCACCCAGCCTTTCGTGAAGTGGTACACTTGCTGGGCGTAGCTTTCCGTGAATCCCAGGGAAAGAGCCAACGCCCCAATGAGTAAGGGTTTACGCATGAAAAAAATAGATTAAAGAGCAGGAATAGTCTTCGCCAGGCTTGCCAAAAGACTCGCAAATTAATCCCTTCCACGCGGGTTGCCTCGGACGATACGCCAAATAAGGGCCAAACCGCATTTTCTGCCTACTAAAGCCTTTTAAGTAGCGAATGAATTAGAAAACAAAAGAGCCTTTCCCCGCAGAAAAGACGCTTTTGTTTTAGCCCCTGAACTTTTTGAAAACGACAATACCATTGTGTCCACCGAAGCCAAACGTATTGCTCATAGCCACCTCAACCGCTAGCTCCCGGGCTTCGCCCCGTATGATTTGCAAGGCCGCCGGAACCTGTGGGTCCAGTTGTTCAGTATTGATGGTAGGAGGAATAAGGCTGTTTTCAATCGCCAGAATACAGGCAATGGCTTCAACGGCTCCGGCTGCTCCCAGCAAGTGCCCCGTCATCGACTTCGTGGCACTGAGGTGTAAATGCCGGGGATCGTTACCAAAGAGCCCCTGAATCGCGTTAATTTCACTCAAATCGCCTACGGGCGTTGAAGTCGCGTGTACATTCAGGTAATCGACGGCTTCGAGCGGAAGTTCGGCATCTTTCAGAGCCAGTTTCATCGCCTGCATGGCCCCGAGGCCTTCGGGATGCGTCGCGGTCATGTGGTACGCATCCGCCGTCATGGCTGCCCCAGCCAGTTCAGCGTAAATGCGGGCACCCCGGGCTTTGGCATGTTCGTACTCTTCCAGAATCAGAGCACCAGCTCCTTCGCCCATAACAAAGCCATCGCGAGCTACATCAAATGGCCGCGAAGCCGTGGCCGGATCATCATTCCGCGTAGACATGGCTTTCATCGCCGCAAAACCACCCACCGATGCTTCCGTAATGGGAGCTTCCGAACCACCCGTGACCATCACCTTGGCCTTACCCCAACGGATGTAGTTGAAGGCATCCATAATGGCGGTATTCGACGTGGCACAGGCGGATACCGTGGTGTAATTGATCCCCATGAGCCCATGTTTGATCGAGATCAGGCCCGAAGCCATGTTGACAATGAGTTTGGGAACAAAAAAGGGATTAAACCGGGGTTTGAACTGACCTAAGGTATATTCTTTGACCTGCTCTTCGAAGGTTTCCATCCCGCCCTGCCCGGAACCCCAGATGACACCGGTATCAAAGGGATCCATGGAATTGAAGTCCAGGCCTGAATCCGCAATGGCCTGATCGGCCGCAATGAGGGCGTATTGGGTGAAAGGATCGGTACGGCGGATTTCATTTCTGTCCAGATAATCCGACGCCCGGAAGTCCTTGAGTTCACAGGCAATCTGGGTACGAAAAGCCTCGGGATTAAATCTGGTAATACGGGCGGCTCCGCTCGTACCTGTAATCAGGTTGTTCCAGAAATCTGAAACGGTATTGCCCAGCGGCGTTAGGGCACCTAGCCCGGTAATGACTACGCGATTCATCGGTATGTTGAATTAGAATAAGTCCTGAAGCAGTTGTGGGGTCGTTTGTGAAAGGGTATCTTCTTCAAAAACGCGGGAAAGCAGCAGGGAAGAGATTAGATGAGAAACCACCATCATCGCCCGAATTCGGGCATCCCCTTCAAAATGGAATTGTTGCTTTTGCCGCCCCTGTTCGAGGCGTTCGGTAAGCCAGTCGATAATGCTCGTACACATCTGTTGCAGACCCTGTTGCATACCAGCCGGCAGCGTACCAAAATCAGGACTCAATGAACCCATCAGGCAGACCAGGCCCTGCTGCTGCCATTGCCCAAAGGTGGTGACAAACGCCTCTACCTGCTGGCGTTCTGGTAAAGAAGACCACTGACGGAAGGCTTTCTGCATAGCCGTCGTACCTTCCGTAATGACGCTAATGCCGAGAGCTTCTTTCGATGGAAAATGGTAATGAATCGCCGCGTTTTTGATTTGCAGGGGGCCGGCAATGTCGGCAAAACTAAAGGCATTATAGCCCTTGGTTTGAATCAGGATACGGGCCAGCTCCTGTATTTTTTCTCGGGTATCAGCCATGTACAATCTCTTTTAAATACTTACTTACTAGTAAGTAAATGCAAAAGTAAAAAGTTTCCGTGAATGGAAAAGAAAGTAGCTTACTAAAAATGCATTCGGCCCGAGTGTACGAAAGATTATCTAATATAGGTTCTCTTTATCCGTATGTAGCTAGTTACTTTTTTCACACGAATCAAAAAAAGGCCTCCGGTTTCCCGAAAGCCTTTTAAACTTTATACTCTTAAACCTAAGCCTCTACCGGCTCCTTTTTTCGCATCACCAGATAGTACACCGGAATTCCCAATAGAATCAATCCCAGACCCGGAAGGGTATACTGAGCTTCGAAGATCAAGAGCAGTACGGCCAGAAATAAAGCCACGACGACATAGATGATCGGCAAATACGGGTACCCAAAAGCCCGATAGGGGCGGGGGGTATCGGGTTGCTTGACCCGTAGCACATAAATGCCTAAGATGGTCAGGATATAGAAAATCAGTACACCAAAAATGACCAGAGCCAACAGACGGTTGTACTCACCCGTCAGGCAAAGTAGACTCGCCCAGGCACATTGAATCCAGAGACTGTAGGCGGGTACTTTGTTTTTATTAAGAAGTCCCGCTTTGTGAAAAAACAGGCCATCCTTCGCCATGGTATAGTACACGCGTGCACCGGAAAGGATCAACCCATTGTTACAGCCAAAGGTGGAAATCATGATCATAATGGCTATGGCGATGGTACCCCAAGAGCCAAAAATGTAATCGGCGGCAACGACGCCTACGCGGTCATTCGGGGCAAAGGCCATTTCATGCAAGGGTACAACGGCCAGATACATGACGTTGGTAAGGACGTACAGAAACGTGACAATCAGCGTACCCAGTACCAGACTCAAACCGATATTTTTCTGCGGATTTTTTACTTCTCCAGCAATGGACGTAATCGAATGCCAGGAATCACTCGAAAACAGAGTGCCTTTCATGGCAACGGCGATGGCTCCGAAAAAAGCGAGTCCCGAGAGAGCGGTACTTTCGACTTGCCCATTAGTCTGGGTCAGGGCCGACAGCGTCCAGGCATTTTGCCAGTTCTGTTCCCATACCTCGGCTTTGGCTCCCCAGATCAGACCGGCGATGGTTAAACCGACCAGAGAGAGAATTTTAACCGTAGTAAGAATCGTCTGTACGGCAACGCCATTTTCTACACCCCGGCTGTTGATGTACGTCAGAAAAACAATCGTCCCAATGGCTACTAACTGAGCCGCCGAGAGTTGAAATCCGCCCAGACTCAGCAGAATTTCTTTTTCACTAACCGCCGGAATCAAATAGGCAGTAAACTTGGCAAAAGCCACGCCTACGGCCGCAATCGTACCGGTTTGAATAACGGTAAAAAAAGCCCATCCGTACAGGAAACCCACTAACGAACCATAGGCTTCCCGCAGGTAAATGTACATACCGCCCGCCCGGGGAAACATGGCCGCCAGTTCTCCGTAACTAACCGCCGCAATGATGGTAACGACTCCCGCCAGCAACCACATCGCCAGCATATAGCCCGCTCCGCCAACACTGCGGGTAATTTCCGCACTCACAATGAAAATCCCGGACCCGATCATCGAGCCCGCCACGACCATCGTCGCATCAAATAAATTTACTCGGGGCTTAAAACCCGTGTCTTGAGGTACAGTTGCCATGCAGAATTGAAAACTAATGATCTTTTGTTTGTCGAGGTAGTGCCGCTATTTTATTTGGTAAAAATGGCAACTAGTGTAAATAACGCTAGCAGACGGCTATTTTTAAAATACTTCGTTCAATAATAGTCGTAAGCCCAGAATGCGTCTACGCATCGGAGTAGAAGTGAAGGCTGTACCTCTGCTAGACCCTATATAACCAAAACTTGGTCTGCAATTTTTAGAAAAAGAGCAAACGAATAGGCAGGTACAGTTATGGAAACCTTAGAAAAAATTCAGGAATTTGCCCGTCAGGCTCACGAGGGGCAACGGCGGAAATATGCCGACGAACCGTATATCAACCATCCCATCCGGGTGATGCAGGTGTGTGAAGCATATACGCAGGAATTACCCGTATTAGCGGCGGCCTTACTGCACGATGTCCTGGAAGATACGGAAGTAACCGCCGAGGAAATGCAGGAATTCCTATCAGGTGTGATGGGAGAAGCAGAGGTACGACGAACCTTGAAGTTAGTACAGGAACTAACTGACGTATATACGCATGCGGATTATCCGGGTCTGAATCGGGATCAACGAAAAAGTCGGGAAGCAGAACGAATGGCCAAAGTCAGCCCGGCCGCTCAGACGATCAAGTACGCGGATATTCTGGATAATAGTCTGGATATTGTCGAATCGGAATCTGATTTTGCTCCGAAGTACCTGATTGAATCCAAAACGCTGCTTCAACGCATGACGTGGGGTGATAAGACACTCCACAAACGGGCGGCCGAAGCCGTAGGACAAGGGTTGCTTAAGGTTCGAGGTAGGAAATGAAGGGCGAGGCGTACGGAGTTAAAAGGTTTGTTCAACCCATAGGTTGAAAGGTGCAATACGTACATGCGGGGTTCATTTTCAAACGCAATCTCAAATTCTGTAAGGTTCATTCTGTATCGCCTGCGGGGTACGGCGAATGATCTTTAACGGGTGCAGGATTCTCATAGTCCGGCTTTCGAAACTGCCCGATAAGGGTTACAAGTTTGGAAACTTGCACCCGTTTTCTTTTAAATCGATTATCCAACCCGGAGGGGTTCAAGCTGAATAACCCCATATGCAATGCGGGGTACAGGGACGCCCCATTCCTACATAATATCCGTATAAAAAGAGCGGCCTTCTACCCATAAAAAGCCGCTCTTTTTAAGGAAAGAATTACTGACGCGAAATACGATAAATCACCCCATTCGTATCATCCGAAACCAGCAGTGAGCCATCCGCGTGTACGGCTACACCAACGGGTCGGCCTATATGGGAACGGTTATTGTCTACGAGAAAGCCCGTTAAAAAGTCTTCGAATCGTACCGGTTTTCCATTTTCGAAATGTAGGCGGACGATGCTGTATCCCACGGGTTTACTGCGATTCCAGGAGCCTCGCATCGCTACAAATGCATCGCCTTGGTAGTCGCTGGGAAATTGCGAGCCCGTATAAAACGCCATTTGCATGGGAGCCGCGTGAGCTTGGTACGTGAGCGAGGGCTGCGTTGAAAGTTGCAAGTATTGCTGGTAGGTCGTATCTCCCGGGGGACGATCGCCGGGGTTATACTTTCCTTCGCCGTAGATGTAAGGCCAGCCGTAGTTTGCATTCTCCTTGATCAAATTTACTTCTTCCTTCTGGTCATCGTCCCCGAGCCAATCGATCCCATGATCCAGTCCCCAGAATTCCTTCGTTTCGGGATGCCAGCCAAATCCGATGGTATTCCGTAAACCCTTGGCATAAATCTTCATATTCGATCCGTCTGGATTCATACGGACCATGGTTGCATTCAGAGCATTGGGCTCCGGGCAGGAGTTGCAAGTACTACCGATGGAATAGTACATCTGACCATCCGGACCGAAAGCCAGGGTACGGTTAGGATGCTGTCCACCGTCGGGCAATCCTGATTTAATCAGTTTGGGTTGACCCAGCGTACCATCCGAATTCATATCGGCTACGTACAAATCCTGAACGGACGCGATGTACAGTTTTGAGTTATGAATGGCTAGTCCGTGAGCCTGTTTGATCGTGGCAACGGTTTGTTTTCGTTCCGCTACCCCGTCATTATTCGTATCCTGCAATAGCATCACGACACCTGCGTCGCGATCTGAAAAATACACGTGTCCCTGCGAGCTTACGGCTAGAATGCGGGGCTTACCTAATTCCTGAGCAAACGCCTGTACTTTAAACCCAGCAGGTACTTTCATTTGTTGAATACGCTCGGGCGTAACCGGTACCAGAGCCGGACGGAAAATGTACCCGTTAATCTGAGCAGAAGTCGGTTCCTCGTCGGTTTCCGGAATAAAAGAATCCCAAAATCCACTGTCTTTACTGCAACTCAGGCCAATTACGCCCGCCAGTGCAGCACTTAAGAATAATGTAGTTCTTGTTTTCATTGATTGGATAGAATAAAGTGTTTATAGAGCAAAGGGTGTGGGAATGTGTTGGCATGTACGTAGGTTGGAGATTTGAGTTAGTTTAAGGTTTGATGAAGTTTGATCAGGTTTAAAGTATGAATGATTAATACACGAGTCTGATCATGTGAAACGTCTAATGATTTGAGAGTTGATTACTAGCCATTGGAAGGATATAGTCGGTGTAAAAAGTATGCAGGAACCCTCGGCTTTTACCGCAAACCTTTAACTTAAACTCGATCAAACTTCATCAAACCTTAAAACCAATTCAGCCCTCAAACCCACTCAAACTCTATTGAACCCCCTAAGCAGGAATCTCAACACGTTTACCCGTCTTCATCGCCTCGTAAATAGCATTAATGATTTTCACGTCCTGACGACCCATTTCTCCCGGTACGGGCGTGGGCCGCTTTTTGGTAATGGCCTCGGCGAAGTCGTCCATTTGTAGGGCTTGCTGATTGACTTTGGGCAAATCCATTTTTCCCTGGGACGTTTCGCCTTTCTGACCGGAGTAGCCGTAGGCCGGTTTTAGTTCGAAAAATCCTTTATCGGCCTCAGCCCGAAGCAGACTCATGTCTTCTTCGTAGCTGCTTTTGCACTCGGCAATCACGCCGCCCGGCATTTCCATTTCCCAGGTCAGGGACGCTTCTACTTCTTTGAAAAATTCCTTGTCTTTCTTTGGACCTTCTTTCGCTCGTACCGCCAGTGGTTCCTGGCCAGTCGTATACCGTACGGCTTGAATGCAGTAAATGCCTACATCCGGCAGCGGACCCCCTCCTGAAAGTTCTTTGTCAACTCGCCAGCCTTCGGTACCATTCATACCGTTTTCGGCTTTGATTTTTTTCAGATTACCGAAAGTTTTGGTTTCGGCCAAGCGTACCATTTCCAGATTATACGGCTCGAAATGAAGGCGGTACCCAATCGAAAGCATCTTTCCGGCTTCCTTGCAGGCGGCAATCATCTGGTCGCATTCGGCTACGGTAAGGGCCATCGGTTTCTCGCAGATGACGTGTTTGCCCGCCTTAGCGGCTCGTACCGTATATTCGGCGTGCATGCTGTTGGGGAGTACTACGTAGACAATGTCGATGTCTGGATTGTCCTTGATCGTATCGAAAGTCTCGTAGTTATAAATGTTCTTCTCGGGAATGTCGTATTTCGTTTTCCACTTCTCTGCCTTTTCGGGCGTACCCGTAACGATCCCGGCCAGGTAACATTGATTGGTTTCCTCCAAAGCCGGAGCCAGCTGTTCTTCACTGTACTTACCCAAGCCAACCAGAGCAATGCCCAGTTTACCTTTCTTCTTTTCTTCGTTCTGTGTGGACTGTTTTTCAGCTTCTTTTGATTGATCAGATCTGCTTTGGCAGGCCATCAGAAGGCCGCTTCCAGCCATACTGGTATACGCAATGCCGTTCGAAACAGTTTGAATAAAGCTTCTGCGGGTTACCATAGAGTTGAGTTTATAGTGGATGATGAACGTATGGAAAAGGAAGAAAATAAGGCAAATTTCTGAAAGCCAGTACAGGCGGAATACTGGGGAAATCCAAAAACGTATAGAAAAGCGTTAAAAAAGAGTGCCCGCTTTTGTTTTCGTAAATAGACTTTATTGAAGAAGTATGAATTGGCGGAGAATGGGTAAAAGGCTACCTAAAGTCAGAGCGTTATTCGCGTAGAAAAGAAATTAGCCAGATGACCTCAACAAAAAATCCCAGCCGGCTACAGGCTGGGATTTTTGATTATTTAATAAGCAGTAGGGTAGATTTACTTCTGCGTAACGCCATCCCAAAGCCGCCAAATCGACAGCGGGTTAGTATCTTTCAATTCCTCCGGAAGTAAAGCCTGAGGAAAACCCTGATAACATACGGGTCGGGCAAAGCGACGAATGGCATTCGTGCCAACGGACGTTGAGCGTGCATCGGTCGTGGCCGGGAAGGGACCGCCGTGGTGCATGGCGTGACTTACTTCCACCCCCGTTGGGAAGGCATTGATGATCACCCGGCCCGCTTTTTGTTCGAGAATGGCCAATAAGTCGCCGTATTGGAGCAATTCTTCTTCCGTACCGTAAACCGTGGCGGTCAAATGACCTTCCAAGGATTGAGCCAATGCCAGCATTTCTTCCGGATTATCGGCTTGAACAATGATACTGCTGGGACCGAATACTTCTTCGGCTACGGCCGGATTCGCTAGCAGTGCTTTGGCCGTACTGGTTAGCAGTACGGGGCGGGCTAAGGCGTAACCTTCCGTCGCATCCGATTCACCCAGTACCTGTACGTCCCCGTGGCTGGTCAGGTGTGAAATGCCCTGATGGAAAGCTTCGCGAATCGCCTTCGTCAGCATGGACGTTGGTTTAACCTGCGTAATGGCTTGTTGAGCCTGGGCTTTAAATTGTTCCGTAGCTTCCGAAGCCGTGACAATACTCAAGCCCGGGTTCGTACAAAACTGACCCGTACCGAGCGTCGTGGAAGCCACGTAAGCCAGAGCCAGAGCCGCTCCCTGTTCTTTCAGAATCTGGGGCAAAAAGAAAACCGGATTCGTACTGCCCATTTCAGCGTACACTGGAATGGGTTCGGGGCGACGGGCTGCCGCATCAAAAATGGCCTTACCGCCCCGGAACGATCCCGTAAAACCAATGGCTTTAATAGCGGGATGATTGACCAGGGCCTGGCCTGTTTCGTTGGTTCGACCCTGAATGCAGAGGAACGTATCTTCGGGTAAATTGCACTTTTGTACTGCCGTACGAATGGCTTCGGCGACCAGCTCCGAGGTACCGGGGTGAGCCGGGTGGGCTTTCACCACCACCGTACAACCCGCAGCGAGAGCCGAAGCGGTGTCGCCACCCGCTACGGAGAAGGCCAGCGGAAAGTTACTGGCTCCGAAAATACCGACGGGACCGAGGGGTCGCAGCATTTGTCGTAGGTCGGGGCGGGGCAGGGGCTGACGCTCGGGCAGGGCCGGATCAATGCGGGCGTCTACCCAGGAGCCTTCCCGAACGTAGCTGGCAAAAAGGCGTAATTGACCCGTGGTACGACCCCGTTCGCCCGTCAGACGGGGTAGAGGTAGCGCCGTTTCGGCCTGAGCCCGTTCCAGCAGAGCATCGCCTAAGGCTTCAATTTCAAGGGCAATCTGTTCGAGAAATTCCGCTTTTTTAAGTCCGGATACGTTTCGGTATTCGGCGAAGGCTGCTGCCGAACGATGACCGTAGTCGGTAATCTGTTCGAGACTCGTTTCAATGAATTCACCCGGCAGGATTTCGCCCGTGGCCGGATTGATGGCTTGAAAAGAATGTTCTATCGTAGCTTGTGACATGCCAGTACTTGGGTTTATAGAGGTTTTCGAACGCGTATACGGCCCGTTTGCGTGGGGCTGGAAATACAGGGCCACATCCAAAGGACGAGTGGAATCGCGGTTGCACCCCTAGCAGCTACCTGCGTTTACTGAAAGCGAGACGGACGAAACGCTGCTACATCCATACTCAGGGATTGCCCCGTAATGATTTCGCTCACGAGCTTGCCCGTACCGGGTCCCAGACTTAATCCCATCATGCCGTGACCCGTGGCAAGGGTTACGTTTTGATACGCCGGAATGCGGCCAATGTAGGGTAACCCATCGGGTGAGCAAGGTCGCAGACCTTTCCAGACGACTTCCCGGGCGGGCAAATCTACGCGAATACCCGGATAATACCGTTGAATCGACTGACTGATTCCCTGTACGCGTTTCATGTTTACGGAAAGATCCGTACCGTTGATTTCCATGGTACCGGCAATCCGCAGATCCTGACCCATTGGCGTGGCCGTAGCCCGGGCTTCCAGCATAATGGCCGGTACCCGCACCTGAGGACTTTGGTCTTTCAACAGAAAACTATACCCTTTTCCACCCTGCAAAGGCAGATTGAGTTGCAGACTTTTTACGACTTCCGGCGACCAGGCTCCTCCCGCGATGACTACTTCATCCACGGGGTACTGTTCACCACCCGCCCGAATGGCCGTTACGCGGGAGCCATTCATGGCAAAGCCCTCTACGCGATGGTTTTCCAGAAACTGAACACCTTTACTTTTTAAATCGGCAATCAGCGTTTCCATGACCCGTCGGGGTGTTACGTGGGCGTCGCCGGGATAGTATACAGCTCCGTGTACGGTCACTTCCGCATCGGGTTCCAGAGCCTGTACCTGTTTCTGATCCAGCATACGGGCTTCAATGCCCGACTGGTTGGCCAGATCCGCTTCGTGTTGTAATTCATGTTCCGCAGCAGCCGTTTGATACAGCATCAGCAAACCGCGTTCGTGCCAGCCAAAATCCATCGTTTGGGCCAGTTGCTGATACATGGTTTTGCTGAGTAAACTTATATCCCGTAAAGCCGGAATGGAGTACTGGACGTGCTCGTTGGTCGAGTGTTTGTAAAACAGCCAGCCCCAGCGAATTAAATCCGCGTTGAGCCGGGGCTTTACGTAAAAAGGACTTGTCGGCTGAAGCATCCAGCGAAGCCCTTTGGCGATCATACCCGGCTGAGCCAGCGGTACAATGTGGCTGGGCACAATCATACCGGCATTTCCGTAGGAGCAGCCGTCGGCCAGTACGGTCTGGTCAAAAACGGTCACGGCGTACCCGGCTTCCCGCAGGTAGTAAGCGGTACTTAAGCCAATAATGCCTCCGCCAACAATTCCGATGTGTTGCATGTGTTTTGGGGTGACGAGCGGCCGCTCGTTTTATAAGTTAAATGACCTGAAAGCCAAAGGCGTATGGGTCGTCTTCGTCGATGATGAGGTGGTTGTAGCCGTGAATGCGGGCCCAGCCTTCAATACTTGGTACAATGGCCGGTTTTCCAGCCAGTTCAGTTTCGGCTTCGATTCTGCCGTTGAAAATCGATCCAATGATACTTTCATGGACGAAGGTATCGCCGGGCTTGAGTTTGCCCTGAGCGTACCACTGAGCCATGCGGGCCGAAGTACCGGTGCCACAGGGCGAACGGTCAATGGCTTTATCGCCGTAAAAAACGGCATTGCGGGCCGTAGAGGTTTCTTTTAACGTAGCACCCGTCCAGAGAATGTGACTCAGGCCGCGAATCGTATCGTTTTCGGGGTGAACGAAATTGTACTGTTCATTCAGGCGAACCCGTAAGACGCGGGCCCAGCTAATGAGCTGATCGGCACTGAAATGTTCCAGTCCCGGAAAATTGGTCTGTACATCCACAATACCGTAGAAATTACCGCCGTAGGCTACATCAATGGTTAAGGTACCCAGATCCGGACATTCAACGGTAAGACCTTCCGCCGCCAGATAGGATTTGATGTTGGTGATTTTCACCGACGTTACCTTGCGGCCTTCCTGTACATACTCGGCCCGTACCAGTCCGGCGGGAACTTCCAGATTCAGTACGCCCGGCGTTTTAGGCCGAATCAGGTTCTGTTCGATGGCTACTGTAACCGTACCGATGGTACCGTGTCCGCACATGGGCAAACAGCCGGAGGTCTCGATAAAGAGTACCCCGGCGTCGTTGGCCGGATCAATGGGCGGGTACAGAATGCTCCCCGACATCATGTCGTGGCCCCGGGGTTCAAACATCAGACCCTTGCGAATCCAGTCGTATTCCCGCAGGAAATGCTGCCGTTTTTCGCTCATGGACTCTCCCTGCAAAAAGGGAATACTCCCGCCAGTGACTACCCGTACGGGGTTCCCGCAGGTATGGGCATCAATACAAAAAAAATGATACGCTGTGGACATCGTTCAAAAATTGCCAAAGATCCTAATGATTGAACTGTGCCAGTTTTGGACCGACACAGTTCAATGAAAAATAGCCTTTAATGGCTGGATTAAGCAGGAACCGCAAGACTGGGGCGATTGGCCATCGCCCGATCGATGATGCCCTGTACGTGAGCCCGTTCTTCGCCGACAAGCGGTAGACGCGGAGCCCGTACGTATTCGGAACCGATGCCCGTAGCCACGGCAGCCAATTTAATATTTTGAACAAGTTTGGGGTGAATGTCAAGTTCCAGCAAGGGCATGAACCACTGATACAATTCAAAGGCTTCTTTGATTTTGCCCTGCTGAGCCCATTCGTAAAGGGCTACGGTTTCGGCTGGGAAGGCATCTACCAGTCCGCCTACAATGCCATCAACACCGAGTACGGCTGATTCCAGAATCTGCGTATCCACGCCACCCATGATTTTGAAACGATCGCCGAAGGCATTCCGCATCCGAATCACGTTGGTCAGGTCACGGGTTGATTCTTTCACGGCTTCAATGTTCGGAATCTGAGCCAGTTCCTGGAACATCGGTACGGTGATGTGAATTTTGTAATCCACCGGGTTATTATACAGCATGATCGGCAGCTTCGTTGACTCGGCAACGCTGCGGAAAAATTCTACCGTTTCACGGGAATCCGCAAAGTACCGCATGGGAGGCAACAGCATCAGGCCGTCCGCTCCGTTCGCCTCGGCTTCCTGAGCCGCGGCGATGGCATCACGCGTGGCCTGTTCCGCAATATTCACGATAACCGGTACCTGTCCGTCACAAACCTGCAGGGCTCGTTCGAGCAATTGCAGTTTTTCGGGGCGGGTCAGCGTACTGGTTTCTCCCAGCGATCCGCCAATGATCAGACCCCGTACGCCGGCGTCGATCTGAGCCCGGAGGTTGGTTTCAAACAGATCCAGATCCAGCGTGTCCTCAGCAGTAAAGGGCGTAAGAAGTGCAGGGTAAATTCCCTGCCAGGTAACGGCAACGTTCATATTGTAGAAGGGGCTTAAATGTTAGCTCAAAGGTCCGAAAGGTTTAGCTGCCTTCATTGCTCGGATTTGATTGGGTTTAATACTTTTTTCACTACTTTTATAGAGCTTTCCAATAAATCGACCAAATAAATATCAGTATGAAGCCCCTGTTCTTTCGCGTACCCAGTGTCGATCAGCGTTCGTTTCGAATTCAGAAGGAGAATGGCCCCAGCTTTTATGGGCAATTACATTTTCATCCCGAAATCCAGCTTACCCTGATTGAGAAAGGAGAAGGAACGCTGGTCGTGGGCAATCGGATTGACCGTTTTCAACCCTATGATCTGCTGTTGCTGGGTAGCAATCTGCCGCACGTCCTGCGGAGTACGCCCCTGGCCGGGAATGAGCAGGCCGTTTCTACTTCCATCTTATTTATGGGTGAACCGTTCGAGCAACAGTTACTGGCTTTTCCAGAAATGGTACACCTGAAACAGTTGTTGTCCGAAGCCCGTCACGGCGTTCGCCTACAGGTCTCCGCTGACGATTCGATTGTGCAGGAATTCGAGCAACTGCCGGAACTACGACCCTTTCAGCAGTTTCTATTTCTGGTACGGATGCTGGATCAATTGGCGGGAAATCAGCAACGGGAAATTCTGTCTCGTATGGCCTATGAACGTCCCAGTCGTCCCGATGATCACCAGCGACTCGAACGAATCTTCTCGTATATTCTCCAACACTACGCCACTCCGATTGGGCTGGAAGAAGTCGCCAATGTGGCAAACCTGACGCCGGGTGCTTTTTGCCGCTTTTTCCGGCAGCATACGCGAAAAACCTTTTCGCATTTACTCAACGAAGTACGCATTGAACACGCCTGTCGGCTTCTTCGTGAGTCCCGCGAATCGATTAGTGAGATCGCCTTTCAGTGCGGGTATACCAATCTTTCCAATTTCAACCGCCGATTTAAAGAGATTACGGGCATGCCCCCCCGCGAGTACGTACGGACGTATCGGATGTAAGTGGGAAGCAGAAGGTGTATTAATAAGAATTTGTATGAATAGAAGGATAGATAAAACCGACGTTTAGGGTTGTCAATCGACCTTCGTAGGAAGGATGGCTCAATAGATCCCTTCTTTGTTTGAATTTTGCAAGTATTGGTTTGTTTGCTGTAAGCTGCTGCCCCTGAGGGGCTTGTACTTTTGCAGTGTACAAAAAACAAACATATTATGAACGCTGCCAACGTATGGTTCGTCACAGGAGCCTCACAAGGACTGGGATTACTACTGACCCAAAAATTAATACAGGAAGGCTACCGTGTAGCGGCCACCTCTAGAAAGTTAGAGACGCTAGTGAAGGAAATAGGTCCGGCTTCGGATCAGTTTTTACCCTTACAGGTTTCGTTAACGGAACCAGCCAGTGTACAGCAAGCCGTTGCTCAAACCATAGCCACCTTCGGACGCATTGACGTGGTCGTGAATAATGCCGGTTACGGGCAGTTTGGAACGCTTGAAGAACTCAGCGACGAAGAAGCTCGCAAGAATTTCGACATTAACGTCTTCGGCTCACTCAATGTCATTCGCGAAGTGATGCCTCATCTTCGGAATCAGCAATCGGGACACATTTTCAATATTGCTTCAATTGGTGGATATACGGCCAATTTTGCGGGTTGGGGTATCTACTGTGCTACGAAGTTTGCCGTAGCCGGTTTTACGGAATCGCTGGCGGCGGAGGCGAAATCATTCGGTATTCACGCCACCGTAGTATATCCAGGTTATTTCCGTACCAATTTCCTCACCCAGGAATCCATGGCTACGCCGGCCCGCCGTATCGAAGCGTATGCTGAAGCTCAGGCCTCTTTGTCGGCCCACCGGGAGGACATCAACGGTAACCAGCCCGGCGATCCGGCAAAAGCCGTAGCAGCCTTGATTACCGTAGCTACTACGCCAAATCCACCCTTGCATTTGTTTTTGGGAAGTGACGCTTACGGAATGATGCAGGAAAAAATGGCCGCAGTCCAAGTAGATGTGGAAGCCTGGAAAGACCTTACCCTTTCTACGGATTTTAGTACTGAAGTCTAACGAGTGAATGGATAATCATCCCAACCAAAGCCATGAAAACAAACGATTCTTACGTCGGCATGTGGGTAACAAAAGACGGATACATCCGGCATGAACTGTTGCCCAATGGCCGCTACGATGAAGCTCGGGGTACCCGAAAGAGTGCCTATCAGGGCCGGTACACCCTCACGGGAGATCACATTGATTACGTGGACGATACGGGTTTTACGGCCGACGGTGATTTCCGGGACGGAATTCTGTATCACGCCGGAATGGTTCTGTACCGGGAAGAAAAGTAAATGAACCTGATCACCCTACAAACGCCCAGCGTCCTGATCAGGACGCTGGGCGTTTTTTTATAACATTAAATGTTCGGGCAAAGGAATGACCTGGCTACTTTCGTCGGCTACCGGAGCGAGCCGCTGTTGTTGGATCGGAATAACACCCGACCAGATGGGCAGTTCTTTATCTTCCGGTTCGTCGTTGGGCATGCCCGTCCGGATTTTCGCCGAAGCCTGATCGATTTTAAAAGCCAGAGCCGTTGTTTTGCGTAATTCACTGTCGGTCATGGGCCGCAGGTAATCCCAGCTATTAGGTACTATTTTCTCAGTTAGCCATTCGAGAGCTGCTTTTTTAAGGTCAATCTCTTCTATCTTTTCGGCTTCAGCAAAGAGGATTACGGAACGGTAATTCACCGTATGCGAAAAGGCCGACTTGGCAATAACTAATCCATCCATTAAGGTTACGGAAACGCAAACGGGTAGGCCTTTTTCAATCGTACGAATAAAGTGACTGCCTACTGAGCCATGGATGTAAATCTTGTCTTCGTAGCGAACAAAAGCCGTGGGAATAGAGTAGGGCTGCTTGTCTACGCAATAGCTGATGGTGCAGTACAAGGCCTCATCCAGAATGGGGTAAATAGTTTCGGCATCAAAATGAGCTTTTTTAGCATCCCGACTGGGAATAAGTTTCGGAGAATTCATTCGGCTGTTTTTTTGACAAAAGTGTAGCTTTGCTGGATTCTTCTACGCATCCATTTTTGACAAAACGAGTAGTCCAATTTTATGCAGCCTTTAGCTACTCTACTTCAGATCTATCGCCAGGATCCTCAGCCCATTTACCTCCAGCTTGCCGCTCAACTGACTGATCTGATCCGCAAGGGCATCCTACGGCCGGAGTATCGGCTACCCAGTACGCGAGCGTTAGCGTCGGGATTGGCCATTCACCGAAAAACAGTGATACAGGCGTACGATGAACTTATCGCCCAAGGTTGGTTACAAACGCAGGTTGGAAATGGTACCTTCGTGAGCCGGCATTTACCGGAATTGACTCCCCGGCCATTAGTCAATTCCGACGTTTTCGATCCTGCCAAGCAGGCAGGATTTTCCTTTCAATCAACGCCGCATCTGGATCGGCCCCCGTTAAAGGCACAAGCCCGCTATCACTTGGATGATGGGTTTCCCGATGCCCGCCTGGCTCCCGTGCTGGACTTGTCTCGGGCGTATCGATCGCAGGTACTGGCTTCCAATCCGTACGTACGACTCGGCTACAATGATCCGAGTGGTTCCCGCTGGCTACGGGAGGAATTGGCCGCGTATTTAAATGCAACCCGTGGTCTGCGGGCGGAGCCCGAAAATATACTGATTGTGCGGGGTACCATGATGGGTGTTTATTTGGCTAGTACCGCGTTGCTTCAGCCAGGAGACGCAGTGGCCATCGAAGAGTATAGCTGGTCGGGGGCTCGCATGAATTTCCTGCAGGCGGGAGCCCAGCTTATTTCCGTACCCGTGGATGCGTACGGAATTGACGTAGATGCCTTAGAACGGATATGCCAGCAACGACCCCTACGAATGTTGTACGTAACCTCGCATCATCAGTACCCGACTACCGTACCTTTACGAGCGGACCGTCGCATGCGGTTACTGGCTTTAGCCCAGACGTACAAGTTCATTGTTTTTGAGGACGATTACGACTACGATTTTCATTACGAAAGCAAGCCACTGTTTCCGCTCGCCAGTGCTGATTTGGGGGGTATGGTACTCTATAGCGGCTCATTCACTAAGACCATTTCACCCGCCTTTCGGGTCGGCTATCTGGTAGGGCCGGAAAATGTAATTCAGCACCTGACTAAACTTCGCCGTGTCATTGATCGTCAGGGAGATACATTGCTTGAAAACGCCATGGCTGAGTTGTTACATACGGGAGTTATTCAACGACACATCCGCAAATCCCTCCGCATTTATCGGCAAAGGCGGGATCTGTTTTGTGACGCTCTGCAAACGGAATTGGGTAGCGTAGTCGATTTTCGAAAACCGGAAGGGGGAATGTCCGTCTGGACCAGGTTTGATTCGAGTATTAATCTGGTACGCTTGGCCGAAAAAGCTCTCCAAAAAGAGTTGTATTTATCCAATGGAACGGCTCATGAGTCCGTTTTTCGTAAAGAAAATGTGGCTCGTCTGGGTTTTGCTTCTTCCACAGAAGAAGAACTAATGCAATGTATTCGAATTCTTAAATCTGTAATTTAAAGCGATATAAAAGGCAGATAGCTAGGGTTTTAGCCAACCGCTGAGGACCATAAAGTAAATAACAAAACCAGCGACAAACGTAGCTACTGCCATGAGTCGAATTCTATTCAATTTACGTTCGCACATCTCCTGCCGAACGGCAGCTGGCATATGTAATACGGCGGTATCAGGATTTAAAGGGCCGGTCGCCTGGGCCTGAGACTTTGTCCATAAGATTCGTTTCATCTTCTTTTCCTCTTGCTTTCGGACTGATAAAGTGATGGGACACTAACCAATGTTCATCTTCTTGGTGAAAAGAATTTTGTTCATCGCTGGGCACGTAGGCACGCCGTAACTCCCAGCAAATCCATAAAAACCAACACACGGTGTAACTACTGATTATTGTTACCCAAATCATAGATGTATTCATTTGCGGTAGATAGTAAAAAAGTCGTATTCGCTTGGTTGAGGAAGCGACAACGAAGCGGATTGGGGAAATGCTTGCCCGACCCTAGGCTTGCCTTGACCAGCGATGGAAAGAGTTTGAAAAATAGGAATTCCTGGTAAATGATAGTCTAACCCTAAAAGGGCTCATTCCGTATATATCGTATACTGATACCGTTCAGAAACGGTACGCTATTTTAACAAACTGTTGCAGAAGGCATTACCGGTAGTTTCTTGTAAGTAAGAACGTTTGCGACCGCCAAGCAGACGTATACAAACCCAGTGCCCGCCAACGCTGGGTTTTGTATTGGTACATGAAGCGAGCCTAAGCAGCTCCTGCAAAGGCAACAGGGATATGGAAAAGCAAGCGGACGTCTTTTTCAGGCATTTTTTCTAGGAATGATACCGTCTTTTTTGTCTATTTGCCGAAAAAAGTAGAAACCAATTTTATTACCATGGCTACTAACTCATACGATGATCGGAGTGATTTAACTCCTGTATACGTTGTGATCGGCTTTTTGATCGTATTGTCACTGATCATGTTACCCTTTTTCGATTACACGAATGCTCCTCTCACGCCTTCAACCACTACGGGTGATGTGAGTCTGGATGCCGCTTCTCCGAAAGTAAGCTTACCGAAAGAAGCTGCTGCCAATCATTAATAAAAAAACCTCTCAAATTCGAGAGGTTTTTTTATGTTCCTTTTCTTCCCCTGCCCTGACGCCCCATCTCTTTTCATATAGTGCCCCAATGAACGTTTTCGAAGCTTTTTAGGAGCTAATTCTTTGTCGTTCATTGCTTTCCTGCAGGCTACTTTCCCTGCTTACGGCACATTTTATACCGTGCCGCGGATACAACTTTAGCCTTTTCTGATTTATTTTTGTAGGCGTATCCATGATTAGTAATTCCTAAAGCTACCTAACTATACATCTTATGTTAACGTTCATTTCCGATAGTTGCAACTATTTTATACTGATCTGTGCGGTTTTGGGTATACACTTCTACTTGAAAGTACACGGTCGAAATAAAGTTAAAAATGTCCGGCTCAAAGGGTTGTATGATCTGGGGCTAACCCTCGTTTGTGTCCTGGGGATAGCATTCTGGCTGGTGTGGTTCTGGACGTCCAAATTCATTTAGTCAATACTGACTTTGTGTTGTTTAGAATATTGATACCCTTTGCTTCAAACGACGAATCAAGGGGTATTTTTATTTTTCAGCTGGACGAATTGTAGCTACTTGACCATGTAATTATTCTAAAAAATAGAAGCAATTTTCCTGGGGGTACTAGTATTTTATTTTTTGATTTCATTCAAAAAGAAGGCTGTTTTGATTTACAAAATAGAAAATATAGGTCTATCTAATTTTTTAACAAAAGTTTATAAGCATCAATTAAGACTTTTTGAAATACTATTCTTTCTATACTCATCTAATCTAATTATGCATACTTAACTTTTAAAACATTGCAATTAGGTACGCTGGCCTTACTTATACGAGCACGTTAAATTTCGTAACCAGTTGCATATGAAAAGAATATAACGTATTCTTGTGGCTGAAAACGTTGCCCATCATCGTCCTTGATTCTTATGAAAAAAAATCTATATTCTTTCTCTTTAGATTTCTTCCTGAATAGTATCGTTTTCTCCCGTCTACGTTTCTCCTTTCGACCCTAGCGTGCTTCTTGCTGGCTAAATACCGCTTTATTTCCCTCCAATGTTAGCTTGATTGGGCCTTTTGCGGCCTTTTGTTCCCCCTTAAATAGCATGTTATCTTTACAAGTCATTACTCGTCCTTTTAGGCGGGTTGTTGGTTTCCTGAGTCTATCTGTACTGTTTTTAACATCCTGTCATAAAGAGCCTGTTGAGAAAGTAGATCCTTTCTTAGCGGATAGTTCTTTAGTAAGTGTATACGAACCGTCAACGTTAGCTCTTATTCAATCAACTAACGATTCACTGGAGTATCAGCCGGCTGACTATACGATGGAAGTCTACCGACTTACGTATCGTACCAGTTTAGTCAAAGGTAAGCCCATTCTTGCTTCGGGTATCGTGTACCTGCCTCGTCAGCCTAAAGCAAAAAACTATCCTTTATTAAGTTTCCAGCACGCAACGGCTTATTCGCCTGCCGAAGCTCCGACTGGAAGTAATCTGACGGCTCCGAGTTTTTCCTATCCGCTGTACTTTGCCACGCATGGATACATCGTCGTTTGTCCGGATTACCTGGGGTACGGGCAATCGAGCCAAGTTTCGCATCCCTACGAACACCGCGAAACATTGGCGAGAGCATCGGTGGATATGCTCTTAGCGACGAAAGAATTTTTAGCAGCTAAAAAACGCACGACGAACGGACAGGTTTTTCTGGCTGGTTATTCGGAAGGAGGGTATGCTACTCTTTCAACGCAAAAGATGATTCAGGATGATTATGCTTCTGAATTTAAGCTGGCTAGTACCAGTTGTGGTTCAGGTCCGTACGCAACGAAGGCCTTTTTCCAGCACATCCTGACACAACCTACCATTGGTAAGTTGGCTAATTACCTGTACGTTTGGCAAACCTTGACTTACAACGAGTTATACGGTTTGAACAAACCCATTAGCCACTATTTCAAGGCTCCCTACGCAGAACAAATTCGGCAATCCATGGCAAACGCTCGTACCATTTCGGTAAGTTTTCACGAGATGTGTACGGATACTTTCCGGGCGGAAGTTTTTGACGAAACGTCTGGCTTTTCGCAAGCCCTTAGCACAAACGATTTGACGGGTTGGTCAACGCAGACCCCCTTGCATCTGTTGCATGGCGATACCGATGAGTACATCCCTTACCTGAATACAAACAAGGTATTTGAGTCTATGCAAAAACTAGGATCTACCGAGGCTAAGTTGACAACCATTCCCAATGGCTATCACGTACCTACCGAGGTGGTTTTCATGCGTCGCACACTCGAATGGTTCGAGAAAGTAAAAACGAAACCCGTTCAGTAAGAAAGCTATTTAAACAAAAGGGGTTCTGACCAGGATAGGTCAGAACCCCTTTTGTTTTTAAGTATTCCGCTGCCTGAGAATGTACGTAGCTACACGTTTAGAGTGCCCTAAGGTAGTCCACCATCTTATGTCGGGTGGCTTCGTCGGGTAAAGGGCCGAATCCCGCCTGCATGTTATCGGCCAGGTGGTCTGGATCGGAAGTGCCCGGAATGACGCAAGTGACGGCCGGGTGCGACACGATGTATTTGAGAAAAAACTGTCCCCAACTTTTTATCGCATAGTCGGAAGCCCAGGCGGGGAGCGTCTGATTACGTACCTGGGCGAAGAGATTTCCTTCACCCAACGGCCGATTGATCAGGGTCGCTACACCCCGATCCGCAGCGACGGACAAAAGCCGTTTTTCAGCGTGTCGAGATAGAATGGAGTAATTAAACTGTACAAAGTCAATGGCTTCCGTAGTCAGAATACGTTCGAGGGTTTCGTGACTGCTATCCGTGTAATGGGTTATTCCTAGATACCTAATTTTCTTTGCCTCCTTCCACTCCCGTAACGTTCGCAGATGCGTTTGCCAGTCGGTCAGATTATGAATCTGCATGAGGTCGATCGTTTCTCGTTGCATTCGCTGCCTGGATTCTTCCATTTGTCGAATGCCCTGTTCCCGGCCCGTTGTCCAGACTTTCGTGGCGTAAAAAAAAGAATCGGCGAATGCGGTGGCGGTTGTAAGGTCACCGATTCGGGCTTCCGAACGACCATACATAGGAGATGAGTCGATGAGCGTACCTCCTGTCTGGTGCATCGTTTCTAACGTTCGTCGTAACCGATCCGTGGGAGCGGGCACGTCAAAGGTTTGCCAGGTACCCAGGCCAATAACGGGTAGCATTTCCTGCGTCGATGGAATGGGGCGTTTAAGCATACAAGTTGAGTAATGAGTTGGGTGGAAATCAAGCGGAGACAGGGGTACAAAATTCGGACCAATTCATTCGATAAACCAATGGTAAGGGCAATTGTGGAAATCGTTTGGCAATTATTGACTGGTACGCATCTTTTGCCGGAAAGGGCGATACTGAAAAAGTATTCAGTCGATTCATCCACCAAAATCAAGAGGAAATGAACGCGAATTTTGAATCCAGCCCAATGACTGATCCCAGAGAAAAATACCCGAAACCACCGTATCCAGAGCAAGAGCAACCCGTACCCGGTAAAACTTCCCAAATGAATCCCAAACCCGATCATGGCGAAACTTCGTACAAAGGGTCCGGCAAACTGGAAGGCCGTAAAGCCATCATTACCGGAGGCGATTCCGGCATTGGCCGGGCCGTAGCGATTGCGTTTGCCCGGGAAGGTGCCGACGTACTGATTTCGTACCTCAATGAAGAGGAAGATGCCCGCGAAACGGCTCAATACATCGAACAGGCCGGCCGGAAAGCCGTACTGGTACCGGGCGACATCAGCGAGGAATCCCACTGTCAGGAGATTGTACAAAAAGCCGTTGCCGAATTCGGCAAAATTGATATCCTGGTTAATAACGCCGCCTTTCAGATGTCACGGGAATCTTTGCAGGAAATCCCCAGTGAAGAATGGGACCGGACGTTTAAGACCAACATCTACGCCATGTTTTATCTCTGTAAAGCGGCCGAACCCCACATGCAGCCCGGTAGTACGATTGTGAACACGACCTCGGTTAATGCCTATTCGCCCAGCCCTACGCTACTGGCCTACACGGCTACAAAGGCCGCCATTCAAAACTTCACAAGCAACCTGGCTCAGAGTATTGCTGAAAAGGGAATCCGGGTGAACTGCGTAGCTCCAGGCCCGATCTGGACGCCTTTAATTCCCGCCACCATGCCTCCCGAAAAGGTACAAAAGTTTGGAGAGGATACCCCCCTGGGACGAGCAGGGCAACCCGCCGAGCTGGCTCCAATTTACGTATTACTGGCCTCCGAAGACTCTAGTTACATGTCGGGAGCAACGGTACAGGTGACGGGTGGGCGACCCACGATTTAAGCTAACCCGTACGCTAATCGGGTCCAAACTCGACCAGCCTACGAATGATGCCCTATACATTAAAGGACATAGGTTCGTCCGATAAAAATAGGTTAGTACAAAAAGGCCAGTACGTATCGCACGTATTGGCCTTTTTCGTGTGGTTAAGGCTCCGTTTCGTTTTCTTACAATTTCAGGAAGTAATAAGAATAGACCTTTGTCGCGGGTTAGGCAAAAGCCAGCCCGTATTCATCATCACTTTATTCCTGAAAAGACGATGTTCACAACTCCCAAAATTCTCATCACCGGAGCGACGGGTAGTGTCGGTTCGATACTAGCTCAACAACTTTCGCAACGCGGTATTTCGTTTCGAGCTTTGGTTCGTTCTAAAAACGAGGTGCTGGCCGCATTACCGGGGGTAGAAGTAGTCCAGGGCGACTTCAATGATCGGGCAAGTCTGGCCAATGCGTTACAAGGTATCGAACGGGCTTTTTTACTCACTAATTCTTCAGAACAAGCTGAACGACAGCAATTGACTTTTGTAGCCGAAGCACAGCGGGCGGGCGTTCAGCATATAGTAAAACTGTCGCAACTGGCGGCGGACCTACATTCGCCCGTGCGATTTTTGCGGTACCATGCTGTAGTAGAGCAGGCCATCCGGGAAACGGGGTTGACGTATACGTTCCTGCGTCCGAATCTATTCATGCAGGGCTTACTGGGTTTCCGCTCCTCCATTGCTCAGCAGGGAATGTTTTTTGCGGCGGTGGGCGACGCTAAAATCAGCGTGATTGATGTACGCGACATTGCCTCAGTAGCGGCCGCAGCTTTAACGAGTGAAGGGCATAACGGGAAAACGTATACGCTAACTGGTCCAGAAGCGTTGACCCATAGCCAAATAGCCGAGCAACTTTCAGTGGCTCTTCACAAACCCGTACGTTTTCAGGATGTACCACCCGAAGCCATGCGAGAAGCCTTGCGGAGCGTAGGTTTTCCAGATTGGCAAGCCGAAGGTCTCGTGGAAGATTACGCCCACTACAGCCGCAATGAAGCCGCTTTGGTGACGAACACTGTATCGGAAGTGACGGGGGAGGCGGCTCGCACGTTTCAAGCTTTTGCCCACGAATTTGCTCCAGTTTTTGAAGAAAATTGATTGAATCAGGTAAACGGAGTACTACTCCGTTTACCCCGAAGCGAGTTATTCAACCCGAACGGTATTAGACTGCGGTTGAATGTCTACTCGATTCAAACTAGAATCCACCAATAGATGATAAGTAAAGGTTTGACCCGGATGACGGATGATGAGTTTGTAGCGGCCACTCGGGAATTTCTGCAAGTCAATGGAGCGACGGTAGGTCGAGCGACAGCTACGATCCTGATAGTGAATGTATTCTTCCGTTTCGTCCGTGATATTCACACTCACCAATTTAGTGTCGAGTCTGGCGTAGAAAACTTGTATCTTACCCGGCTCATTGACCTGGGGATTAGCTATAAAAAACGCGACGCCATCCCGATACCAAGTAATTTTGTTCGTATGAGTTTTCTCGGCAGATAAAGGAAAGTTATATACTTCCGGATTACGTTCGGGAAACAGGTGCGAACTCACCAGTCGCTGATTGGTCACCGAAGCCAATAATTGATCGAACAGTCGGATGTTTTTCTGCGTGAGGCGACCCAAATCCTTGGGTAATTTTTCTTCATATACGACTTGATGAGCAGCCGTATAAAACCGGATGAGCGGGCTCTGACTTTCCTGAGAAGCGTACAATTTCCAATAGGCTCGGGTAGAGTCGCTAGGTATGGACTGAGCCGATCCGAGGGTTGAAAAACTAAGGAGTAAGGCCAAAAGGCTGAACAAACGAGTACTCAAGAAAAAGCGTTGCATAAGAAGTTGACGTTAAAATGAAACCATAGGATCCAGCCCCATCCGTTGTGAATGGGTCAAACAATGCATCATAAGGGTGGTTAAGGATCCGTCTGCGAAGAGACGTCAACAGAAGTACTAGGATATAATCGAATCTGAAAAAGATTGCTACGACTACCGGGCCCAGGTAAGCCAGTAACAAATTTTGTATGCTAGTACGCTCTTTAACGTACTAAAGCTGTACCTAAGCGTAGTAAAAAATATAACATATTTACAATCAGTGATATAGCATTAGATACGCTGTGCGAAAATGAACAAAACTTGTCCATTTTCGCACAAAAAGGCTCGACTTTGCTTTCGGAAAGCCACTAATTCGATAAACGCTTTCCCAAATGACTACTCTCTTCAAAAACGAGGCGTACTTTTTTCTGCAAAACGCTGCCGACCCAAACAAGCAGAAGGCATGGATTAAAGGGTCTTATGAAAAGGATGGTTAACGAGTTCGCTAGTAGTGATTACTTTTGGGGCGAGGGTTTATAAATCCATTCGGACCGTTGATGGAACAGGAACGGGCTGCTCTTCGTGAAACGAATCATTTATTGGCGTACAATCGAAAGAACTAGTCCGCTATTCGGGTCTACTTCCAGTTCAACCTTGCCGAATCCATGGATTTGTATTTCATCAAATTGCTCCCGTGTAATACGTAAAAGTCGGATGTCATTACGACTGACGTGTAATTCAAGTGAAAAGGTGGGTTCAGGATGGGAGGTATGATGCGATTCAACGGATACAATTCTTCCCAGAAGTTTCATGAAGATGGTTTTTAATGCTCAAAACGAAGAAAAAGAGGTACGAAACTAGCCTTAAGCTTTGACGGATTTCCTCACTTAGGGCAAACAAGGTTTCAAGGATTGTATTGATAAACAACCGTTCGCTCATCCTTAAAAACTTGCGTATAGGCTCCCATGCGTTCGGGGGTGTCGAGGGGAATAGAATAGCTGGAATTTAACGGATCATCACTGATGATGTATTTCACGCCTTCCTGTTTAGCCATTTCGAAAAACTCGGGTAACGTAAGAGGTGGGCGATCCCGCAAGGAACAGTAATAACTCAGACTTCGAATCTGATAATTTTCCATTTGCCCAAAGAAAAAACTAAGGGGAGCAATCACCTTACTGTTCTTTTCGGGCATGAAGCGAGTCAGTTGTTCGTTGTAGGTCTGTTGATAAGGAATCGTATAATTCTCATACAGAACTTCACCGATTGTAATCAATCCGATCACCACGTAAACGACTACAACACCTCGGGCGATACGTTGTTGAACTCGGGTTACAATGAATGCCGGGGCGTAGGTAGCCACGAGAATAACGAACCAGGGTACAAACAAAAGAATATAAAAAGCAAACGTACTTTTTGTTAATAACCAAAAAAGAATGACCAGTAAGGTCAGGTACAAAACGATCGGCTGGGTCAGGGAAAGATGTTTTCGGCCGAATAGAACGGTTAGTAATACGGGTGCCGTTAACGCGGCTTCGTGATGGCTGTGGAAAAAGAGTTGATGGTAGTTGACCATCATCTTCAATTTGTCGGAAAGGGTACGCGTGTACTGCATGGCCGGATCTTCCATAAACTGCCAAACCATTCGGTCCATCTGTTGATCCAACAGAGCATCTATTAGATATAGACTCAGTACCAAACCGCCTATGCTCGCAAAAACGAACGTCTTTCGCCAATCCGTACGGATAAGGAGCCAAAGCGTACCGGCAGCTAGGTAGATGAGGCCGTTGAGGTGCGTCAGAGCAGCCAGGCCGGCCAATACGCCCGCCCACACCACGTAGGGTGCTCGCCCGCCAGGGCGGTCCAGACACAGGTAAGAGGCAAAACCCAGCGTCATGCACATAATTTCCGGTCGGTTTACGCAGAAATACTTGATCAGCGTACCACAAGCCAAATACAGCAGTAAAGCGAACCCCTGCTCTTCCCGGGACCCACGTTCCGTATACTTCCAGATTAAACCCGCCGCGATAAAGCCAAAAAGAATACTAATAAGTTTACTCCCAGCCACACTGAATCCCACTAAACCCATTAGAAAGGCTCCGGTGTAAATGAAGAGTTTATGAAAAATATAAATGCGTTCTTCCCATTGTAAAAAGCCCCGGAATAACTCGGAACGAACTTTTCCATCCTTCAAAAACCAGTATGATTGTTCCGCAAACCAGGCATCATCAAAATGTTCCGTGCGGTGATAAAAGGTAAGAAGGATTAAGCCAATGAATAGAAAAATAAGATAATGATAAACACGTACTGAAAACAGAGACATACTACGTTACTAAAACCCGAGCAAACGGTATAGGTGGTGTGTTGGATACGCGAGCAAAGATAAAAATGGAGCCTATATTTTTTCGTAGTTAGCTATAAATAAAATGTTAAGAAATGATTCAGTATACCGGAATGGATTACGCTTCTTTTAACAAAATCAATACTAGTGTTTAGTGCCAGAAAGGAAGAACAAAATCCTTTTTGAAGTGACGAAAACCCGCCGTAATTTTAGTTTTTGTTTGGATACCTTCTGCCTAATATGTCATTTCTTACGTCACGTAATCTGCGACTTCGCTTGCTGGGACCCATCGGGCTTTTTGCCTTTGGTCTGATCTTCTTCAAGCTTCGCATGTACCTGGAATTGTCTCCCCGAGATTTTCTGTGGTCCATGCTGATTGGTTTGTTCTGCGGTTACATCGGCTGGGAGCTGGCTCGCTGGGTGGTCCGGTTTATCCAAAAACTCTATCCCGGCCTGCCAAATACGCGTCGTCGGTTAGGGCGACTCCTGTTTGTCATTATTCTGCTGGCCAATTTCAATACGTTTCTACGCTCGGGAGTCAACCAGCTGCTTAATCCTGGACTATGGCTGTATGATCTCTATGATTACTTCGAAACCGTTGGCATTCAGGTCGTTTATGTCTGCGTCTACGTGAGTATTTACGAGGGAAGTTACCTGATTCAGCAGTGGAAACAAACGTATCAGGAAAAAGAACAACTTATGCGAGCCGAATGGCAGGCCCGTTTTGATTCGCTCAAAAGTCAGGTTAATCCGCACTTTCTGTTTAATGCCCTCAATGCTTTATCTTCCTTAATCGAAGAATCGCCTCAACTGGCGGGTCGCTTTGTGGATGAACTTTCCAAAGTATACCGTTACTTGCTATACGCTAACGATCGCGAACTGACTACGCTGGAAACGGAATTACGTTTCATTGAATCGTACGTGCATTTGTTACAAACGCGGCACGGAAAAGGCATTCAGGTACACCTATCCGTCCCCCCCGAATATCTGCACTACACGCTTCCGCCGCTAACCTTACAATTACTGGTTGAAAACGCGGTCAAACACAATATCGTACGGACCAGTCAGCCCCTAACGATCGATATTTCTACCGCTTTTACCCAGCCCACTGAAGTACAATTATGGGTACGCAATAACCTACAGCGGAAAACGAAAGCGGTGGTAAGCAATGGCGTAGGGCTGAATAATATCGCGGCGAAGTACCGGATGCTGACGCAGTCGGACATTATCATTCGGGAAGAAGCAGACCATTTCACGGTTGTATTACCCTTACTGTCGCACCTGAATTAAGGCAAGTCATGACTTCGTATCAAATCAAACCGACGGACGAGTTACGGGAGAGCGTGGATTGCATCTGGTACGAGGAAAGCCCACACGTGCACCTGCGGACGCAAACGGTTGCCTTTCCGTATCAGGAGTTACTCATCAATTACGGCGATTCTTTTCGGAATACCGGAGCCTTTCCCTACGCTTATACCGCCGCAGGGTCCGTACTGGGTTTGTCTCCGGCACCCTTATATACAACCGTCCAGGGAAGGTATCAGGCCATCGGAGTGTTGCTTAAACCCGGAGGGCTGTACCGATTATTCGGTTTTACGCCCGAAAAGCCAGATACGTTCCGGCAGTTATTCGGGCCACAAACCACCCGATTTCTCCAAAACCTGCAAGAACATGGCCAGGGAGCCGAAAAAGTCCAGTATCTGCAAAGCATTCTTCGGGAATACAGTCGGCCTCGTCCGCTACCAACCGCCGTACGGGGCTTACTAATGGAGCTGGAATCCACTCCCGAAGGGCGGATTCAGCCGTACGTACGTTCACTGGAACAATCGCATAAAACCTTCATCCGGAACTTCGTTTCGGTATTGGGCCTTACGCCTAAGAAGTACCTGCAAATGGTACAAATCAATCAGGCCGTACGTCGGATCATTACGTATCCTGAACAACCCTTAACCGAAGTGGGCTACGAATCGGGTTTCTATGATCAGGCCCATTTCATCCGGACGTTTCAAGCGTTGGCGGGGATGACGCCCGGTGCGTACCGTCGGGCCGTACGGGAACAGCGGGTGACTCGGGACGTTCCCAATACCGTTTATCTGTAAGTTCGTGCGGGTAAATTTTATACAATTTTTGCGGGAGAAATGGATTCACTTTTGCGGAACAAATCCTTTCGCATGAGAAAAATAACCTTGTACATCGCTATGAGTCTGGACGGATTCGTGGCCGGAACCCAGGATGAATTAGACTGGCTCATTCAATTTCCCAATCCCGAACAAACGGATTACGGCTACGCGGCTTTCCTGGAAACCATTGACACCATCCTGATGGGGTATCGAACTTACGAAGTCGTACTGGGCCTGGAAGAAACCTTTCCGTACGCAAATCTGACGAACTACGTCTTTACCCGTTCGACCAGCCGTGGCCAGGCTCCGTATGTAAGCTTCGTTACGGAAGACTGGCGGACTTTTGTAGAGAACTTAAAACAGCAACCCGGCAAGGGCATCTGGCTGATTGGGGGTGGGCAACTCAACGCGGCTTTTCTGAACGAAAAACTCATCGATGAACTGATCGTTCATGTCATGCCCGTCGTCCTGGGTTCGGGGATTTCGCTGTTTGAAGGACTAACGAAAGAACACACACTTCAGCTTACGAGTACCAAAAGCTACCACAACGGGGTACTGGAATTGCGGTATCACTTGTAAAATTGAAACCTCGTTTGGCCGTTTAGCGGGGTGAACTACTGATAAAAGCCGAACTTATGACGCTCCAATCACCTCACTTGCCATCAGTTGTTGTTCCAACGGATGCATGAATTGGGTCATCTCATTCCGCTTCAAATTCGGACGAATCCACTCTTTCTCCAGGGCTGGATTCACTACAAAAGGCATTCGCTTTTTGGTATTGTGGATGTATTCCATCAGCTCATTGGCGGGCGTTGTGATGATGGTAAACGTTGGAATTTGGGTACCCGTCTGCCGGTTTTGCCAATGGCTGTACAAACCACCCAAGGCAAACAGCGGCGTATCGTTCAAATGAATGTAGTAAGGAATTTTAGTAGCACCCTGATGCCGCCATTCGTAAAATCCCGATACGAGTACGAGGCAGCGTTGCTGTACCGAACCTTTAAAACTCGGCTTTTCGTACAACGTTTCCGATTTGGCATTCAGGGTCATTTTGGCTAGTTCCGAGGCTTTTTCGGGGCTAGCCCAATTGGGAATCAATCCCCAGCGGAATAACTGAATTTTATCGGGATCCTCCTGCGTAATGACGGGCAAATAGGGCATGGCAAAGCCATTTACCTTGTCCTGAGGCTCGTAACCTTCCGTCTCCAGCGGCTCGGCTTCAAACCGATCCTGAAGTTCTTGCATGGTAGCCTGAGCTTTCACATAAAAACACATAAGCGTAGCGTTGTTTTCTAAGTGGCTGTTAGAATGACTGATAATCAGGGTGATATGCCTAATGAATGGGCGTAAACGAGTACTTTTTTTAACAATTCCGGCGAAATTAAAATTCCTTATCTGAACGTCAAACCAAAGGAACGTTGCGGGTATGGGCAAATCTTACCATATTTGATTCCCGAATACAACAAGGAGTTAAGAATGTCCCGCCAGGCATCCTTTGGGATATTTTAAATGGTAATTTATTACCCGATTCAACCCTGACCTGTATAGGTTAGGGTTTTTTCGTTGGCTATAGCGTGAAAGGTGTAGCGATACAAACGCTTGTTTTTCGCCTATCAGGGTTATAAAAAGCAATTCATGGAGGGAAAGAAACGCATAGTTACAGACGTCTCCATGAGCTTTACCCTGGGTTTGGGGGTGACGCAAATTCTACGTACCTTGGTTTTGTTTTTCTCTTTTTTATCACCTTTGCCAGACTATACGATTAAACTTCAATCACGGCCCTTCCCTGGGCCGGGCTATTGCTGGAAAATCAGTCGCCTTTTGCAATGACCAAGGTAGTAAGCGATACCCGAACTACGCACAAAAGTATCTATCCGAAACGAAGCATTCTGAGTTATTTTGCGAACGTCGGTAACGCCATCATTCCCGAATTAAGTAAAGAATTAGCCATCAGTATTCCCAAGGTGACCTCAACCGTCAATGAGCTGATTCAGGAAGGATTAATTCAGGATTACGGTAAAATTGATTCCACGGGCGGTCGTAAGCCCAATTTATACGGGGTAGTTGCCGATTCCGCTTTTTTTATTGGCGTGGATGTCAAACATACCCACATCAACATTGGGCTGCTCGACTTGCAGAAAAACCTGCTGAAAGTAACCGAAAATTTGCCGTATACGCTCGACAATACTACCGAATCGCTGGATACGCTTTGTGAATTAATTACCGGTTTCATTGCAGGGTTAACGATTCCGAAAACCAAAATTCTGGGTATCGGTATCAATCTTTCCGGCCGGATTAATTACGCCACGGGGTACAGTTACAGCTTTTTCTTTTTCGAGGAACGACCGCTCAGTGAAATTATTGAAAAGAAAGTAGGGTATCGGGTATTTCTGGAGAATGATTCTCGGGCCATGGCTTACGGCGAATTCTGTAACGGGATCGTTGAAAAGGAAAAAAATGTATTCTTCCTGAACCTGGATTTCGGCATCGGTGTGGGTATTCTCATTGATGGACAGTTGTACTACGGAAAATCGGGTTACGCCGGGGAGCTCGGGCACGTGCCCATTTTTGACAATGAAGTAATATGTCACTGTGGTAAGAAAGGCTGTCTGGAAACGGAAGCTTCGGGCTGGGCGTTAACGCGATTGTTTCAGGAAAAAATACGCGAAGGTTCTACCTCCGTTTTGACCCGTACGGGGCTGCAGCCGGATCAGATTCAGATGCAGGACATTATTCAGGCGGCTAAAAATGACGATGTACTGGCCATTGAACTCATGGCTCAACTGGGCGACAACATCGGGCGGGGCATTGCCTTCCTGATCAATGTCTTTAATCCGGAACTAATCATTCTTGGCGGCAGTCTGGCCACCACGCAGGATTACATCTACTTACCGATCAAAACGGCGATTAATAAATATTCCCTGAGTCTGGTCAACAATGATACGCAGGTAAAAATGTCGAAACTGGGCGAGCACGCGGGTATTGTAGGTGCCTGCCTACTGGTTCGCGACCGACTGCTTTCGTTGGTCTAGCTTATTCCATTGTTTGATACAGCATACTACGAAAAAAGCCAGCCTTCTACCGAGGGCTGGCCTTTTTGTATAGTCTAGCAACCATTAACGTTCCATCGACATCCAGTCCAGGTAAAAGAGCTCTTGCTTGGGTGCTGCTTCTGGATTTCTAAAAACCAGGTACAGATCGTGAAAACCTTTGGCTGGCTGGATCGGCGTTCGTACTTCTTTCCATCCGTTTACTACGTTAGCTTTTCCGGCTGGAATCGTAACTTTCCCAATTACGGGACCGCTCACGCCATCCTGCCGAATCTCTACCTGACCGCCCTCGCCGTAGGACAAGAACCGAAATTTGATCTGCCGAATGCCGACTAAATCCAGGTGATGAAAGGCCACATACGTCTGATCGTAAATTTTCCGGATGTACGATTGATAGCCATTGTTGGCCGTAGCGATGACCACGCCAACCGTACCCCGGTCGTTGTCTTCTAATTGAAGCAGTGGGTTACGCAGAACCAGATGTTCGCGACTCGTCAACGGTTCAATCCCGTGAGCACCCCGGTCAGTGTAACGAGCCAGCAGTACGTAGGCACCGTCCGGATTTTTGGCAGAATGCTGGTTGAGGGATAAGGTACCCGACAGCGGTAAGGCCTTCGTTTTCTGATTCAGCGAAAGAATATAGCGAACCATTTCCTGAGCATCGGCGACGGACAGATCGGGGTGCGGACTCATCGCATACTTACCCCAAACGCCGCTACCGCCCTTGATGACTTTCTGAGCCAGCCGATCAACGGCATCGTCCTTGTACTTCCCGGCAATGGCCTGCAAGTTTGGTCCGATGGAAGCCGTCGCCAGGGCATGACAGGATTTGCAATCGGAAGCCAGAAACAACTTTTCGCCCTTCATCTGCAGGGTAATGGAATGCGTGTTACCCGACAAAACGCTGGCGAGGTCTTTGCCGTAGTCCAGATACGTAAACGAAAGCTTCGTCTGGGCCGGATCAATCTTCTGATCTTCGCGGTCGGTGATCCGTACCTGGTAGTTCAGTCGCGAATGATCCCAGTAAAAACTCCGGTTGTTTGTCGAAAGAATTTCAACCTTCGGCGGCGTATTGCCTACCTTAATGGTAACTGCAGCCGTACCTTTTCCACCCTGCGAATCAATGGCTGTAAGCGTAACGGGATAGACGCCGGGCTTCTCGAAAGTCGGGGAGACCTCCGTACCTTTCAGCGTTTGTTTGCCCACCTGCCACTCAAACGTGAGCTGATCGCCGGGGTCGTAATCTTTGGAACGAGCCGCGGATAAATGTACCTTCAACGGAGCCGCTCCGTAGCGGTGATCCACCTGAATATCCGCCACGGGGTTGCGATTACCTTCCGCGTACTCGATCCGGTACAAACCCGCATCGGCATTGTTGGCAAACCAGTTGGTACCGTACGCCAGCAAATAAATGGCTCCGTCCGCAGCTAGTTGCATGTCCATGGGAGCCACGACATTGAGTTGGGGCAGGAAAGGCTCCATTTTCACGTAGTTCCCCTGTTCGTCCAGCGTCACGGCCATAATCCAGCGGCGGATCCAGTCGTAAATGAAGAGTTTGCCGTTGTAGTACGCGGGTAAGCGATAACTGCCCTGCGGGTATTCGTCACGATAATACACCGGACCTGCCATGGCACTGGCTCCGCCTTTGCCGACCAAGGGCCAGCGTTTAGATGGACCTTTCCCGTACCAGATCATGGCGGGTTGAGCGGGCGGTAATTCTTTCACGCCCGTATTGTTGGGGGAAAGATTCATCGGATGAGCTGGGTCCTGCTTGGGGCCTTCCTTTTTGGTAGCGAAATCATACTTTGGAAAGGCTTCGTTGTTTCCCAGAAAATACGGATAACCGAAAAAACCGGGTTTACGGGCCTGATTGATTTCATCGTAACTCATCGTCCCTTCCTGGGCGGGTACTTGCGTATCCGGTCCGACATCGCCCCAGTAGACAAAGCTATTTTTGGGATCGACCGAAACCCGGAATGGATTTCGGCAACCCATGACGTAAATTTCGGGCCGTCCTTTCGAGCCGTCTTTGGGAAAGAGGTTGCCCTCGGGAATGGTGTAGGTGCCGTCGGCTTCGGGTTTGATCCGAAGAATCTTGCCCCGTAAATCGTTACTATTCGCCGTGGAAGCCTGATCGTCGGAGAGCTCCCGACCGGGCCGTTCATCGGTAGGATTGTGTCCTTCGATTTCTTCCGCATTCGTATTGTCACCCGTTGACAGGTAGAGCAAACCCTTGGAAAAAGTCACATACCCCGCCGAATGGCAGCAGTACTTCCGTTGCGTCGGAATTTCGAGCAATACTTTTTTGGAAGCCAGATCCAGCTGATCGCCCTTGAGTTCGAAGCGGGACAAGTGACTGATCCATTTTTCGCCGCCTACGCCGTAGTACAGATAGAGCCAGTGATTGCGTTCAAAATCCGGGTCGGCCGCTACCCCGAGTAATCCGTCTTCAATCCCGCTGAATACGTTCAGATTAGCAATGGTTTTCAGTTGCTTTTCCTGGGCATCGTACAGGCGTACGCCTCCTTTGCGTTCGGCAATGACCACATTACGGTTGGGCAGCAAGGCCATGCCCATGGGTTCGTCCAGTCCCTGTACCAGTGGCATGACGGTAAACCGACTGCTATCCGGCGGCGTGTCCGATTCGCTATGATGGTACGGTCGAAAAGAAAGCGTACTCGCCAGAGCGGCTAATCCGAGAATAATCGTTGCTGTTTTCATACCAATCATCCTCCTTTATTGAGCCCGTTTTTCCATGTCGGCAGTCGTCAGTTCCAGCATCCGGCCGATGGGTTTACCCTTGGCGTAAGCCACCACTTTCACGCGGTCGGCTCCTTTGGGCATCAGAAACGGTTGCGTGTATTTCGGGAAATGGCGATCAGGAATGGTATTGTCCGTCGAGTAGTACAGTTCCACATCCGGTAATTCGTGATCAAGCACTAGTTCCATCAAGCCGGTTGGATGTTTTTTCACCGACGTAACGATCGGATTGTACATACTGCGGGAATAGTTGACATCCTGCACGTCCAGCCGCTTGAAGTGACTTTCCACCCGATGGACAAAGTCGGGCCAGTTTCGCTGATTTTTCGGCGACCAGAGTACTTCGGCAATGGCGAAAGCTCGCGGCCAAGTCATGTACTCCACGTGCCGTTCGTTGGGTACGGATTCGGTCCACAAATTACCCTGACCACCCAGAATGAGTTCGGCCTTAATACTATCGGGGACGGGTTCAAATGCATAGCTTTTGCTCAGTCGACACATGCCATAAGTACTGGGTTCCGCACTCGGATCACCCTGGTACAGATCGAGGTAGCAAAACTGGTGCGGCGTCATGATTACCGGGTGACCCTGCCGGGCGGCTTCGATACCGCCTTTCAGGCCGTGCCAGCTCATCACGGTGGCGTCGGGGGCGAGTCCGCCTTCCAGGATTTCATCCCAACCAATGAGTTTTTTACCCTTCGACTGGACGATTTTTTCAACGCGTTTGATGAAGTAACTCTGCAACTCCTCAACGTTCTTAATCCCCTGTTTTTTCATCAAGGTCCGGCATTCGTCGCATTTCTCCCAAAAGCCCTTATAAGCTTCGTCACCCCCCACGTGGATGTACGGACCGGGAAACAACTCCGCAATTTCCGTAAAGACCTGATCGATGAAGATATACGTGCTGTCCCGGCAAGGGTTGAGTGTATTGTCTTTCACCTTGTAAAGCTTTCCGTTCGGCGGTACCTCGGTAGGAAGTTGCCCGCAGGTCAGTTGCGGATACGCCGCAATCGCCGACATGATGTGGCCGGGCATATCAATTTCGGGAACGATGGTGATGTGTCGCTGCTGGGCGTAGGCTACTACTTCGCGAATGTCGTCCTGCGTATAGAAGCCCCCGTAGGAAGGTACTTCGCCCGGCTGCGTATTTTCGAGATCCCACCAGCGACCCGTCCGGGGTACTCGCCAGGCTCCGACCTGCGTCAGTTTCGGTAGTCGGTTGATCTGTACCCGCCAGCCCTGGTCATCCGTTAAATGCCAGTGGAAGACGTTGAATTTGTACCGGGCCATCTGATCGATGTACCGTTTGACAAAGGCTTTATCGTAAAAATGCCGACTGACATCCAGCATCAGTCCCCGCCAGCCAAAACGCGGCTGATCCCGGACGTGTATCGCCGGAATCGTCTGAGGCAACGCCGTTTTTCCTTCGGGTAACAATTGCCGAAGGGTTTGAATACCGTAGAAAATACCAGCGGCTTTGGGAGCCGTGAGCGTAATGCCTTTGGACGTTACCCGCAGGTCGTAGCCTTCCGAACCCAAATCGGCCGCCGGAGCGAGCGAAACGCTAATCGTGGAGGTAGCAGAGGTACCCGCTGGTAATTGCGGCAACTGCTCGGCGATCATCCGGCGAAGCTCCGGAGTGTTTACGATCAATCGCGTTTGAGTGGTAAGCGTAAAGGTACCCGTGCCCGCTTCCAGTGTTTGTGGAGCCGGAATCAGGGCGGGCAGCTGGGCCGAGGCAACGGTCGTCACCAAGGCCAGAGCCAGTACTTTATAAAATCGATTCATTCCCATACAACTAAGCGATTAAGCCGAAGGCCACTGCGTTTCAATACCCTGACTACGAACCATTTTCTGAAATTCTTCCCGCAGATTGAGTTTTTCATGGACGGCTTTCGGCGGTACCTTTTTCTGTTGGGCATAGGCCACCAGCATGCCCACGGCTTCGCCAATGCTCCATTCGACCGGATGCAGGCGGTAACAGCCGTTGGTAATATGCGTTGTACCGATGTTCTTGTTGGCCGGAAGCAGGTTTTGTACCCGTTGCGGAATCAGAGCCCCCAACGGAATCTGGAAGGGTAGCGAGCCGAAATCGATGTAATTATTGCCCGCCGTACTCGGGTGTAGGTCGATGTGGTAATAGCCCACGCCCACGCTATCCGCAAACGGGGCGGCGGTGTTACCGGTTTTCTTCCCGGTAATCATCGCCCGGTTGTCGGCTCCGACGTGTTCTTCCAGAATGGTAAACAGGGCCTTGATTCGTCGGGACTCGCGGATGTAGGGGTATTTCGCCAGTCCGTCTTCCGTACCCATAATGTCTGGACGTAGCCGCAAACCCGCCCAACCCTGTCCGCCGTCGGGACGGGGAGCTTCGGTTTGCAGCCAGTACAATAGGGACAGACTCAGTTGTTTGGCCCGATCGACGTGGTGTTTAAAATCTTTCTCGCTTGCTCCGATCAAGTTCCCCAGTGTGTAATCGTTCTGCGGCCAGTTGACGATCGAAATATCACCCGCGAAGGTACCGGGTTTAAAATTCGCTTTACTGAGGATGCGACGGTAATTCCAGAGGTTCAATTTATCGCCCGTGGCTACACCTTCGGGATTAAAACCGAGGGCTTTGGGCTCCAGCGTTTTGGGGTTGGAATACTGAAGATCCAGCAACCGTCCCGACCAGGCGGGCGTCAGTTTCGGCGTCAGGTTTCGCCAGAAGTTATATTCTTTCGGTTTGTCGATGACGTGCGTTTCGCCAGGCAGATAATCCATCGCCATACACATCGTAAAGGCCTGTACGTTGTTCGGATCGGCTTTTTCCGGGGCGTGCAGTTCGCGGGTTTGCTGGCGGGATTCGGCTCCGGTAACAAATTCCGTTTTCGTGAGTGGCAGTAAATCACCCAATTCCGTGGCATCCACAAAATACGGAGCTTCGAGTACCAGCTCTTTTCCGCTCCGCAGACTGCGGGCTTTCAGTGCTTTTACCTGATCGCCGGTTACATCCGCCGCTACGATTTTATGTTCGAGTAGCAGGACCAGTTGCCGTGAACTCTGGTACGGAGCCAGCATTTGCAGCAAAACCGCCAAGGCCACTTTGGGTTCGTGACAAAGTTTGGAAACGGTACCGTCACCGGGGTTCAGATGCGTCCGAGTGCGGGCAGCGTCCGTAAGCGGGTAATAGGTCTGGTAGTACTGGCGAACGGCCGTACGGAAATCGCGATAAAGCCGCGTGGCTCCGTGCGTTTCAATCCAGGGGTGCTCATCGGGGGGGACGCCCTGTTGGGTAATCTGCCCACCGATCCAGTCGGTCTCCTCGGTCAATACCACCTTCAGGCCATTGCGAAGAGCGGATAGCGCTGCGGCACAACCGCCGAGGCCGCCGCCCGCCACAATGACGTCGGCGGATCGGTGGTCAGCGGCTGTAGTAGCCAAGGAAGATTCCGTACTTGCGGCGTACGAAGAAAACGACAGAAAGGAGGTCGAAAAAAGACCTCCGCTCGTCAGGGATACGCGTTCAATGAAATGACGTCGATTCATAAGCATTCTTCGGTTATTCCGAAGCGTGTAAATGGAAAAGCAGTCGCTGCTTATTGGGTACTTGAAAATAGATACTGGAAATTAAGGTTGGGTCGAACGTTTCATCTTCATGGAATCTTCCCGAAAAGTTGAACCTTTCGGGAAGAGATACGAGGGCTTTACCAGCCCGAATTTTGCGTCAGTTGTTTATTAATGTCGCGTTCCGATTGGGGAATGGGCAGCAATTCCAGTCGTGGGTACCAGTAGCGAATTTCCCGAACCAGTCGCTGACTTTCGCTCGTAGTATAGACCGGAATGTTGTTCAGATCATGGACGGCACTCGTTTTGAACGTCGGTGGGGCGGGAGCGACGGCCGGATCTTTGGCCGCTCCCATTACCTTTTGCGGCATGACCACTTCGGCAATACCCCAGCGACGAATGTCAAACCAGCGGAAGCCTTCCATGGCCAGTTCAGCCACGCGTTCGCGACGAACGAGCTGACGTAACTTGTTTTGATCCCCCTCCACGGCGGCTTCTACCGCCGGCTGACCCGCCCGGCGACGTACCTGATTCAGAGCCGTAACTACAGAAGCATCCAGTTGATTAAGTTCAATTTTAGCTTCGGCGTACATCAGCAGAATTTCCGCGTATCGCATCAGAATAAAGCCTACCCGGGATTGAAACGCGTTTTCCTGCGTGAGGGTGTACTTGGTATGCAGTAAACCTACACCACTTTTGGCTGGACCAAAGGCATTGTCAAAATCGGCGTTGGTCCGCGAAATCCAGCTACCGTCGGCATTGCGGAAAGATGTGGTGTTTTTGTAAATGGTGTACACCAGGGTCTGCTGATTCATGCTGATGGTATCTCCGGGAATAGCTACCGTGTACTTCAGTCGCATGTCCCGATTTTTGCTCGGCTGAGCCGGATCGTACAGGGGCGACTCGTCAATGCGTTTGCCATCCTTCGCTTCGAACATATCCACCAGTCGTTGCTGCGGGAAGCGACCCGACTGCCCACCGGCCGCCCGGGAAATACTGCCCAGCGGTACGTAATTAACCGAGTTGGCATCCGCATCCGAATACAAAATCTGGAACATGATTTCCTTTCCGGCATTGGCCGTCTGACCCGTACGGGTAAACAAATCGGCAAAACGAGGATTCAAACTCAGTCCTGCACCGTCAATGATTTGCTTGGAAGCCTCGGCGGCGACTGCATACTCTTTGTTGAACAGAGCGGTACGGGCTTTGTACCCCAGAGCTACGGCCTTCGTGACGCGGCCCTGATCGCTCGTCGTCCAGGGTAGTACGGCAATCGCGGCATCGAGTTCCTGATAAATGAACTTGAGCACGTCGGCCCGCGGAGTCCGCGTTTGCGTATAAAACTCCGCAGGTTCCAGCGGCTTCGTAATCAGGGGAACGTCACCGAATAGAAAAACCAAATGGTAATAGGCGTAGGCCCGAAGTACACGGGCTTCAGCCTGAATCTGGTTGAACGTTGCCGCCGATACACTACTTTTGCCGGTTTCCATGCCTGAAATCAATGTGTTGGCTCGCTGAACGGTGGTGTAGGCAAACGTCCAGAGGGATTTGGCGTGGGCATTGTACACATCAATGTTGCCCTCACCCAGATCCACACCCCGTAGCAGGGCGAGGTCCGTCCAGCCGTCCATCATCGACTGGTAGGGCGTGTTACCCGTATTCCAGTACGCCGATCGGTAGACGGCATTCAGGGCCCCGTTCATCTCGGTTTGATTGTTGAAAAACTGGCCCGTTGCCGGAGCGTCCAGCGGCACCTGGCTCAGGTACTCTTTACAGCCCGAAAGCAGCGTAAGCGACAGGCTGAGTCCTAGTATCGAAAGAAAACGAAAGTTCATGTCGTTAGAAATTGATGTTTAAACCAGCCGTGTAGGTACGCATGATGGGGTAAAACTCGCCGCCCGTATCGCGTTGCTCGGGGTCGAAACCGGGGAAGAATTTCGTCCAGGTTACTAAATTCTGACCACTCAGGTACAGCCGAACCGACTTGATTTTAGCCTTCGTCGTCAGTGCCGTGGGCAGCGTGTAACCGACAACCAGGTTCTTGAGTCGCAGGTACGACGCCGATCGTACCCAGAAGGAAGAGGCCACGTAGTTATTGGGAATACTGTTGACCGTCAGACGGGGATAGGCCGCGTCGGTGTTTTCCGGTGACCAGTAATCTTTCTGGTACTCAAACATGGTTCCTTGGAAATTCGAGGAGTAGAAAGGCTGGGCCGCCGTTCCCGACAGGTAGTTGTCTTTTTTACCCACGCCCTGGAAGAAAGCCGTAAAGTCAAAGCCTTTGTACTGAGCCGCCAGGTTTATGCTGTACTCGTAGCGGGGGAAATAGTTGCCGAGAATGGTACGGTCGTAGCTGTCGATTTTGTTGTCAGGAACGCCATTCGGACCGCTGATGTCCCGATAGCGAATATCACCCGCGGCTGAGTTGCCGTATTGGAAGGGAGCCGCTTTTACTTCGTCCGTACTCTGGAAAAGACCATCGGCAATATAGCCGTAGTATGAATCCAGCGGGTATCCTTCCTGTTGAATTGTCGCTCCGTTGATGATGGGCGTACCGCCGTTTTTCAGGAGTTTATTGCGAACGTCGGAAGCATTGACTTGTACTTGATAGCTGAAATCGCGGATTTTATCCCGCCAGCCCAAACCAAGTTCCCAGCCCGTATTCCGCATGGAACCCGAGTTAACGAAGGGAGCCGTGAGGCCCACGTACGCGGGAATGGGGACGAGCTGAAGCATATCCACAATATCCCGCTGGAAGAAATCCGCCGTCACGTTCAGACGGTTTTTGAGTAAGGCAAAATCGCCGCCAATGTCCAGAATTCGGGAGGTCTCCCAACGAATATTTGCATTAGCCGCCGTCGTGAGGGCGTAGCCGGGATTGACGATGTTGTTGAAATAATAGTTATACGCCGTTCCTGCATTGAAGAGGGAGTAGGTGGGGTAGTAATCCGACTCGCCCCCGCGAATCAGGTTCTGATTACCCAGCGAACCGTAGGAAGCCCGGATTTTCGCTTCGCTTACAACCGACTGGAGCGGTTGCCAGAACGATTCCTGCGAAATCCGCCAGCCGCCGGATACGGACGGGAATAGTTGCCACCAGTTGTTTTGACGGAAACGCGAGGAAGCATCCCAACGGCCATTCACTTCCAGCAGATATTTATCGTTGTAGGTATAGTTCAACCGACCGTAGATCGAAACCATCGAAAAGCGGCTTTCACCCCCGCTTAGCGTCTGGCCTAACTGATCGCCGCTGTCGAGGTACGGACGGTCCGGCGAGAGCAGATTCTGACGATACGTATTGATGAAAGACGTTTTGAAATCTTCCGTACTAAAACCGCCCAGTACGGTAAAGGCGTGTTTACCTAACGTTTTGTTGTACGTCGCCTGCGTCCGGAACAGGTTCTGCGTATTCTGTGAAATCCGGTCCGACAGCGAGTTCAGAGCGGGCCAGGGGCGTTGGTAAATCAACGTATTGTTGGCTACGTCAGCCGAGTAAATCCGGTACTGATTGGTAAACTGCCGCCCACGGTTGGTATAGTAATTGGAGCTGTAGGTCGCCAGTAATTCCAGGCCTTCGATGGGCGTGTACGTCAGCGTTCCCTTGATGATCCGCGAGTCGGTCAGGCTACGGTTGAAACCCCCATCCCGGGCCTGAGCTGCGGGGTTGGCATTCGACCAGCCTTCGCCCCATTCACCCGTATCAAACTGACCCGGCGTAATGGCCGGGAAACCCAGCATTTCGCGGATGATGTACTGCGGCGTACCCTGTCCCGGCCAGAGGCGGTTGGAGTTGTTGAGTACCAGATCCACCGAAGCGGAAAGTTTTTTGCTGATCGTAATGTCGGTATTGAACCGTAAGTCCAGACGTTTGTAATTCGTATTGGCCGTTAAACCGTTCTGGTCCAGGAAACTACCCGACGCAAACGCCTTCACGCGATCACCCCCAATGGACAGGTTCAAACTGTGGTTCTGCATGATGCCCGAATTGGTCAGTACCAGTTTCTTCCAGTCGGTATTGAACAGCGTTTTGTTATCGGGGCCATTCGTCCGGTAGGCTTCAATTTGCTGAGTAAACGCGGCGGGTAACCCACTGTTGGCCTGAGCTACGTCCCAGTACATCATGTGTTCCAGAGCGTTTACTTTCTGGGGAAGATCGGTTGGTTCCTGCTTCAATACGTAGGCGTTGTAACTGACATTTACGCCTTTGGCTCCGCGTTTGGTGGTTACCAGTACCACGCCGTTCGCCGCCCGTGAACCGTATACCGCCGCTGCCGCCGCATCTTTCAAAATGGAAATACTGGCAATGTTGTTAGGATCGATGGCGTCGAGGCTCATTTCTACGTTATCCACCAGAATCAGCGGATTTTGTCCGGCGTTGATCGAACCAATTCCGCGAATCCGAATGGTACCCGCATCGCCCCCCGGAGCACCGGATTGTTGAGTAATGGTTACGCCCGGAGCAGCCCCTTGTAGAGCCAGCGACGTAGAACCGACTTGACGACTGGTCAGGGTTTTACTTTCGATCACGGCGACCGAACCCGTCAGGTTTACTTTCTTCTGGGTGCCGTAACCCACTACTACGACTTCATTCAGTTTCGTAGATTCTTCGCTGAGGGCAACATTGTATTCACCGGCTCCCGAGAAGGGCACTTCCTTGCTGGTCGTACCCAGAAATGAGAAGACCAGCGTTCCGGTCGAAGCCGGAGCTTTTAACGTATACAAACCATCGGCATTGGTCGTCGTGCCGGTCGTTGTATTTTTAATCATGACCGTAACTCCCGGTAAAACCGACCCGTTTTCATCGGTGACTTTACCCCGTAAAACCGGGTTTTGGGCGAAAACGAACAGGGGCAGCGTCAAAAGCAAAGGCAGTAGCCAGCCCAGACGCCTGTGCAGCGTACGTACGTGTGGCATCATGAAATCAAGGAATAAGAAAAGATAGAGGTGTTAATTCAGGGGGTTAAGGTTTCACGGCTTTGCAGGTGAGGTCGAAATCAATCAGGGCTTCAAACGTCCGCTTCCAAGGTAAATGGAACTGGAGTGGCGATGGCGTTAGGCACTGGTACTGCGGCGGAATAGAGGCTTGATAGGCGGGCCAAAGCTGGGTAAAAAACGCCTGTAATTGTTCCTGGCAACGCGTTTCCATGGCTTGATTACGCTTTTCATCGAGCAACGTGGCACTCATACCCGCCTGACCAAAAGCAGCATTGGCTTCGCGGCGTACTTTCGTGTGAAAATAATAATCGTCCAGTAAGCGATGCAGGAGAAACCATTGCTGAGCCGTGTAAATGGACGACCCGATGCCGGGTTTGGACAGCAGTTTGTGGGCAGCCACGGTATAAATCGTCCCCTGTGGCAGAGCGGTACCGATGGTGTTACCCGCCGTATTCCAGGAGGCATAGCCGCTGAGTTTACCCAGCAACTGACGTTTCTCCAGAGCTTTCGTAAAGGTTGAATCGCCCCCCTGTACATCGCCCCGGGGATCGATGTCGGCTACGATGACGGACTTGCCCGCTTCAATCAGGGAAGCAATTTCATCGACCGAAGAATTTGCCCGGTTCGCTTCGTGCCGGGAAGCGTATACGTAGAAAAAGACATCGGCCGTATTGTCTGGCACTTCCTGAGCCCCGGCGGCCAGAATCTGTTCGCTGACGGTTTGGTACAGCGGCCGATCTTCAAAGGGCATTGTCTTTTCGCGGGTGCTTTCTGAGGAGTAAAGGGCCCTGACTTTGGGGGCAAATCCAAAGTGGCGGATCAGGGCCCTACTTAATAGTAACATCGAAACTTCGTCGGTACCCGCCTGGAGAGCCACTTGGCTGGTTAATTTCTCTTTTTTAATCTCCTGCAGTAAGGTCTCGTGGTCACTGCGGTGTACGCCCTGCGGTTTGGCATCGTCTTGGGTTAATAATAGGTAATCGATGATGCCTTGTTTGGTTAAGGCAATGGCCCGCTGATTGATCCGCAGGTTGCGGGTACGGGCTTCTTTGTAATCCTGAAGCTCGGCCGCCGGAATTTCTTTTTCGAGCTGCCGGGTTTCAGCCTGAAGAGCAGGGTACGGCGAAATTTCGGCCCAGCGGGCTATTTTCTGCCGGTACGCGGCATTCTGAGGCGTAGCAGAGGGAGCCAGTCGCATCACCACGCTCTGGGCGTAAACCGGAAGTTTGGGAGCTTTTTTCCGAATCCGGTTCAGTACTTCCAGGCGTTGCAGGGCCAGCGGAGCGGCTACCTGATGAACCCGCGAGCCGACGAGTCCGCCGTAGGCTAGCATGTCCAGACAGACGATGGCGGCATCGAACGAACGTAAATCTTGTTTTTCAACCCAGGCTGCAATGGCTTCACTCTGACCCGGCGTGGTAAACTGGCCCAGTAATTCCTGGGGAGGAGCAATCACCTCGGCATGTCCGATCAATCCCATCCGAACCGTAAATTGCAAACAGGGCGGTCGGTCGTCCAGTGGAATCAGTAAGATACGGGCGGCTCGGACCTGAGCCATCGCGTGACTACTGATGAATAAGAATAGAAGAATGAGTAATCGGTTCATGCCTTGGTGTTGCTAAGATTAAGAGGCTAAGGAGGACTTGTGCCCGTTGAGGCCAAAGAAAACCAGGTACGCGTAACAGAGGATGGGCAGCAGAAAAGCAATTGGCCAGGTGTAATGGTCGATGAGCAGACCCTGACCGTAGGAAACAATGGCTCCTCCCGCAATGGCTGTAGAGAGTAGTCCGGAAGCCTGCGTCGTGTAGGATCCCAGTCCCTGCACTGCTAGCGAGAAAATGATCGCGAACATGATGGAGTTACAAAGTCCCACGGCAATCATACTCCAGACCGCCACGTATCCCGTTGCATTGATGGAAAAGCTAATCAGTACAATCGCTAGTCCGGCACAGGTAGCCAGCGTAGCGGAGGCCTTTAGAAATTTCAACAAGTAAGCTCCCAGAAAACGACCCACCAGCATACTACCCCAGTACAGCGAAACGTAGCCATTAGCTTCATTTTCTGTAATATGAACGGTGTCGGTAATGTAGTTCGTCAGAAAGGTGCCGACCGACACTTCCGCTCCCACGTAGCAGAAGATCCCCAGAATACCGAACCGCAGATTCCGAAAAGAAAACACACGCCGGCCCTGAGTTTGGCTTTTTTCTTCCACCTGAATCTGAATATCTGGTAAGCGTAAGCGACTTACAGTCAGGGCAATCACCGCTAAGAGGGCCGCAATGCCCAGATAGGGATACTGCACGGCATCGCTCGAAGCCTCTTGCAAGGGAGCCAGAATAAAGGCGGCTCCAAACAGCGGAGCTAGCGTCGTACCGAGCGAACCTACGCCCTGAATGAGCGTCAGTCGGGAAGACGCTGTTTCAGCGGGTCCCAATACGGTGATATACGGATTCGCCGCTACCTGTAACAACACGATGCCGATGGCAATCACAAACAGGGCTCCCAGAAACAGCGTGTACTCGTGCAGCAGGGAAGCCGGAAGAAACAACAAGGCCCCAGCCCCCGCTACGGCAAATCCCAGTACCATCCCTTTCTTGTAGCCTACTTTTTCCACCAGACGACCCGCCGGAATCGACATGATGCCGTAGGTAAGAAAAAAGTAGAACTGTACCAGCGACGACTGCGAATAACTGAGCTGAAAACCTTTCTTGAAAAAGGGCACCAGCGTATCATTCAGACAGGTAATAAAACCCATCATGAAGTAAAGCACAGCCAGCGACACGAGGGCGGGGCGGTAGGAGGTTTGAGCGTCCGTTTCCGGTACGCGTACCGATTGCAGGGGAATGTGAGCCATTGGTTTAGTCTTGTAAAAGCGGCGTAGCGGACTTTTTCTGAGCAATCGCTTCCAGCGTTTTCCAGCATTGGTACAAGCCCCGCGGAATGTGGAAGCAGCCTTTCCATTTGCCACCTTTCAGGGGCAAAAGTACGTCTCCCTGCCGATTCAAATACCCGAACCATTCGCCGTGCGTGGGATCGGGGAAATGCGACCAAGTGTAGGCGTGTACTTTTTCAAACCATTCCCAGCAGCGTTCATCGCCCGTGTGCAGGTAGCCTTTCAGTAAACTGATGAGCGTTTCGATGTGTACCCACCAGAGTTTCTGGTCCCACTCAAGCTGCAAAGGCGGCTGACCTTTTACGTCCAGGAAGTAGAAAATGCCTCCGTACTGCTGATCCCATCCGTATTCCAGTAACGAAAGCGTCAGGTCGGTAGCCTTGCGAATCAGGGCCTGATCGCCCCGCCGCTCGGCCAGATCCATAATGAACCACATCGACTCCAGACCGTGACCAGGATTGATCAGACGACCTTCAAAGCTATCCGAAAACTCACCTTCGAGTGTAATGTTTTCCAAAATCAGACCCAACTCGGGGCGATAGAATTCTTCCATCACGGCGTGAATACCCGCGTCGATGGTCTCTTCCAGTACCGATGGTTCAATCAGATGCTCCAGTTGCAGCACCAGATTGGTAAGAATCATGGGTAAGGCAAAGTTTTTCAAAGGCCGGGTGCCTGGAAATGCCTTATTGTAGAGTCCCTTCGGATCAGACTGTCGCCGCAAAATGTTGGCGAACGTTTCCTGAGCGATGGTAGCGTATTCGGCGTTACCCGTAGCCAGGTGCAATTGCCCGAAAGCCATGGCGGCGAAACAATCCGAGAAGATATTGTAGGGTTGAATAAGGGGATCACCCTGCTGAGTTAGTGAAAAATACCAATTTCCGTCTTCATCACGCCCATGCTTTTTCAAGAACTCGGCTCCCTGAATGGCAAAGTCCAACCATTCCTGTTTTTGCTCTACTTGATTGTAGAGCATGGCGAAACACCACACCTGGCGGCCCTGAAGCCAAACAAATTTGTCGGTATCAAAAACGGTTCCTTCCGTATCAAGACAGGTGAAATACCCCCCGTACGTTTCATCACCCGACTTTCCGAGCCAGAACGGAATAACACTCGTTAGTAATTCATCTTGGTACAGTTGCTGGTATTGCGATGGCTTCATGTATTAGCTTGCTTAAGTAAAAGCTTAATCTTAGCTTGATTAAGTATGTTTAATAAACTTAATAAATAAAATTATTAAGTATGGTGTAAAAGAACAATGAATAAATTAACTAAGCAAGGAAAAATAAAATATTATTTTAAATCAGGTGGCATGATGGAATGGTAGGGGAATGGAGAAATTACCATACTTCGTTTTATAAAAAGGGATTGAAGCAGAATTTTATACGGGGCCAGAGAGCACAGAAAACCCGCATTTCCTGGCAGAAATGAGAAGTGAAGCAGAATTTTCGGGGTGTAGTAGTTGATTCAACACGTCTTGCAACCTCCGGTGGGAGGATTGACGCATCTCCTACAGAGTGATTCCATTTCTGACCACACTTTTACGCTGTTATACACAAACGCAGTCGTCCGTGAGATCCAGAAATTTTAAAACGTTGCTGATCCTTTTTCTTAGTTATGCCGGGGTGCTTGGTCTGCTAATTTATTTGTTAAAAGTATTTTTATAAACTTTTCGCTAAAAATTAAGAGTATAGTAAGAAATAAGGTGCCTTATTAGGGGTACTAAAAGCTTACTGACACTCGCATGAAAAGTCTTCTGCCTCTGCTGGCGTTTATAATCGGATTTACCGTTAGTACGGCTCAGCCCCGGCTTTCCATCAGTCCCGAGAAAGCCTTGCAGGAGGACCTCATGTTTAAACGCTACGGAAGTACCGACGGCTTGCCTGATAATCGGGTACGGTCGTTTTTTCAGGATCGAAAGGGGTTTCTCTGGATCGGTACCATGAATGGACTGGCTCAGTACGATGGCTATCGTTTCCGGAAATTCTACAAAAACAAGGATGCGATCGCCGGAAACTGGATTTATGACATCTGCGAGGATAGCCAGGGGCGGCTCTGGATCGGCACTCGCGAAGGACTGAGCCGCTTCGATCCGCGTACAGAAACCTTCCAGAATTTCCGAAATAATCCCAAAGATTCGACGTCGCTTTTTTGCAATCAGATTAACGCTTTGCTGGTCGACTCGCGGGATCAGGTGTGGGTAGGGACCCCACAGGGACTGACCGTATGGAGCCCGAAAACGCAGCAGTTCCGAACGCTTCGAACCGAGCCGCTGAATCGTCCCATTCGAAAAATGATCCGCTCGCAGGGCGATTACCTCTGGATTGCCACCGCCGAAGGGCCGGTTCGCTACCACGCCTCCAACGGAACGTACACCTTCTATCCCCTGAGTGTAAAACCCAACGCATATGGTGATCATTACTGGTCGTTGCTGGAAGATCAGCGGCATTTGTATCTGGCCACGGGTGGCGATGGCCTCTGGCGACTGCCCTACCAGCCCGAACGCAACAGCTACGGGAAAGCGGAGCCTCTGCATAACTTTTCAGGACAGACGCTGGCTCAGACGCAGATTTTTGACCTCTGTAAATCACCCGATGGAGCTTTCTGGCTGGGTACGGATCGGGGACTAGCCCGACTCGAAGCCCTCGATTCACCACAAGTACGACTTCGCTGGTACCGAACCAACCCCAGCAATCCGCAGAGTTTGAGCAATAATCTGGTGTATCGCCTCTTTCTGGACCGTACGCAACGACTCTGGTGCGGTACGGAGCAACAGATCAGTACGCTCGATTTAAGTGGGCTGCCTTTTCAGTCGTATACCTTTCCCTCCGGTGCAGCCGAAGATCAGGTGCGTAGCATTGCGGCGGGGCCGGGGGCAACGGTTTGGCTGGGGATGGGCAAATCCGGATTGTACCGTTACAACCTATCGAATGGTGCAACGGAGCGGTTCCGGCTGGAAAGTCAATCCTCGTTCTGGAACGAGCACCGAGCTTTATTACGAGCCTCCAGCGGTGACCTTTGGATCGGTACGCTTGGTGGGGCGGTGCGAATGACGGCGAGGCAGCAAGTACACGCCGAACTGGAAGGGTCCGCCGTTTTTTCTTTCCTCGAAGATTCACAAAAGAACATCTGGTTAGGCACCAACCACGGCTTATACCGGCGAACGCCCGATGGGAAAAAGAGCCGTATTCGTCTGGGTACTAGCGATACGGAATTCATTCGCTCCTTACTGGAAGATCAGGCAGGTTTGCTTTGGATTGGTTTCGATAATAGCGGGCTGGGGCGGTACAATCCCAAAACCGGCGTTTTTGAGTGGATCAAAGACGCCAGCCATTCGTTGGGAAGTGCCATTTATGCACTCGTTGAATTCCCTAAACAGGTGATCTGGGCGGGCTCTGAATCGGGTTTACACCAAATCACAGCCGATCCGAAAGGAGCGTATCAGGTCAAAACCTATTCCGAAAAGCAGGGCCTGCTACACCCCTCGGTAAATGGAATTGTGCCCGATACCCAGGGCTTTCTTTGGATCAGTACCATCAAAGGGCTCATGCGATTTCAGCCCGCTTCGGGGCGTTTTCAGACGTACTTGCCCAACCAGCGGTTTAGCTATAATGTCATGAGTCGGTTGAACGAGAGCCAGTTGCTGTACGGACTGACGAATGGCTTTCTTCGGTTTGATCCAAGCCAGCTTCAGCACCGGATTTCATTACCTACCGTTGTCTTCACGGATTTCAAACTTTTCAATGAAAGTGTGGGAATCGGTCAGGTCAGTCAGGGCGATACTGTACTGCGGCAGTCCCTAAGCGAAACGCAGACCCTTACGCTGCATTATAAAAACAACGTATTCAGCGTCGATTTTGCGGCCCTGGATGTGGCGAATCCCGAGGGAACGACCTATGTCTACCAAATGGAAGGCTTTGATCAGGCCTGGATTCCGGTCGATGCCCAGCATCGGTCGGCCACGTATACCAACCTGAGTGCCGGAACCTATACCTTTCGCGTAAAAGCCGCCAATAGTTTCGGTGAATGGAGTGCCAAACCGGCGGCCCTTGCGTTCCAGATCTTACCGCCCCCTTGGAAAACCTGGTGGGCCATTACGGGATATATTGTGCTTTTTCACGTGTTACTCCTCACCTTCATCCGTTATCTGCTACTACAGGCCCGGCAGCGGGATGCCCTGGCGTTGGAACAGATCGAAAAAGAGCAACTTAAAAATCTGCATCAGCTCAAACTCCGCTTTTTCACGGACATTTCGCACGAATTCCGGACACCACTTACCCTCATGGCGGGACCGATTGAAGAGCTAATGAATAGCTCGGAAGTACGGGGTAAGGTCCGCGAGAAAGTACAGTTGCTGCAACGCAATAGCCGTAAATTACTGCAACTCATTGAAGAACTGATGACGTTCCAAAAGCTCGAACAGGGCAAAATACAACTTCACAAACGGACGTTGAATCTGGTGGACTGGGTAGAGGAAATGTACCAGAACTTTGTACCGCTGGCCGAACGTCGACAGATTACCTTTGAACTGACGGCTCCAACTTCCGAAATCCGATCGGATATAGACCCCGTTCAGCTGGAAAAAGTACTGAATAACCTCTTATCCAATGCCTTTAAGTTTACGCCGGCGGGTGGGCAGGTACGACTGGAACTGTTCCTGTCCGAACCGGATGGGGTGTGCCTGCGGGTGCAGGATACCGGTAGTGGACTGACCCCCGAACAGCAAAGCCACCTTTTCGAACGCTTTTACCAGTCGGATCCCAACCGGGAAGGGTCGGGTGTGGGTTTATCGCTGGTGAAAAGTCTGATTGAACTACACGGGGGCCGGATTACCGTGACTAGCGAACCGGACGTGCAGACGGAATTCACGGTATGGCTGCCCCTGCAAAACGCTCTGTTGGAAATGCAACCGCTTCACCTCCGTACGGAGCCGCTGGTACAGAGCGAAGTCGGAGCCATTCGCTGGTTAGGAATGCCCGAAGACGAGAAACCCGAATTATTATTGGTGGATGATAACGACGAAGTACTCGAATTTTTAAGCCTGCTTTTTCAGGATCACTATCGCATTACCCGGGCCCTGAATGGTCAGGAAGCACTGGCTTGCGTACAGCAACGCGAACCGCAGGCGATCATCAGTGATGTCATGATGCCCGTGATGGATGGGCTGGAGCTATGCCGGAATCTGAAAAGTAACCTGGATACCTGCCACGTACCCCTGATTTTGCTCACGGCACGGGCCCGCGTGGAGAGCGAAATGGAAGGTATTGGCGTTGGGGCGGATGATTACGTCGCCAAACCCTTTCACCCCGATTTGTTACGCCTCCGGGTACAGACGCTCATCGAAAATCGGCAGCAGCTTATTCGAAAATATCAGTCGGCTGACGAGATCATTCCGAAAGATCTAACTCGCAATCCGCTCGACGAGGCCTTCCTGCAAAAAGTCATTCAGTCCATCGAACAGAATCTGAGTAACGAAGAATTTAGCGTGGAAGAACTCGGCGAATGCGTGTGCATGAGTCGCAGTAACCTGTTCCGAAAACTGAAAGCCCTGACCGGGCAGACCCCGTTGGAATTCATTTATTTCATCCGGCTAAAACACGCAATGCAGCTCCTGCTGGAACGTAAATACAGCATTGCTGAAATTACCTACGAGGTGGGTTTCAAAAATCCTTCCTCGTTCAGTAAGTCCTTTCGCAAACAGTTCGGGAAAGCTCCCACCGAGTACCTACAGGAGCAAATCGCCCGACAGAAAAACTAAATGACCATCGTCCACCCGCCCCGGTGGACGTTTTTGTTTCCAAACCCTCTTCCAGATCGAAGGAATTCACAAAAAAGGCTTTCATTGGAGCAATACGCAACATTTCCATCGGCTTTTGCAACATCTCCATCCCTAGTTTCAACAACTCCGGTAGTTACTTTACCTCGTCTTTTATTGCATTTTTCTAGGATAAATTATGATCCGTTATATGCAGGGTTTTCAGGAGCGGGAAAACCCCAAAGACTGGTTGGTCCATTCATCTAAACCTATTTTTTGTATGCGTTTATTAGTATACTTTTCTCTTTTACTGATCTTACCTCTGGCGGGATGGGCTCAGGAACGAACACTTTCAGGACGGGTGACAGCCGAAGGTGGACAAGGCTTACCCGGCGTCAATGTGCTGCTGAAGGGGACGTCTATAGGTACCTCTACGGACGCCGAAGGGCGGTTTACCCTGCGAACCACCACTACGGACGGTACACTGATTTTTTCTTCGATTGGCTACGTAAAACAGGAAATTGCCCTAGGCAGTCGCACCGCTATTGATGTGGCGATGGTAGCCGATGCTCAGGCCCTGAACGAAGTCGTCGTTGTGGGGTACGGTGAACAGAGTCGCAAGGCCTTGTCCACGGCGGTGAGTTCCGTTTCGTCCAAACAACTGAAAGATATTCCGGTAGCCAATCCGGCCCAGGCTCTGGCGGCTCAGGTCTCGGGCGTGAACATTGCCCAGACGGGTGGGCAGCCGGGAGCGGCTCCCGTCATCCGGATTCGGGGCGTGGGTTCACTCGGGGCCGGAAACAGTCCGTTGTACGTGGTCGACGGCTATCCGCTGGCGGGTGCCGACAATTTCAACCAGATCAATCCCGGTGATATCCAATCCATCGAAGTATTGAAAGATGCCGCCGCCGCGGCCATTTATGGGTCGCGGGGCGGTAACGGCGTGATTCTGGTCACGACCAAACGCGGTACGCCCGGCAAAACGCGGATCAACTTTAATACCTTCGTCGGGGTACAAAACATTGCCCGGAAAATTTCGCTGATGAACAACGCCCAGTTCATTGATTTCTCGAAGGAATCGGCGGTGAATGCGGGACTCAAGTACTACGCGTTTTACGACACCCCCCCCGCCGATCTGCCCCAAACGGACTGGCAGGACGCCATCTATCGGCAGGCTCTGATGACGCAACAGGAATTGTCGGCTTCGGGTGGCAGTGAGAAAATTCGCTACCACGTTTCGGGCTCCTATCTAAAACAGGAAGGAATTCTCAAAGCCACCGAGTTTGAGCGATTTACGCTACGGGCCAATCTGGAAGCTCAGCTTTCGAAACGCGTACGGGCGGGAGTCGTACTGGCTCCTTCGTTGACCAATACAAAATATCAGACCGTCGCTGGAACCAACGATGCCTCCGTCATTGCCGTGGGTACCGATCCGATTGCGGCGGCTTTGGTGATGCCCTCGTTGTTTCCCGAACGCCTGGCTAACGGCGATTACGCCAATACGAACAATTATCCGTTGACGCAGGGAGCCAATTCCATTTCGCCCAACTTCCGCGGACCAACGGTACAGTTCGATCAGTACCGGGATCGGGGGAGCAGTCCCCGGTTTCTGGCCAACTCCTTCGTCGAATGGGAAATTATTCCGGATTTAAGCGTCAAAACCAGTTTTGGTGTCGAGTACAATACCGATACCCGGAATCAGTTCGTGCCCGCAACCATGCCTTCCAATACGGCTCCAACGGCTAACATCAGTAATCCTTTGGTGAATAATGTCGCGGCGGCCAAGCGGTTGAATACCAGCTCTAACTGGCTTTGGGAGAACACCCTGCATTACCGCAAAACCATCGGAGCGGATCATTCTTTTGATCTGCTGGCGGGGTATACGGCTCAATCTGCGGTGGGTTCGGGCAACGTGATTACGGGCGTGAACGGCAGTTTTGTCAACGATCTGATTACGAACATCAGCGGGGCGGGTACCACAACGGCGACCAATTCGTATTCCAAAAACAATCTGGTTTCCTGGTTGGGTCGGGTTAACTACAGCTACAAGGATAAATACCTGTTGTCGGCGGCCATTCGGCGGGATGGTTCCTCCCGGTTTGGGGCGAACAACCGCTACGCCACCTTCCCCTCGGTATCGGCGGCCTGGCGATTGTCGGAAGAGAACTTCATGAAATCCATAGCGATCATCAGCGATCTGAAAATTCGCGGCAGTTATGGTCTGACAGGTAATAACAACATCGGAAATTACGCCTCGCAAAGCTACGCGACGCAGGCGAACTACGCCTTCGGATCGGGAGCGGGGAATCGGGTGTACGGCTATGCGGCGACCAACATTGCCAACGCGGGCCTGACCTGGGAAACCAACCAGCAAACCGATCTGGGACTGGAACTGGGCCTGTGGAAAGACCGGATCTCTTTAACTGCCGACGTCTATCAACGCCTCACGACGGGACTGCTCAATAACCGAAACGTTCCGGCAATTGTGGGAATCGCGGGTTCGGTGCTGGAAAACATTGGTAAGATTGAAAACAAGGGGCTGGAACTGTCGATTACGTCCCGCAACGTAAGCAGCGGAGACCTAAGTTGGACGACTAACGGTAACATTTCCTTCAACCAGAATCGCGTCGTCTCGCTGGTGACGGACAAACCCATTTACTACAGTGCGGGTGGTTTCACCAACTACGCCATCGTGATTCCGGGGATGCCGCTGGGTGAATTTTACGGCTACCGGCAGATTGGCGTATTCCGCGATCAGTCGGAGGTGGATGCAGGAGCAACCTGGGCCAGCGGTGGTTCCAAACCGGGAGACATCAAATACGAGGACGTGAACGGCGATGGAACAATCAACGCCTCGGATTTGACCTACCTCGGTAATCCGCTACCAAAATTCACGTACGGACTTACGAACACGCTGAGCTGGAAGGGTTTCGACCTAAACATTATTCTGCAAGGTTCACAAGGGAATAAAATCTGGGCTCAGTGGTTGCGGTCGGGTTATTTCTTCAACGGCAATGCTAATACCATCACCGATGTCGCCAATCGCTGGCGTTCGCCGAGTGACCCCGGCAATGGCTGGCAACCCCGGGCTACGAATACCGCGTCGGGCGGAGCCAATAACCCGTCGAGTCGCTATGTCTACGATGCTTCGTTCTTACGAATCCGTACGGTTTCGTTCGGCTACAGTTTGCCCTCGGAAGTCGTAAAACGCTGGAAATTCGAGCAGGCTCGTCTCTACGTGAGCGGTCAGAACCTCTACACCTTCACCAAGTACATCGGTTACAACCCCGAAGCCAACGACAACGGCAACACCACGGCTCCGACCTACGGCTATGATTCGGCCTCCTATCCGTTGGCTCGTACGATCACCGTTGGTCTCAATCTGGGTTTTTAATTATAAGAAATTCAATCGTATGAAACGACTTTTGCTCCTACTCCTGCTGGTTACGGGCTTTCTGGTTTCCTGTCAGCAAAGCTTCATGGAATTAACGGACCCCACCAAAATTCCCACCGATCAACTTTTCAGCACGGCTACCAACGTATCCGCTGCCGTGACGGGCGTGTACAGTCAGTTGCAGCCCATTTACAACAACAGCTATTTCATATTCGGGGAGATGGCGAGTGACAATGCCTATGAACCCGTTTCGGCCAATGCCCGGTATTTCTTTTCCATTTTTAACGTGGAAGAAAACAACCCCAACCTACAAACCATGTGGACGGATTCGTACCGCTGCATCAGTCGGGCAAACACCGTACTGGCTCGGGCCGGAGCAGTATCGATGGATACGACGTTGCGGAATCGGTACCTGGCCGAAATGAAATTTATCCGGGCCTTGAATTACTTCAATCTGGTACGCATCTGGGGAGCGGTACCGCTGGTGACGGAAGATCTGGGCGACAATTATCAGAAAGCCTACGACTATGGTCGCACCCCAGCCACCGAAGTATACGCTCAGATTACCAAAGATTTACGCGAAGCCGCTGCCGGATTACCCATTACCTATCCAGCGGCTGATCTGGGCCGGGCCACCCGTACGGCGGCCAAGGGATTGTTGGGAAAAGTACTGCTGACGCAGGGCCAGTACCAGCAGGCCGCCGCCGTACTGGGCGAACTGATTCCGGGTACTCCGTCAGCAGGAAATTTGTCGAGTGTACATACGCTGGAAACGAATTATGACAACGTATTCTCAACAGCGAATGAAATGAACAAGGAAATTCTGTTTGCGGTACGGTACCTGTCCGGGGGCGTGAGTCTGGGCAGTGGCTTTGCCAGTAATTTTCTGCCGACGTATTCAGGTACGGACATTATCCGGGTGGGCTTGTCGGGTGGACCCATGATCCGGCAGGATCTGGCCAATGCCTTCCCGGAAGGGGATCGGCGGAAGTCCGTTTCCATAGGATACTATACGAAAGGAAACAGTGCTGCCACGTCCGATTATTATACCCGCAAGTACATCGTCAACGGGGCTCCCTTTGCCCGAAATGATGGCGACAACGACTGGATTGTGCTGCGGTACGCTGACGTACTGCTGATGTACGCGGAGGCCCTGAACGAAGGGGGACAAGCCACGGAGGCCCTGCCGTATCTGAATACCGTTCGCACGCGGGCCGGACTGTCGCCGCTATCGAATCAGAGTCAGGCTCAGCTACGATTGGCTCTGGAAAACGAACGCCGCCTGGAACTCAGTTACGAAGGACACCGCTGGTTTGATCTGGTACGAACGAATCGCCTGTTGCCCGTACTAAATGCCTTTTACGCCAAGTATGCTGCTATTCCATCTACGCCTCAGGTTCCGAATAACGGCTTGTTTGTGAACAGTGGCGGTAGTGTGGTGCAGGTACAGGCCTATCAAACCTTATTCCCCCTGCCTTTGTCCGAACGTCAGTATAACCCCAAACTCACCCAAAACGAAGGATACTAAATAACCCCGGAAGCAGCGACAAAACATTCGCTGTTTCCGTAGGTTTAGGCGTACAAACGAAAGTCAAGTGCATGAAGCGTTACCTGCTATTCTTTTTTCTTTTCCTGTCAGGACTCGTCGGGGCTCAGTCCGATTCACTGGAAAATGCCCGTTTACTCCGACCACGGCAGGGATTGCCCTTCTTTTTTCAAAAAATTAAAGCCGGAAAAAACCTGACGATCGGTTACCTCGGCGGGAGTATCACCGAAGCGGGGAAAGGCTGGCGGGAGCAGTCGGTACAAGGCTTACAGAAACGCTATCCAAAGGCTCAATTTTCGGGCATTAATGCGGGTGTAGGCGGTACGGGTTCAGATTTAGGCGTGTTTCGGGTTCAGCCGCAGATACTGGATCAAAAACCCGACCTGGTCTTCGTGGAATTTGCTGTGAATGATAACGGCAAAAAGCCCGAGCAGATTTACCGGGCGATGGAAGGGATTGTACGCAAAATCTGGCGGCAAAATCCGCAGATCGATATTTGTTTCGTGTACACGATTACGGCCGATCTGGCTCCGTATTTCCAGCGGGGGAAATTGCCGCCTTCCGCACTGGCCATGGAACAGATTGCCGAGCATTACGGCGTGCCGAGTGTGTGTATGGGTTTAAAAGTGGCGGCTCTGGCGAAAGAAGGAACGTTACTTTTCAAGGGAAAACGTGAAGAACATCCCGATAAAATCGTCTTTTCCCCGGACAACGTACACCCTTACGCCGAAACCGGTCACGCCCTGTACGCGGAAGCACTGGGCGAAGCTTTACAACAACTTTCCTCACAAAAAACTACGCTGAAGGCTCACGTCATCCCCAAACCGTACGTCGCAGATCATTGGGAAGCCGCCCGGATGGTTCCTTTCGAACAACTCAAACGGCAGGGCAACTGGCAAGTACTGACGCCCGAAACGGATACGGTGGCTCGGTTGATGAAAAACCGTTTTCCTCGTTTGCTCAAATCCACCCAACCCGGCGATTACCTGCAAGTACGCATGAAAGGGCAGGCCTGCGGCTTGTACGACGTCATGGGACCCGGTTGCGGTCAATACGTGCTGGAACTTGATCAGGATTATCAGCAGAAAATTGACCGCTTCGACGCGTACTGTACCTATTACCGCTCTAATTTCTTTGTGCTACCCATCGATCCGCAAAAGGAGCATACCTTCCGGTTCCGGGTTTCCGGCGAAAAACTAGACAAGGCCAAGATTCTTAAGGCCCGCAATGAAACCATCGATGATACGCGTCGGTACGAAGAAAACGCCTGTTACGCCGGACAACTCTTACTGGTGGGTGAACTCATTCCCTGATTCCATGAAAAAAACGATTTTCCTGCTTCCTCTTGTCCTATGGGCCGCGATAGCCGCAGCCCAGCAAACAACTAACAAGCCCGAACGCGAAGCCTGGTTCATGGATCTGGGCTTTGGTATGTTTATTCACTGGAGTCTGGATTCGCAGGTCGGAGCCGTGATTAGTCATTCCATGGCTGGAGCGTCCAATGATTACCTCCAGCGGTTTACTACTGAATTACCGAAAACCTTCAACCCTAAAAAATTCGACCCTGAGGAATGGGCCGTACTGGCGAAACTCGCGGGCATGAAATACGTAGTCTTTACGGCCAAACACCATTCGGGTTTTTGTATGTGGAATACGCAAACGACGAAATTCCAAGTCATGCAGACGCCCTTTAAACGGGATATTCTTAAGGAAGTGATTGAGGCGTTTCGGAAGCAGGGGATTGCCATTGGGCTGTATTTTTCGCCCGAAGATTTTTATTTCCTGTACCAGCATCAAATCCCCATTGGCCGTTTGCAGCACCCGCAGCATTACCCGGCCAACAACGCCGAACTGATGGCCTATGACAAACGCCAAATCAAAGAACTATTGACCAACTACGGCACCATTGACGTACTCTTTTTCGACGGTCCAGCGGAAGGTTTGAAGGAATACGCCTGGCAATTACAGCCAAACGTAGTCGTGACCCGCGGGCAGATGAATACGCCCGAACAAACGCTACCCGACCAGCCCATTCCCGGACCCTGGGAAGCCTGCTTTACAATGGGCACCGACTGGCAGTACAAACCCACCAACGACCCCCATAAGTCGGGTACCGAGATTATCAACATGCTCATCGAAACCCGGGCCAAGGGGGGGAATCTGCTACTTAACGTGGGCCCCAAACCCAACGGCGAAATACAGATCGAGCAGGAGGCCTTACTTCGCGAAGTCGCTCTGTGGCAGCTCGTTAATCAGGAAAGCATAGCGGGCATCCGACCCTGGCCGTTGATTCGGGAGGGGCACTACTGGTTTACGAAAGCGAAAGAAGCGAACGCCGTATACGTGTTTGTACCGGGCGGCAAGGAATGGAAGTACGGTGAGCGAAAAGACTTCATTTTTCATTCGTTGGAGGGATCGCCCCAGACCAAAGTACAGGTACTCGGTTACGCCAGTGAGCTGGTCGAATACCGGCAGGGCTTCGACGCCAGTCTATCGGTACAACCCACGGCATTTGGTTTGGCGGTGAGTGTCGTGAACGGGCAGCGGTTATATACCAATAATCAGTGGCCCAATCCGGTGGTTCTAAAAATTACGAATGTGACCTATAAACCTCTGCTTACCAAAGAAAAGCGGGATACAATCGACGGAGCCCATTAAGGAGAGACGATTACTGGCACAGTTTGTTTCGGGCTTGCTGTCAGTAGTACGTACATAACTCTTGTTAACGATGGAGCTGGATCATGGGACCGGGCATCCGAACTACGGATTAGCCAAATGTAAAGAAGAAGACCTCGCAGAAGACACGTTTGTAAGCCCCTTGCCGCGAGCCGTTATACGCCCCAACGATTTTATTCTGCTGGATGGTACCTGGCGATTTGCTTTGGATCTGGAAGATAAAGGTTTGCAGGAAAACTGGTATGTCAACCATCCCTACGAAGACGAAGCCCAGTGGCCCGGTAGTGTGGAAGCCCATTTAGCTCAGGGGAAGCGAGAACAGAAAGGCTGGCGGGATCAGGTAGTAGTTTGGTACGAACGGGATTTTGAATGGCCGGTATCCGTTGGTGAAAAAGAAAACTCGCTTCTGCAACTCACCTTTGGAGCCTGCGGCTACGAAACGCAGGTCTGGCTAAATGGCTTTCCGTTGGTGACGATTGAAGGAGAAGCTAAACACATTGGCGAGTACACCTCGTTTTCGTACGAATTGGAAGAAAAAATCCTGCGACCCAGCAACCGCCTTACGGTACGCATTGTCAGTACCATGAACGCCGATATTCCACGGGGCAAGCAGGAATCTTACGTGTACAAGCGGGGTGGCATCTGGTACCAGACCTATACAGGACCGGTCCGAAGCGTCTGGCTGGAAACCGTCGAGCGAAATCGGCTACGTTCCCGCGTGGGCGTCGTCAGCATTATCGAGGATAATCTGGTCCGCTTTACCGTCACCACCCGGATTCACGATCCGGGCACCTATCGCATTCGCCTGAAAGTCTTTAATAAAACACCCGATACCCCGCCCGTTGCCGAGGATGAATTTACGCTGGTACTCGAAGCGGGTCAGAAAAATCAGCGACTGGTACTGGCCATTCCCGATGCTCAGTACTGGTCGCCCGAATCTCCCTACCAGTATCGACTTGAAGCGGAGCTGGTGGATGCGAACGGTTATGCTGCTACCATTGAAACGCTGTTTGGCCTACGTAAATTCGAAGCCCGCGGCTCTCGTCTGTATCTTAACCACGAACCCATTTATCTGGATGGTATTCTGTACCAGCCCGGGGCAGCCACTTACGAAGAGATCAAACAGCACATGTATGCGATGAAGGAGCTAGGCTGTAATCTGGTGCGTATACACATTGCCGGGGTTGATCCCCGCATCTACAAACTGGCCGACCGCATGGGGCTGCTGTTGTGGGTGGAGGTGCCGAGTCCACACCGTTCTAGCCCGGAAAGCCGGGCCAATCACCGGGAAGAGCTGATGCGAATGCTGGCCCTGATTGCCACGCACCCGTCGGTGGTGATTTGGAGTCTGTATAATGAAGACTGGGGGGCTCAGGATATTGCGACCAATCCCGAAACCCGGCAGTACATTATGGATATGTACCACTTTATGCAAATTGCGTATCCGCAGTTTCTGGTGGTAGACAACGACGGCTGGCGGCACATCTCCTTTGAAGGTCGCTTGAAGTCAGATTTGATGACGGCCCACATTTACGCCAACGAGCTGGAACGCTGGAAGCAGCAGCTCGACGAACTCGTGGCCGGAAATCTGGACCGGGTGGCGGCTTTTCCGCTGGTGGTAGGCGATCCCTTCTTTTTCCGCAAGCAGGTACCCCTGATTGTGAGTGAATGGGGCGGTTTTGGATTTGCGGATTATGGTGGTCCTCAGGACAATGAGCAGCGGGCTGAGCAGATTCGACTCTTTAAGGAAGCACTTCGACAGCGTCCTATTTCGGGTGACGTATATACACAAGCGACCAATATTGAGGATGAAAAGAATGGTTTGATCGACGCCACGACGGGCGAACTATACGTGCCGCCCGGATTACTAAATTCCAGAAATGCCTAAGTTGAAAAGACGCCGGTTCTCTAAGGATCGGCGTCTTTCTTTATTCCTGATTTAATACGACTATAAAAAGGTCAGAATATTAAGAAATTATTAGAAATCGATGAAAATGGATGCAAACGAATCCCGTTTTCAACAGAAAAGAAGATAAATGAAAATTTAAGGATTCAAGCGAATGTTTTCCCTCAGAAAATTGTAAAGAAAGTAGTACCTTGTGAGACGGTTGCACACCTCATCCAAACCATTCCTTCAATCCTGATTTCTTAGTTTATTTATTGGCTTTACAGGTACCTATCCCTAGCATCTGGTATGCCTGAAAGTCGCCTATTGCCTAACGCGTACCTAACTTTTCAATACAGAAAATGAAACTAAGAAGTACCCTCGATGAACAACGGTTCATTGTCCCATTGGAAACCATTGCTGCAACGAATGAAGGAGCCACTCAAGCCAATCAGGCTTTTGATGAGCGAATGCGTGCGTTTCTAAATGAATGGATTGATCAGGGTACGGAATCAAGTAGGGGCGATGAAATAAGCCGGGAAGAGTTTGTTGAAAACGGAGCATTACGAAGCCTTTTCCAACACCGGGAAGATGCTTTGGAATGGTTGCTACAGGATGAGGTCATTGCCCGGCATTTGCTTCGTTCGGCCGGTGAAGTGCATTTTTCGCAGGATGCGTACGAACCCCTTTTATCCAGTTTCGAAAAACGATTATATAACCTAGCCGCTCACCGCGAGCATCGGGAAGTCTGTTTCCGCTATCATTCGATTAATCGGCAGGATGCTTACGGCAACACGATCGAACATACGCATGCGGGCGACGAAAATATTGGCTTGTACTTTGGTACCCGGCGGACGGATGCCATGGCTTTGCAATTACTGGCGGATCAGCTAAAACGGGAAGCCAGTGAACCCTCGGATTTGCCCATTCACGTCATTACGGAAGGGTACATGAGTGAGTCTCTGCAATTCATTAAAGAACAAACGGAAGCGTTGGCAGCGGCAGGTATCGAGCAAACGCAGTGTTTTCTCATCCAGCGGCGTCACGCGGCGGATGATCGGCACCTCGGAGCTGCTTTGTTGTTGATGAATCCGAAACAGCCGCACCTGCCCCAGCGAATCGTCTTTTGTGATACCCTGCGACCGGGTGCGTTGCCGCCCTGGTGGGATAAGTTTAAGCACAAAGTGGATGTTGCTTTCCCGCAACCGGAAGACACGATCCGGGCATCGGATCTGCTGGAGGATGGTTCGGTAACCTTGCAGCGATTACACGATGGTGTACCCATTCGACACCAGGACATTGACTGCGGATTTTATACATTTTCGATAGTTCGGGCTTTAATTAAGCTCGCTCAACGAACCCCCGAATGCGTACTGATGGGAACTACTGCTGATTTAGTAACGGCGATGACGGGTTTGATGAAAGATTACTATCAGGAACCCGACCAGCCGAAAGATCCGGAAGTAGTACGGAAGATCAACATCCTCAACCGCTGGAATCTGGGTCGTGAAGCCCTGAGCTTGATGAAAGATTCCTACGCAGTGGTTACTGCATAAAAAAACGGCCGTTTCCCATACTTGGAAACGGCCGTTTTTTTATGCATACTATTTTGTATTCGTCAGTACATAGCGATTGCCTTCGCCATCGGTTACTACCAGCGTAAGCGTTTTTCCTGCGGTTGTGGCGAGCTGGTTGCCGTTGGCACTAAGTACGTATCCACCACCCGAGCCTTCGGTCACGGCAAGGTTGTCTACCATCTGATTTAGAAAATCGGAGTTATCGTCCGTATGCTGAATTTTAACAGCCATAGACACTTTCGAAGTGGCCTTACGCGTCAGCGTAATCGAGCCCTGCATGCCCGCCTCTTCTGCGGTATACTCGAGTTTACCATTGACGACAATTTTCTTGAATACATACTTACCCGCCACTTTTGTAGCCAGATCCGTTACGGGCTGCGGTTCGGGTTCAGGTTCCGGATCTTTTTCGGATTTCTTACAGGAACTAAGACTGGCGATCAATACAAATAGGACGAGAAGTGACTTACTGACGAAGGAAAAAGCATTCATAGAATGAAAGGATTGAAGATTGATTGTCGGAAGCAAAGATGCCCTTCCGGCTTAACCTTGCGGTAGGCCAGCGTTCTTCAATTGCGGTGAGCGATGGTTTAACCGCAGAAAGGTGGTGTTGAATTGGGGGTATGAAGTTTAGGTATTGCCTTGGCCGTTTTAGAAGTTCGTTATTCACCTAGACTAGGTTTGTTCCCGCAGCCACGGCTGTTCGATAGCCCCTGAGCCTTCCAGGCTGGACCCCTCCACGCCTAACCATTCCATGGGATGGCCCCCATGGAATGCACAAGGACTAAAAAAAACAGCTGTCTTCAAAGAACCTAGATCGGTCTGTCCAAGGCGAAAAACAACTTAAAAAATCATCTATATACTCGCCAGGACAAGCCGTGCGATTTAACACAACGCGTGCGGTATCGCACACTTTTAGGAGTTACTGGTTTTAGTAAGGTATTGAAATACAGTTGAATACGTTGTGGCACGCTTGTGGCATGTACTAAAGGGTAGTATCACTTCATTTTTCAACCTTTTAGTACCAATGGATCGGGAAGTACAGGCAGAATACCGAACGCGACAACGCAACCGACGATGGCTGGTGGCCTCCGGCCTACTACTAGCTCTGATAGCAGGTATTTACGGCGTTCGAAGCACGCTGGAAAGCTCCATCGAAGGCTCGCGAATACGAACCGCTCCGGTGAGCGTCGGCGACGTAGAAAATACGCTAACGGCTACGGGGGAAGTCATTCCGGCGTATGAACAAATCATGACCAGTCCCATTCGGGCGAGTATCAAACGGGTACTGCTCACGACGGGTACGCCCGTCGAGCCGGGTAAGGCTATTTTGGAACTGGACAAATCGCTAACACAGATTGAATACGAGAAAATGCAGGATCAGTTGGAGCTAAAACGCAACGGCATCGATCAGTTGCGAATGAAACTCAACAAGAACCTCTACGACGCCGAAATCAGCGATAAAATCAAGTCACTCAATATCAACAAGCTTCGGGCGGACATTGAAGATTCTCGTCGCTTGCAGAAAGTAGGGGGCGGTACCCGTGAAGACATCACCCGGGCGGAAAACGCCCTGAAAATTGCCGAACTCGAAAAGCAGCAGCTCGAAAACGATTTGACGTACAATCGGCAGTCGATGGGAGCCAGCTTGCGGGAAACCGAACTGGGGGCCCAAATCGAAAGCAAAAATCTCAAAGAGCTGGACCACAAATTAAAACGGGCGGACATCGTGGCCGACCGCAAGGGGGTCCTCACCTGGGTCAACGAAAATATTGGTTCATCCGTCAACGAAGGCGAAATGCTGGCGAAAGTGGCCGATCTGGGCAGTTTCCGGGTGGATGGTTCTTGTTCCGACATCTATGCCGATCAGGTGAAAGTCGGCTTGCCCGTCATCTTAAAAATAAACGATACGACGCTGCGGGGACAGATTACTCAGGTAAAACCCGCCATCAGCAATGGGATCGTCAAGTTTGTTATCCAGCTCGATAACGCCGAGAGTACGCTGCTACGGCCCAACATGAAAGTGGATGTATTTGTCGTCACCGATCGCAGTACGCGAACCCTGCGGGTGGCGAATGGCCCTGCATTCACGGGTAAACGCAAGCAGTACGTCTACGTGCGGGAAGGCAACAAAGCGTACCGACGGGAAGTAGAAATCGGACGCTCCAACTTCGATTTCGTGGAAATCAAAAGTGGATTGAAGGAAGGCGATCGGGTCATTCTGACGGACTTAAATCAATATCAGCACCTGGAAGAAATCAGTATCAAGCCATGAAAATCTACGCGTTTCTCCTGCTGATGCTGTGGAATGTTGGTACACTCTGGGCTCAGGAGTACAAACTTACGCTGGTCGAGGCCGTCGAGCAGGCCCGCAATCAGTCGATCGCCGCCAAACAGGCCATCACCCAGAAAAAGACCACGTACTGGCAATACCGCTCGTTTCTGGCGGATTATCGGCCCCAACTGAGTCTGGATGGTACGTTGCCCGGTTTCACCCGTTCGTATATTGAAGTCGTGCAACCCGACGGTACCATCGCCTTCCAGCCCGTATCTAACAATAATTCCCTACTGAGCCTGTCGCTAAGCCAGAGCATTGCCCCGACGGGCGGTACGCTGTACGTGCAAAATCAGTTGCAACGCTTCGACGACTTTGCCCGCGACAACACGCGGTACAATGGCGTTCCTTTTGAAATTGGCATTCGTCAACCCCTGTTTCGTTACAATGCCATGCGATGGGACCGCCGCATTCAGCCGCTAAAGTATCAGGAAGGTATGCAGCAGTACCTTTCGTCAATGGAAGAAGTAGCTCTACAGGCCTCGGGATATTATTTCGATCTGCTGGTGGCTCAGGTGAATTTACAGATTGCCGAGAAAAACCGTCAGAATAACGACACGCTCTATAAAATTGCCCAGCATAAACTGGAGTTGGGACGTATCTCGCAGAATGACCTGTTGCAATTACAGATGGGAGTACTGACGGCAGAGAAAGACTTGGCCTCGGCCCAGCAATCGGCTACGGTAGCTTCGCTGCAACTGAATCGGTACATCGGTTTTCGGAATGATCGCATGCCCGAACTGGAAATTCCAACGCAACTGCGGGAGTTTGTGGTGGAGCCGCAAAAGGCTATTGACGAAGCGTTCGCGAACCGGGCCGATGCCGTAGCTTTTAGTCGCCGCCTGCTGGAAGCCGAACGCGATGTACAGCAGGCCGTGAAGGAGAATGGATTGAACGCCTCGCTGAACGCCACGTTCGGGTTGTCGAACCAGGGTAGTCAGCCGATGGATGTCTACCGTAAACCGCAGGATCGGGAGTTCGTGGAGTTGCAGTTTACGCTGCCCATTCTGACCTGGGGACGAAATAAAGCTCGAACGGAGGTGGCTAAAGCGAACCGGGAGTTTGCCCAGCAGTCGGTAGACCAGGATAAGCTAACGTTCGAACAGCAGATTTTCACGCAGGTGACGCTCTTACAGATGCTCCAGAAACAGGTACGGCTTACGCGGCTGGCCGACGAGATTGCGGCCAACCGCTACCAGATTGCTCAGGAGCGATTTATTTTAAGCAATTTGAGCGTAACGGATCTGGCCATTGCCACGCAGGAGAAGGACCGGGCCAAACGGGATTACATTCTGGCTCTGCGGGATTACTGGCAGTCATATTATAGCCTGCGGTTGCTGACGCTGTATGATTTTGAGCGGAGGGAGAAGATTCGGTATGAATAATGTAGATCCGATTATTGATCTAGTCATACTAAGACGGCCCTCGTACTCATTGCTAGCTGACTCACGGGCGGGAGGTATTTTCATCTCAAGCATTTATTGGCTCTTCTTTATTAAAAAATGAATTCAAAACATACGTATTAAAACATCAGTAATTAACCTGACAAACCTTATGATCAAGTTACAGAACGTTGAGAAAGTGTACCGGACCAGCTCGGTGGAAACGCTGGCCCTGAATAATATTAACCTGACGGTGAACCGGGGCGAATTCGTGTCCATCATGGGGCCTTCGGGTTGCGGCAAAAGTACGTTGTTGAACATTATGGGATTGCTCGACGAACCTTCCAGCGGACACATTGAAATTGACGGTAGCCGCGTCGAACGGTACCAGGACAAGGCTCTGGCCCAGTTACGGAATCAGAAGCTAGGTTTTATCTTCCAGAGCTTCCACCTGATTAATGATCTGTCGGTACTCGACAATGTAGAGATTCCTTTGCTGTACCGGGATAGCACCGCGAAACAACGCCGCGAACTGGCTCAGCAGGCCTTGGAAAAAGTGGGCCTGAGCAACCGGATGAAACACTTCCCCAAGCAACTTTCGGGTGGACAGAAACAACGCGTAGCCATTGCCCGGGCCATTGTCGGTCAACCCGAAATCATTCTGGCCGATGAGCCTACGGGAAACCTCGACAGTGCCATGGGCAACGAAATCCTTTCCATTCTGCAAAAACTCAATGAGGATGGAGCCACGATCGTCATGGTGACCCACGACGATGCTATGGCCAAGCGTACCCACCGCCTCATTCGCCTCTTCGACGGTACCCAGGTACAGTAAGTACGAACCTTTTTGTCACGACTGATCGAATTGATCCTATGCTACTGAATTACATCAAAATAGCCTGGAAAGTGCTGCTCCGGCACCCTTTCTATACCTTCATTACGCTGTTTGGCATCAGTGTTACGTTGACCGTACTAATGGTGATTACGTCTTTTATGGATCACTTGCTGGGCTCGCACTATCCGGAGAACAAACGCTACCGGTCCCTGTACGTCACTATGCTGACCCAGACCGATTCATCCCGGAATAGTCGCAGTCAAGGACCGCCTAGCTTTCGATTTATCAATACGTATGTCAAAACCCTGCAAACGCCCGAGCGGGTAGGCATTTCATCCCAGTTTAGCTTTGCAAACGCGTACGTTAATGGGAAACGTATCAAGCTCAATACGAAATACACGGATGCCGATTTCTGGCGGGTGACGGACTTTGAATTTCTGGAAGGAAAACCCTTCAGTGAGCCACAAATCAAAGGGGGCGACCGCGTCGCCGTCATTACGGATAAGTTACGCAAAGAGTATTTCGAAGACGATGGCAAATCCACCGTTGGTCGGGATATTGAAATTGAAGGACTGCGGTATCGGGTAATGGGTGTGGTAAAGGGCAGTCCGGTTACGCGACTGTATACCTATGCCGATGTTTATTTCCCGTATACGGCTCCTAAAAGCAATTACGAAAAGGGACAAATGCGGGGCAATTTCGTAGGGATCATTCTCGCTAAAACCCCCGCCGATCGTCAGGCGATTCAGTCAGAATTTGATCAGGTCATCGGTCGACTTCCCGCTTCCGGTGAAGAATCCAGCTTTCATTATAGTCAGTTTGTGGTCAAAGCAGATACCTACATCAATCAGTTTCTGACACCCTTTTTTGGCACGGATGACAGTAAGAAGGTCTTCTTTTACAGCATCGTCGGTGTTATCGTACTGATGTTCATGTCTTTACCGGCTATTAATCTGGTGAATGTCAACGTTAGTCGCATTCTGGAACGAGCCTCGGAGATTGGCGTACGGAAAGCCTTCGGAGCACCGGCCCGCACATTGCTATGGCAGTTTATTATCGAAAACATCTTCATCACTTTTCTGGGTGGTGTACTGGCTCTGATCTTTTCCTATGGAATTATCCAGCTGATCAATCAGAGTGGCTGGATTGCCTATGCCGACCTGACGATTAACGTTACCGTATTTCTCGTCAGCATGGGTGTATGTCTGGTATTTGGACTGCTTTCGGGCGTGTTACCCGCCTTCCGCATGTCGAAACTAAATATTGTAGATGCTCTCAAATCATAAATCCTCAGGTGTACGCTAACGACGATTCACCTTAAAACATATCCTTCCATGCTTCGCCATTTTTTTACCCTGATCTGGAATAAACGGAGAACGCACGCACTGTTGATCATCGAAATCTGGGCTTCGTTCCTGGTGCTCTTTGGCGTGCTGACCTTCCTGATTTCCAATTTCCGCAACTACCGCGAGCCCATCGGCTTTTCCTACGAAAACGTATGGGTGCTTGAACTGAACAACAACGAGGACACCACGAATATTGGCGACAAAGTACAAGCCATTATGCAACGCATTCGCTCCTACCCGGAAGTGGAAAGTGCTTCCCGCATGAGTTCCAACACGCCGTTCAGCATGAGTAATATGAACAATGGGATCACCTATAATAATGTCCATACCATGGCCGAGTTTTACCGCTCAGACGAGGCACTGGCTCAAACCCTGGACCTAAAACTGGTGGCGGGCCGCTGGTTCGGTCCCCAGGATCGGGCTGCTCAGTACACCCCCCTGGTGATTAACCGAAAATTTCAGGAAAAGCTTTTTCCGAACGAAAATCCGATTGGTAAGGTGATTAAACAGGATGACAAACACGCCTGGAAGGTGATCGGAATGGTCGACCATTTCAAAGGAAAAGGTGAATTTACGGGAAATACCCCCGCCGTATTTGAGTCGCTTATGAATACGGATTGGGATAAGAATATCTTGATTAAAACGCGTCCCGGCACGGATGCCAACTTCGAAGCCCGGCTTGTGAAAGACGTACTGGGGGTCGGTCAGGGCTGGGGGGCGGAAGTTACATACCTCACTGAATCGCGTAAAAACCAGCACAACCTAACCTTGGTACCCGTCATCGTTTTTGTCATCATCAGTACTTTTCTGCTGATTAATGTAGGATTGGGCCTGTTCGGTATTCTAAATTTGAACATTGCCCGTCGGAAAAGCGAAATTGGCCTGCGTCGAGCCATGGGTGCTACGGAGAAAACCGTATCCATGCAATTTCTGGGAGAAATCTGGGTACTGGCAACGTTTAGTTTGCTTCTGGGCTTACTCTTTGCGGTACAGTTTCCGCTACTCAATGTCTTCGATATGGATGCCAATATTTACGTGCTGGCCATTATGGCTGCGGTAGGTGTTATTTATTTGCTCGTTACGCTGTGTGCCTGGTACCCGAGTCGTCAGGCGTCGCTAGTGCAACCGGCGGTGGCGTTGCATGAAGAGTAGAGGTGGTTTGTCGTGGATGGTTGTACGTTAGGCGTTGATTAGTGGGATCAGGTTTGAACCATCCGTCAATCGCTTCGATGCGTGAATCAAACCTGGGCATAAATTCATTCGCTTTTCAGACAACACTAAAGCCTTACAACCAGCATCCACTATCAACCAAAAACCATCCACGAACCACTAAAATCATGATTCTTATTGTTGACGATGATCTGGCTATTCGCACTTCGCTGGCCCTGCTACTCAAAAAAGAGGGGTTTCGGGTCATGGGAGCGAGTTCGCCCGTTGAAACGTTCGACGTACTTCGTCAGCATACACCGGAACTGATTCTACTGGATCTCAACTTTTCGATTGAAACCTCCGGTCGGGAAGGGATGCATTTACTGGATCAGATTCGCGAGGCGTATTCCGCTATTCCAGTCATCCTCATTACGGGCTGGGGGAGTATCGATCTGGCGGTACAGGGCATGAAAAAAGGAGCCCGCGATTTTATTACCAAGCCCTGGCAAAACGATCATCTGGTCCAGTCGGTCCGAACCATTCTGAACCTGTCTCAACCCGTCGTATCCTCGCCGGAACGTCAGAAATTACAGGAAAAATATCAGTTTCAGTACATCGTCGGACAAGATCCGAAGCTGTTAGACATCCTGCAGACCATTGGCCGCGTGGCTCCCACGGATGCTCCGGTGCTGATTACGGGCGAAAGTGGTACCGGCAAAGAACTCATTGCCGAAGCCATTCACCTCAACAGCCGCCGGAAAAGTAAACCCTTCGTGAAGGTCAATCTGGGTGGAATTTCGGCTACGTTGTTCGAAAGTGAACTGTTTGGACACGTACGCGGAGCCTTTACCGATGCTAAAACGGATCGAATTGGGCGTTTTGAACTAGCGAATCGAGGTTCTATTTTTCTGGATGAAATCGGCGAGCTGGATTTGTCGAGTCAGGTAAAATTGTTGCGGGTTTTGCAGGAACGGAGCTTCGAACCGCTGGGCAGCAGCAAGAGCCGTACCGTAGACGTGCGAATCATTTGTGCGACCAACCGAAATCTGGAGGAAATGGTCGCGAAAGGAACCTTTAGGGAGGACTTGTACTATCGCATTAACCTTATTTCGGTGAAATTGCCCTCCCTGCGGGAACGTCCCGACGATATTCCCTTGCTGGCGGAATTTTTCATGAATAATCTGAAGGAAATCTACCACCGGCCCGCTTTACAACTGAGTCCCAAGGCGGTACAGTGGTTAAAAACGCTGCCTCTGCCCGGAAATATTCGGCAATTGAAAAATCTGGTGGAACGAACGGTACTGCTTTCCGGTCAGGATCGTCTGGAAGTAAAAGATTTCCAGATCAATCTGACGGCGAATACCAGTAGTGCCCCGCGTAGCCTGCCCGAGGTTGGGACGTTAACGCTAGAAGAAATGGAGTACCATATGATTCAACGAGCCATGGACTTTCACCAGAATAAAGTAGCCAAGGTAGCTCGCTCGCTGGGTATTACGCGGTTTGCCTTGTACCGACGACTCGAAAAATACGGAATTTCTTACGACGCCGACGATGTATGAGGCTATCCACCCGCACCAAGTATATTTTGTACATGATCGCCCTGCACGTTTTACTGATGGTGCTGGTCTATCAGTTGCTCTTTCAAAGCAAACCCTTGTTCATCGCTACGGAAGTAATCCTACTCCTTTCCATCGGCGTATCCATTCAGCTGTACAAGGATTTCAGTCAGCCCGTCGCGTTTATTCGGTCGGGCATTGAAGCCATTAAAGACAAAGACTTTACCATCAAGTTCGTACCCACGGGCAAAGGAGAAGTAGATACGCTAATTGAAGTGTATAATTTGATGATTGATCAGTTACGCGAAGAACGTACCCGCTTGCAGGAGCAGCATTTTTTTCTGGAAAAACTCATCGAAGCCTCGCCCATCGCCCTGCTGATTCTGGATTTTGATGAACGGCTGGTCCAGCTCAATCCCCGGGCTCTTCACCACTTTAGCGATGCGGTACTGGGCAAAAAGCTCGAAGAAACGGACAACCATCTGCTTCATCAAATGAGTACCATGACCGACGGTGAATCCCGTACGCTCAAAACCGATGGGGTGCAAACTTATAAAGTACAGCGGTCGCACCTCATGCACCAAGGCTTTCGGCGGTCTTTTTTTATACTGGAAGAACTGACGAGTGAGCTCTACAAGATTGAGAAAGCAGCATACGGGAAAGTCATTCGGATGATGGCCCATGAAGTGAACAACACATTGGGAGCCACGGATTCGATTCTGCAAACGACACTCCAGTCTTTACCGGAACCGGAATTTTCGGACCTGAGTGAAGCCCTGCGTATTGCCAGCGGACGCAACGGTCGGTTAACCCAGTTTATGCGAAATTTTGCGGATGTGGTACGCTTGCCCTTACCCCGACGGGAAGATGTTTCACTAAACCGACTTGTGGAGCAGGTAAGCCTGTTTATGCGGGCAACGGCTCTGAATCAGGGAAGCAGTATTCATACGCCTGAACCGAACGAACCTTGTACACTATACGCGGATACCGCCCAATTGGAACAAGTATTGGTGAACGTTCTAAAAAATGCCATCGAAGCCGGGGGCACTGAAATACGGGTTGAAATTCAAAAATGCGAACTGGCTATTCTGAATAACGGCAAGGTAATCACGCCCGAAGAATCAACCCAGTTATTCAATCCTTTCTACAGTTCGAAACCCCAGGGCCAGGGCATTGGATTGACACTGATTCGGGAGATTCTTGTCAACCATGGGTTCTCTTTTACGCTGAAAACGCAGGCAGACGGCTGGACGGCGTTTCGGATTCAGTTTAGTAATTAAGTTAGATTAGGCTACTCTTCATTAAAGTTCCAGGTGTTAGGCTTGAAAAGCGTCACCTGGAACTTTTGATTTTAGGAGCATTATATCATACCCTCATTGCATACGAGGCTATTAGGGTTGAACTCCTTCGGAGTTGGTCGGATAGGAATGGGCTTATACACTCCTATGCGAAAGTCCTACTGTTTCTCTTCAGTAATTATTCCTTACATCTGCTGATACGCAGCCGGAATGCCTCTCCGCTTTTAAGGTCATTTTAAGCGTATTTATAAATCACTTTAAAGCCGCTATCTGAGCTTTGGTCACACAAAAGCAGTACGAAAAACAAATTCAACACTATCAATTATGCATGTCACCCATGAAAACGCAATGGTTTTTTCTAGGTGTTATTCTGCTCTGGATGAGTGGATGCACTGCCGTTCGTGTACAGCAAAAAAGTGCGGTCAACTTTGATGAGTATCGAAAATTCACATTCGTCAAACCGGATATTCAGGGTAATAAAAATCCCTTGTATAAAAGTGGTATTACCGACGAAATGATTCAAAATGCGATTGCTTCCGAACTCACGAAAAAAGGATTGGTTCAAGACAATAATCAACCTGATTTATTAGTATCCACGCACGAGTATTTTGAAAATAAAACCCAGCAAGTTGCGAATCCCGCTTACCCGTACCCGTATTACGTTCCCTATAACATCTGGTACCGAAGCCGCTGGATGCCCGTTGGCTACAGTTACTATTATCAGCCCTGGAATAGCGGTTATCATACCGAACACTACACCGAAGGAACGCTGATCGTTGATGTCATTGATGCGAAAACGCAGCAATTACTATGGCGTGGTTCGCTGGAAAATCCGGTAAATGATCCGGCTGGACTGGCTAAACAATTTGCTCACGAGGCCGAAAAAATTCTGGCCCGTTACCCCGAACATCTTCAACACTCTTAATGTAACCTACTCATGAAAGCTCATCTGTTCGCGATCGGTATGATGCTGGTACTAGCCTCCTGCCAATCCTCTCCTAAAAAACAAGAAGCCCAAGCGGCCGCTACGGATACGACGCTCATTACGGCGGAAGAAACGCAGGTGATCGAAAATCCTTCGGACGCGTATTTCGATCAGGCCCTGATTGCCTTACAAACGAAGGCTCCCGAGGCAGCGGTGAAAGATATGGAATCGGGAATCGCGGCTCTTCAACAGGAGGGTAGAAATCTGAAAGGTGAAAACCTGACGAATTTCAATAATCATCTGAAAGACCTGGAAAAACTGGTAGAGCGGGCTAAAGAGAAAAAGCTCACGGAAGACGAGCTAAATCAGGCAGTCACGGCCGCTGAACTGACGGTGGGACACCAGGCTATTGAAGACATCCTCGTGTTACCGGAAGTGACAACTGATCCGTTGAAAGTTACCCTCAACGATCTGGAAAAACACGTGGGTAAACTGGACAAAACCAGCAAAGATGAGGGACTCAAACTGATCAGCACGGCTCGTACTTCGCTCGAATCCAGAGAAAAAGCGACTAAAGAAGAAGCCAAGAAAATGGATGAACGCCTGCGTCAGGATTTAAAAAATATTCAGGCTTACATCAAAAAACACGCATAAGAACCCATTCTGTAAGGATTAAAAAGGCCAAAGGCGTGCGTTCTGCATACCTTTGGCCTTTCATCTGTGATTGATCGCTATGCTACCCGTCTTCCACATTCAATCAATATCTGCCCAAGAAACCTATTCGTTACGTCACCAGGTGCTTTGGCCCGATCGACCGCTGGCATCCGTAAAACTTACCGATGATGAGCAAGGCCTGCACTACGGAGCTTTTTACGAAGGTCAACTGATCGGTGTTATTTCCGTTTTTGCTGAAACCAGCGATCGGTTTCGCTTTCGAAAGTTTGCCGTCAATGCGTCCTGGCAGGGGAGGGGTGTGGGGTCAGCCCTGCTTACGGAAGTGATTGCCCAGGTGCGTACGAAAAAAGCCAGAATACTCTGGTGCGATGCTCGCCTGACGGCCCAATCGTTTTACGAGCGGTTCGGTATGCAAATGGAGGGTGAGGTGTTCTACAAAAACGAAGTGGCTTACGCGAAGTATCGGTTGGAGATGGTGTAAAAGCCCGATAGACGACTGGCTTCTCTAAGCAGTCAGAAAATGAACATCACTAGCTGATTACAACAGCTTAGTTGCTGAAAATCAGGCCTCATGATCCTTACTTTAAGACCAAGAGACTTTTAAAAACGAATGAATACAGAAGCAACCAGCGTCGTAACGTATGGCGGATTGTCTAAAGAAGGACTACTGAATGAATTAAAAAGGGCTGATATACAGCTTAACGAATTTGCCGTTATACTCTTAGAAAGTCCGCATTGCGGTATCACTCCTATTAAACATTCCCTGACCATTGAAGAAGTAACGGTTGAATCGCTGGGTTTGCCGCAGGGAGGTACCCTGTCTGAAATCAGCGAAGGGGCTCGTCGCAAAGGTTTAGGAGCGTGTTCCTTGGAAGCCGCGTTTTATATCCGTTTGACTTATCCCGATCCTGAGGAAATAAAGGTGTCGGTGAAAACGCCAAACCAAAATCCACCCGGAGCACTCGTCATCTACACCGAAGCTCTGGAGCAAGACGATAACTTTCCGAGAGGATTGTATTTGCGAAAAATAGAAGGAAAATCCTGGCTAAGAGGGTACCGCTGTTCGGAGGACTATCTCTGGGCTCCATCAGATCGGTTTTTGTTTCGAGTGGATGAAGCGTTGGTTTGATGTCTAAGGTTTGATTAGTGTGGTGGAGTTCAAGATTTGATAATTTAAGGTAAGATTGAAGTAATGTTTCTTGCGATTGATTTAGGAAGAATTAAACTATACTAACAGAACCGTTTTTCGTCTCGCTGAGACGGCTGCAAGAATAGTCCCTATTCATCCCATGCCTCGCATGGAATGAATAGGGACAGGGTTCAGTTTTGTGCCGTCCATGCAGTTATTCGACTGGGTTTAGCAACTACCAACTATTGCTAAAAGATTAAAACCTCTCCCGCCTGTGAGCCCTTCTATGGGGCAACGGAGTAACCTGCCTCGCCCATTCCACGGGGGCCATCCCACGGGGGCCATTCCATGGTGGGAACAATGCGGTGGGCATGAACTAAGCTAGGCAGTTACGGAGAGGTCCAGCCTGGAAGGCTTACGGGCTACTAACCGGCCGTGCTTGTGGGGCGAAACCGGTCTGTTCAAGGCGGCCCAATCCACGATTACTAATCATTTCCCCGATTTCCCCCCGATCGCTCCCTGCGAAGATTTCTGCTCCTGCATCGGATTGAGTGGACGTTTGAACTCGCGTTGTTTGAACATCTGAAAGCGGGTGGGTTGACTTGGTTGTCGCGGAAAGGCATTGTTCTCCGTATCAATATCGGCGATTTCGTAGTAGGGGTCCAATGTCCATTGGGTTACTTTTTTATCCGTTGGAATGACTTTCATGATCTGTTTGTCATTCATCCGCCAGATTTCCGCTGGGAAACGGAATACTTCACTGGTACCGTCTTCGTAATCAGCCTTCACAATGACGGGCATGACCAGACCGCCCTTGTTTTCGATGCTAAGCGTATAAAAGTTCTTCCCGGATTGGTACAGCTTTTTCTCTTCTTCACTCAGCGTGCCCAGAAAATCAGCGTATTGCTTGTTCTCGGCCTCGGTGGGAGCGTAGCGATCGTAGGTATTGTAAAAATCCTTCATCTCCGGATTCGCCTCTACGACGGTCTGCTTAATATCCGTTTTATTGCGTTCCACTGCCATCGTTTGGCGACGTTTCTCATCGGCTTCTTTCAAACGAGCCTTACGGCCGGCCGGGTCCTGAGCGTCAATAGCAAACCATTTTACTTCGGCCAGATTCTGATCGGCGGGCTCGACAGTGTAGAACCAGCCCTTCCAGAACCAGTCCAGATCTACACCCGAGGCATCTTCCATCGTTCGGAAAAAGTCGGCGGGCGTAGGCGATTTGAAAGCCCAGCGACGAGCGTATTCCTGAAAGGCGTAATCGAATAACTCCCGACCCATGATCGTTTCCCGCAGAATATTCAAGCCAGCTGCGGGTTTGGAATACGCATTAGGTCCGTACTGCATGATGTTGTCCGATGAGGTCATGATCGGTACCTGCGTATGAGCCGCCGACTGCATGTAAGGCACAATCTTCTGTGGTTCGCCGTAACTACTGGGGAAATCGCGGTCCCATTCCTGCTCGGCCAGGTACTGACAAAAGCTGTTAAGTCCTTCATCCATCCAGGCCCACTGGCGTTCGTCGGAGTTGACGATCATTGGGAAAAAGTTATGGCCCACCTCGTGAATGATGACACCAATGGTGCTGTACTTGGTGCGTTCGGAATAGGTACCATCGGCTTCGGCCAGTCCACCGTTGAAGCTAATCATCGGATACTCCATCCCACCACCGGGACTGCCGCTGTTCACGGAAATCGCTACTGGATACGGATACGGAATAGTACGGGCCCCGTAACTTCGCAGCGTATGAGCCACGGCTTGCGTCGAGTACTGCCCCCATAGCGGATTGCCCTCTTTCGGATAATACGACATCGCCATGGACTTCTTCCCGTTCAGATCCACGTTCATAGCATCCCAGATGAACCGACGACTACTGGCAAATGTAAAATCCCGCACGTTGTCGGCTTTGTAAATCCAGGTTTTTTTACCCGTAGTCTTATTCTTCGAAGCCGCAATGGCCTCCTCCTGCGTAATCATCAGAACGGGCGTCTTGTAGCTGTTTTTAGCCTCCTGCCAGCGTTTCTGTTGAGTAGCCGTAAGGATTTCCTTACTATTTTGCAATTCGCCCGTGGCGGCTACCACGTGTCCGGCCGGTACGGTGATGGCCACTTTGTAGTTACCGAAGATCAGCGTAAACTCGCCCGCTCCCATAAACTGCTTATGCTTCCAGCCGTCCACATCGTCGTAAGCGGCCAGTCGCGGAAACCACTGAGCGATGTAATACGCGTAGTTGCCGTCGGCGGGGTAATATTTGTAATTGCAGCGGCCCTGCGGGGGAACCAGAAAATCCCAGTCAACCGAGAATACAACTTTCTCTCCGGGCTTGAGCGGCTGAGCCAGATCCACCCGCATCATGGTTTCGTTGACCGTAAACTTGAGGTCCTTTCCACGGGTAACATCCTTCACCGAATGAATATTGTACCCGTACGCTTTCGCTGGCGTATTCGCCAGTCGGGCTAGCTCGGCCGTACTCATCCCTTCCGGGTTAATGCCGCTGCTCATGGAGGCTTTGCCCGCCGCCGCATCAGCCCGAAAGCGGTTCTGCTCGACCTGTAACCAGATGTAAGGCAAGGCATCCGGCGAATCGTTGTGGTACGTAACCGTCTCCGTACCCGTAATTTTCTGCTGTTCGTCGTCGAGTTCTACTTTAATGTCGTAATCGGCCCGTTGCTGCCAGTAGGCTTTGCCGGGAGCACCGGAAGCGGATCGCGTGTTCGTAGGTGTAGGCAGGAGCGTACCCAGTTGTTCGAAACGGGTATTGGATTGGTACGTTGGAGCCGCCGGATTTTGGGCCAGTAACGCCAGATGCGTACACAGGCCGAGGCTTAGGGTAAGGAAACGTTTTTTCATACGGGAAAGAAAAACAAGAGTTAAAGCAGGTCTCCAAGATAAAAGAGAACTGAATTACGGATTTGGTATAAAGCTAAGATAAACTCGCTTGTGGGAGGTGAGTGGCTCAAGATACAAAAGAAACAGGAAGTCATATATGTAAAAGATGGCTTTTTATTTGAACGGCTTGTTCCGCTTTCAGCTCAGTTTCATTCCAACAAATTAGTCGTTCTTTAAGTCGCTGAGGCAGAAGCAACGATTGTATTTTTAGCTTAGTTTTAAGCATCGATCAAACCTCCGTACTGTACTTCTAAACACGTTTAACTATGACGGCTTTAACGCTCCATCCCTATCTGTTTTTCGGCGGAAACTGCCGGGAGGCCATGGAATTTTACCGAACCATTTTTGGCGGAGAACTAACGGTATCTACTTACGGTGATGGGCCAGCGGATGCTCATCAGGACCCCAAAGCCAACAGTGAGCAGATGAAAAGTAAAATTATGTTTTCCCGATTGCAGGGCGAAGTAATCTTACTGGCCAGTGACCATCCTTACTATACGGAAACGCAAAACAACGGGCCCTTTAGTTTATCCCTCGAAGGTTCAGAAGACGAAAAATTGACGAGGTATTTTGAACAGCTTTCGCAAGACGGTCAGATCACTGCTCCACTCATCAAACAATTCTGGGGAGAAACGTTTGGGATGGTCAAGGACCGATACGGCATTCACTGGATGGTTACCATCAAAGCAGGTTAGTGGTCATAAAAAATGGATCCTAATAGAACGGAGCTTCATCTGAATGAAGCTCCGTTCTGCGTTTAGTAGATCTCTAGGCCCATGTTCCAGAATACAAAGGCCCATTTATCGGCCTGTTCTTCAATGATTTTGGCCGTAGGTTTGCCAGCCCCGTGTCCTGCCGAGGTATCGATGCGAATCAATACCGGATTGGGGCCGGCGTGTTTTTCCTGTAACGCTGCCGCAAATTTGAAGCTATGGGCGGGCACCACCCGGTCGTCGTGGTCGGCGGTGGTAATCATCGTGGCCGGATAGGACGTACCGGCTTTCAACTGATGCAGGGGCGAATAGCCGTACAGGTTTTCAAAGCTCTCTTTTGACTGAGCACTCGATCCGTATTCAACCACCCAGCCCCAGCCCACGGTAAACAAATGAAAGCGTAACATATCCAGTACGCCCACGGCGGGGAGAGCCACGCGAAACAGCTCCGGCCGCTGCGTCATTACAGCACCCACGAGCAAGCCTCCATTGGAACCCCCGGCAATCGCCAGTCGCTCCGGACGGGTATACTGCTGGCGTTGCAGGTATTCCGCCGCCGCAATGAAATCGTCGAATACATTCTGTTTGTTTTCCAGCATGCCGGCCTTGTGCCAGCTTTCGCCGTACTCGCCGCCGCCCCGCAAATTCACTTGGGCGTAGATACCGCCGTTTTCGAGCAAAATGAGATTGGATGTGCTAAAGGCTGGACTCAAACTGATGTTGAACCCGCCGTAGGCATACAAGAGCGTAGGAGCCGAGCCGTCGCGAATCAGCCCTTTCTTATGCGTCAGAAACATCGGAACCAATGTGCCATCCTTACTGGGATAGAACACCTGATTCGTTTCGTAATCTTCTGGGTTAAACTGAATTTCGGAGGAACGAAAGAGCAACGATTCTCCCGTAGCAATCGTATAACGGAAAATCGTGGGCGGGTATAGAAAAGAAGTGAACGTGTAAAATAGCTCCTGATCGTCTTTATTGCCTGACCAGCCGTAAGAAGAACCCAGACCGGGCAGACGTACCTGCCGATCGAGCTGTCCCGTTGCCAAATCGTACTGGAAAACCTGATCCGTGACATCTTTCAGGTAATTCACGAAGAGTTTGCCACCACTCGTCCCGGCTGATTCCAGCTTTTCGGGCTTTTCCGCCACAAAAATGGATTCTTCCCGGGTGAATGGATGGATTAGTACTAAGTGATAGTTCGAGGCATTTTCATTCGTATGAACCAGTAACTGATCCCCCCGATTATCGACAACGGCGTAGTTGTACTGAAATCCTTTGTAAAGTCGGATAAATGCACTGCCTTCCTGCTGCAAATCTTTCACCCAAATCTCCGACCCGTCCGTACCTTCCGAACTATTGAGGATCAGAAACCGCTCATCTTCAGTCGTTTGGGCAAAAAAGTAGCGATAGGGATGTTCCTGATCTTCAAATACCAGCTGATCTTCTTCCTGCGGGGTACCTAGTTGGTGATAGTAGACTTTATGAAATTGGTTAGCCGCGGATAGCTCTTCACCGGGTTTCGGCTCGTCGTAACGACTGTAGTAAAAGCCGTTTTTATGCCAGGCGGCACCGCTGAATTTAAGCCACCGTAAGACGTCGGACGTTTTTTCGCGGGTGGAAATTTCCATGACTTCCATTTCCTGCCAGTCTGAACCCGCCCGGTTGATACTCAGGGCGGCATATCGATGGTCGTGCGAAAATCCGGCGAAATTGGCCGTCACCGTTCCGTCACTTGACCAGGTATTCGGATCCAGAAACACTTCCGGTTCCGCCGCTAATCCTTTCTGGTAATAAACGACCGCCTGGTTTTGCAGACCGTCGTTCTTGGAGAAAAAGTAGTAGTCACCGACGCGAAACGGCGAGCCGTAGCGGGGATAATTCCAAAGCTTTTCGAGGCGTTTTTTGATACGATCCCGAAAGGGAATTTGCTCTAAATACTGAAAAGTTACTTTATTTTGCTCAGCCACCCAAGCCAGCGTTTCGGGAGCCGTATCGTTCTCCAACCAGCGGTAGGGATCTGCGACGGTGGTTCCAAAATAATCATCCGTAACGCTAAAATCCTGCCGGGTTTCGGGGTAATGAATCATACGAAAAAGATAGTTTTAAAGGCCAATAAAAAGTAAATATGCTCGTGTAAAATCAAGTAATAAGATAGAAGTATTTGCATAGTTAACAAAAATAATTTTGTGTATTAAAAGATAAAATATGTAATTATAAAAGCCATTAAACTATCAACCAACAACAATTAACCATCAACCAATTTTCCCACATGGAGCATCTTAAATTTCCCATTGGCCCCTTTCAATTAAAGGAGAATTATACGGACGAGGAACTTCAAAAATGCGTTGAAATTATTCGAGCTTCACCCGCTACCTATCGCAGACTAGTACAAGATCTTTCCGAAGAAGAGCTGCTTAAAACGTATCGGGAAGGCAGCTGGACTATTCGGCAGCTGGTCCATCACGTAGCCGATATTCAACTGCTGCATTATTTCCGAATGAAAAAAGCAATGACTGAACCGGACTATGCCGAGGCGACCCTTATTGACATGGGTGGTTGGGCCCATACTGCCGATAGTGTGTCCGCACCCGTAGAAGACTCACTCCTGCTTTTCGAAGGCGTACACCAGCGGTATGCCTACCTGATTGAATCTTTAACACCTGAACAACTGGAGCTTAGCTATTTTCATCCCGTCCGCAACATTTACTTTAATCAAAAGCAGGCCATCGCCATTTCAGCTTGGCACGTGCAGCATCATTTGGCCCATATTGAGTTGGCTTTGGGATTGCGGGTTTAATGGAATTTGGGGTTTGAATTTGGTTTAAAGTTTGAATGTCGTTTAAGTAGGGTTTAAGGTTTGGAATAGGGTTTAAGGTTTAAATTTTTAAAGTTTAGGTATTAAATAAAAATAATTAAATTTCAAACATTTCAAACATTTCAAACATTTCAAACATCCACCTCCCGGCGTTTTAATAACCGATACACGGCTTTACTTTCGAATGATTTTTGTCGTCGGGTTTGGTAATGCGTCTGGTTTAATTTGTCGGCAATTTGGGCGTAGGTCATTCCCATGTTTCGGTACAAAAGAGCCAGTTCAGTAGCTTGTACATTGGCTTTATTACTGCGGGCATTTTGCTGACGGATTTGTTCTCCTTTTTTGATAGCCAGAGCATTCAGATTTTCCGGTTTTCCCAGGTTAAAACCCTGGGATTTTTTTTGGGCCAGAGCCGCCCGGGTCCGTTCTGACGTTCGCTCAGCTTCATACTGAGCAAAGGTTACCATCATTCCGACCGTTAACGTATTGGCATCGGGTAAATCACAGGCAACAAAATCAATGCCCGAATCCCGCAGGGTCATGACAAAAGCCACATTGCGACTGAGACGGTCGAGTTTTGCAATGAGCAATTTGGCGTGGTGTTGGTGACAGGCCCGGATAGCTGCCTGTAGCTGAGGCCGCTCGCTCTTGCGGCCCGATTCAATTTCGGTAAATTCTTCTACCAGCGTATCCGACTCCCGAAGGTATCGCTCCACAATCGCCCGCTGATCCCCCAAGCCCAATCCGCTTCGCCCCTGACTTTTAGTAGAGACACGGTAGTAACAGATATATTTCATAACGATGGGCATGATTCCGCTCAAATACTGAGCAACTAACAACAAATCACGGCTCTTATAAGTAAAGCTTATCGAAGAAAACGCCGTTTTTACTCAAAAATAAACCTCTTATGGCATTTTACAAACGTCCGTTTAAAAAATGCCATAACCATTTTTGCTATGTTAAAGCCGCTGAGATTCGTACAGACGATAGCATTTCTTTTCTTAGGACGAGTATCAAAATCTCAGATCGATTCTTTAGACAGAGAAAAGAAGCATTTTTTAGAAAACGGAGTGTGTCGTGAGTTTTACCAACCGCTTATTGACTATACACTCTGGAAGTATTTTTCCCAACAACAAACCATTTACCTCTATTGCATGAAACGAATTTGCCTGTGGGCTCTCTTGCTTTGCTTGCCCGTATTAACCCAAGCTCAAAAAAATCTTGTCCAGCTTCAGAAGGATTTTGTGGATCTTCGCTTTGGTATGTTTATCCACTTCAACATTCCAACGTTTATGGATGAAGACTGGGCTGATCCTGATGCTTCACCTGCTCTTTTTAACCCGACTAAACTGGATTGTCAGCAGTGGGCCAAAGCGGCCAAAACCGCTAAGATGTCCTACGGAGCCTTGACGACCAAACACCACAGCGGTTTCTGTATCTGGGATACGAAAACTACGGACTACAACGTCATGCACAGTCCACTCAAGCGGGATGTGGTGAAAGAATATACGCAGGCCTTTCGCTCCAATGGACTGAAAGTCATGCTGTATTACTCCATTCTGGATACGCATCACAAACTACGACCCGGTTACATTACCCGGCAGCACATCGATATGGTGAAAAGCCAGTTGACGGAACTATTGACCAATTACGGCGAAATTTCCGCCCTGATCATTGACGGTTGGGATGCTCCGTGGTCACGCATTTCGTACGACGAAATTCCCTTCGAGGAAATTTACTACCACATCAAATCCATTCAGCCGAACTGCCTGGTGATGGATCTGAACGCAGCCAAGTATCCGGCGGAAGCCTTGTATTACACGGACATCAAGTCCTACGAGCAGGGAGCAGGCCAGCATATTTCCAAGGAAACCAACCGCCTGCCGGCATTATCCTGTCTGCCGATTAATGGAGCCTGGTTCTGGAAAACGAAATTCCCCAATGAGCCCGTGAAAGATCCGGCCGTATTGGTGAAAGACAATCTGGTACCTTTCAATAAAGCTTATTGTAATTTTATCCTCAACGTGGCTCCCAACCGCGAAGGCCTCATCGACGCCAACGCCTTGGCTGCCCTTCAAAAAATGGGTGAGTTGTGGACTGAAAAAGCAACTTCATCCAACCTGCCTACCTACGATGCTCCGGTTATTTCTTCGAATCTGGCGAAGAAACGTCCTGCCAATGGAAGCTGGAGTAATGACATGGACATTTTCGATTTCGGAAACGATGATAGTTTCCGGACATCCTGGCGTTCCAATCCAACGGTAAAAAATCCCTGGTACGAAGTGACCCTAGATAAAGTACAGCCGTTTAATCTCATCTCCGTCTATGTAACTCAGGATGAGATTACTGCGTATCAAGTGGAATACTTTAACAATGGTAAATGGCATCCCCTTGCCGTGAAAAATCGGGCGGGTAAAGCGAAGATTCACCGGTTTCCTACGGTATACGGCGAGAAAGTACGGATGCGTATTGATGGGTACAAAAATCCGCCCAGCATTGCTGAGTTTGGCGTGTACAACGAACGCAATTAAGTAGAGGTCTAAAAAGAAAACGAGCCCCTTGACGTCAAGGGGCTCGTTTTCTGTAGGTTGGAAATCGATTACTCCAGCGTTTTGCGACCGCTAATGTCTGCCGCTTCCAACTGGTGCTGATCGAAAATCACGACTTCATTGGTTCCTTTTTTCAACCAGGAAGCCGGACAATACAAGCGGGTTTGCGGACCCCGTTCCCAGTAACGGCCCAGGTTGTGTCCGTTCACGTAAATGACTCCTTTTTTGTAAGCACTCAAATCAAAATAGGTATCGGCAGTTTCGGTCAACTCGAATGACCCTTTGAAAAATCGTCCGGGCTGATCGGGTACTACTTGGGCGGATTTCAGCGACTGGATGTAGGGCGTGGTAAAGGGCAAATTAAATACCTGCCAGTTCATCAGCGTCATCCCATTAAGTGAAACCCGGTCGGTGATTCCCTTTCGGTCAATCATGTATTCGGCAAAATTGATTCGTCCCATTCCTTCTACCAGAATATCCAGCATCGGTTCCTTGGCATCGGTCTTGGGTAAAGTAATGCTGAAATTTCCGCCGTCTCGATAGACGTGGCCGACGTATTTCCCATCTACATAGACCGTTGCATAATCGTGTACTTCGGTTAGGATCAGCTTGCCAGACGTATGAGCGTTCAAACGCGTCCGGTACAGAATAAAACCGGAGTTCTGACCGAAGGCTTCCATCGGTTTGGGTTGAGCGACCGTTTGCGGTGCGGGCAAGTTATTCCAGACTGCACCATACGCTTTCATGGCTATAGCAGGAATTTCCATAACCGGAATCGGAGCGGGAATGGGTGGCGGAGTCTGTCCCGTATGCTGCTGAATCAACTTACGAAGGGCCATATATTTAGGCGTAGCCCGACCCTGTTCGTTGACGGGAGCATCGTAATCATAGCTGGTTAAGTCCGGCTGGTATTCGGTCGGTTTGAACCCATTCGCCCCTGCAGTAAAGCCAAAGTTCGTACCGCCGTGCAAGACGTAAAAGTTCAAGGATAGTTTATTTTTCAGCAAGAAACGAACTTCTCTCATTAAGCTTGCCGTATCGGGGCGAGCCCATTTTTCGCCCCAGTGGGTCAGCCATCCAGGATACGTTTCGCTACTGAAAACGGGTACGTCAGGATTTAGTTTTCGGGCCAGCGTAAAGTCGTGTTCGCTGGCCCCGGGATCAAGGCCCGAGGCTACGCCCGGCAGACTACCCGCTTTCAGATTAGGCGTTGCCGGGCCGTCGGCGGTATAGAAAGGAACGTTGATGCCGTTTTTCTGCCAAAGTTGCTGGATGGTTCGAAGATACGCACGGTCGTTGGCGTAGCTGCCATATTCATTCTCGATCTGTACCATCAGGATCGGACCGCCTTTGGACACCTGTAGCTCTCGAACCTGTCGACTCAGTTGTTGTACGTAACGTTCCACCGCTTTCATGTACGTCGGGTCCAGGCAACGAACTTTGAGGTCGGGTTGAGCGAGCAGATAGGGCGGTAAGCCACCAAAGTCCCACTCCGCACATACGTACGGACCGGGTCGCAGTAACACCCACATGCCTTCCGCCTGAGCCAGTCGAATGAAGGCAGCGATGTCGCGGTTTTCGGACTTGAAATCAAACGCACCGGGTTTTTCTTCGTGGTAATTCCAGAAAACGTATACAGCTACCGTGTTGCAGCCCATGGCTTTCGCCATTTGAATGCGGTGTTTCCAGTACTCCTTTGGAATACGGGCCGGGTGCATTTCGCCACTGATGAGCTGATACGGTTTGCCGTCGAGAAGAAAATCAGTTTTACTTAGGGAAAACGTGTGGGGCTTTGACTGAGCCTGAACCCACTGGCTACGCAGGGTAACCCAGAGCATCAAAGAAATTAGAATAGAAATTCGGGTATTCATAAAGGTTTTCGTAAGAAATAAGGGAAGTATCTAGTTTAGTAAACCTCGTATTCCTGAATTCATACTCGTTTTGAATCCGATTATCAATGTAACTGTCCGTATAACTGTTGGAAATGGGTGACGGTCAGCGGTTTTTTAGAAAAACCTTCTTCCTATATTAAGGTAAGACGCTTCTGGGAAAAGTCTTATCTTTAACAAAAAGAGAAAGCTTACGGGCTAGCTCTGACTACCTCTATCCTGCTATTCGTATGAAACCCAAGCAAGCGTATTCCCGCCGGAAATTTCTAGAGCTATCCGGTAAAACAACGCTGGCCACCGCCGCCGTGATGGGTGGTTTCCCCAGTATCGTTCCTGCTTCCGTATTCGGAAAAAATGCCCCTAGTAATCGCATCACCATTGGAGCGATCGGTACGGGTCGTATCTCCCGGGGTCACGATATGCCGGGCGTCTGGCAATACGATCAGGCTTTAATTACGGCCGTCTGTGACCTGGATCGCAACCGGGCCGAAGATGCCAAGACGCTTGTCAATCAGTATTACACGAAGAAAACGGGTAAAGATTACGACGGTGTTCGGGTCTACACGGATTACCGCGAACTGCTCAACAACAAGGATATTGACGCTGTATTGGTCAGTACGCCCGATCACTGGCACGCTCCCATTGTCATTCAGGCCGTACAGGCGGGCAAGGATGTATACATGCAGAAACCGGCTTCGCTGACCATCGCCGAAGGCCGGATGATGGCCGATGCCGTGAAGCGTTCGGGACGAATCGTGCAGGTAGGGAGCCAGCAGCGGTCGTCACGACAGTTTCGGTACGCCGCCGAATTGGTACGCAATGGCCGTATTGGTGAACTGAAAACGGTGTACGTTGGATTGCCCGGTGATCCTTCGGGTGAAGAGGAACCGCAGATGCCCATACCAAAAAATCTCAACTACGACATGTGGCTGGGTACGACGCCCGAAGTATATTACACCGAAAAACGTGTACACCCGCTGGTGGGCTATGATCGGCCGGGCTGGTTACGCTGCGAACAGTTTGGGGCGGGGATGATTACGGGTTGGGGCTCGCACCACATCGACTGCTCGCACTGGGCGATGAATACGGAACTGACGGGTCCCGTAGAAATCTGGGGGAAAGCCGATTTCCCGAAAAGTGGTTTGTGGGACGTACACGGTATTTTCCGGACCGAGGCTCGTTACGCCAATGGCGTTCACATGATCGTTAGTAATGAATTGCCGAACGGTATTAAGTTTGAAGGGACGGAAGGCTGGATTTTCGTTTCCCGGGGTGACGCCTCGGTAACGGCGAGTGACCCGATTGCTAAACAACAGGCCGCTAAAGCACTGGACGCCAGCGATCCGAAACTTCTGACTTCGGAAATTGGTCCGAACGAAATTCACTTGCCCGTCAGTAAGGAACACCACGGTAACTGGCTGGAAAGTATTGTGAGTAAGAAAGATCCAATTGCTCCGGCGGAAATTGGTCACCGTTCGTGCTCGGCCTGTCTGCTGCACCACGCGGCGATGAAACTCAACCGGAAGCTGTACTGGGACCCGGAAAAAGAACAGTTCAAAAACGACGCGGAGGCTAATCAGTTGTTGTCTCGTCCGCAACGGGCCCCATATGCGATAAAAGTTTAAACCTTTACCTAATTTGTACCTTATGCATTGGCGTTACAAAACGATTGCTTACCTGAGTATCATGGCCACATTTCTGGGCTGTACTGAAAAGACCAAAGAATCTGCCATTCACCTGATTACCCTCGATCCGGGCCATTTCCATGCAGCACTGGTTCAGAAAAGCATGTATCCCGACGTGGATGCCCGCGTACACGTCTACGCTCCCGAAGGACCGGATGTGAAATTGCACCTGGAAAAAATCGGAGGGTATAATAAACGGGCGGAAAATCCGACGCACTGGAACGAAGTGGTATACACGGGAACGCATTATTTCGAGAAAATGCTGGCGGATAAAACGGGTAATGTCGTAGTACTGGCCGGGAATAACGAGAAAAAAGCGGATTACATTCAGCGATCGGTAGAAGCGGGTTTTAACGTACTATCGGATAAACCCATGATTATCAACGCCAAGGATTTTGATCGACTGAAATCCAGTTTCGCAACGGCCGATCAGAAAAATGTTTTATTGTACGACATCATGACCGAGCGTTTTGAAATCAGTACGGCTTTGCAACGCGAATTCTCCAAAATCGAATCGGCTTTCGGGACGCTGGAAAAAGGGACGCCCGACAATCCTGCCGTAACGAAGGAGAGTGTTCACCATTTCTACAAATACGTTTCGGGCAGTGTACTGACGCGTCCGGCCTGGTTTATGGATGTGAATCAGCAGGGCGAGGGGATTGTGGATGTGACCACGCACCTGGTTGATCTGGTACAGTGGGAATGTTTTCCGGAACAAGTCATTGATTATCAAAAAGATATTAAACTTACTTCCGCCCGTCGCTGGACGACGGACATGACCCGCAGCCAGTTTAAGACGATCACGAAACAGGCGGATTTTCCGGCGTACCTGAAAAATGCCATCACGCGGGATAGTGTACTCAAAATTTACAGCAACGGCGAGATCAACTACCAGCTCAAGGGTGTACACGCCAAGGTTTCGGTGACCTGGGCTTACAAGGCTCCCGAAGGCGGTGGCGATACGCACTATTCAATCATGCGGGGTACGAAAGCGAATCTGGTGATTCGGCAGGGAGCTGAGCAGAAGTTTGTCCCGACGCTGTACATCGAACCACGCGATACGACGGCCTCTTATGCAACGGCTCTGCAAACGGCTTTACAAACGGTACAACAAACGTATCCCGGTATTGAGCTGAAGAAAATTTCGACAGGCTGGGAGGTGGTCATTCCTAAAAAGTATCAGGAAGGCCACGAAGCTCATTTTGGCCGGGTAACGGAAAACTACCTAAAATATCTCAAGGAAGGGAAATTGCCTGCTTGGGAAGTGCCGAATATGATTTCTAAATACTATACGACGACGCAGGCCCTAGAATTAGCCAAGAAGAGTAAGTAATGGGGGTTGGGTTTTAACCCAACCCTACGAGCCTACGCCTCTGGGGGGGGGGAATTGCGGGTGAGAGCCGTAGGCTCGGTGTATTACGTAAGAACGGATTTCAATCCATTCGCCTCTGGTTCATATCATAACCAATACTGACCTCTATTAACCATGAACGATGAAAATCGCCGGAGTTTTCTAAAGAACTCTGTCACTACGGCTGCGGGATTGATGGGCGTTCCTTTCCTAAGTCAGGCGGCAACCCTATCCATACCAGCCATTCACGCACCGAAAGAACCTGCCCGAATTCGCTTTGGGGTCATTGGCATCAACCACGGACACATTTACGGTCAGGTCGAAGCCGTGACGCGGGGTGGAGGCGAACTCGTTTCTTTCTACGCAAAAGAACCCGATTTGGCCGCAACCTTTGCCAAACGTTATCCCAAAGCCAAACAGGCCAGCAGTGAAAAAGAAGTTCTCGAAGATACTTCGATTAAACTGATCCTCAGTTCCATCATTCCGGATGAGCGGGCTCCGCTGGGTATCCGCGTCATGGAGCACGGCAAAGATTACATGGTCGACAAACCCGGAATTACCAGTCTGGATCAACTGGCCGACGTTCGACGGGTACAGAAAAAAACGGGACGCATTTTTTCGATCATGTTTAGTGAACGCTTTGAAAATAAAGCAACCGTCAAAGCCGGAGAGCTGGTCAAAGCCGGAGCCATCGGTCAGGTCATCCAGACCATCGGATTAGGACCGCACCGGATGACCCCGCAGTCCCGGCCCGACTGGTTTTTCGATCGAAAACGCTTTGGCGGGATCATTTGTGACATCGGTTCCCACCAGTGCGATCAGTTTCTATTTTTTACCGGTTCAAAGAAAGCGGAAGTCGTTGCTTCTCAGGTAGGCAATGTGCATTATCCGCAGTACCCTAAATTCGAAGATTTCGGCGATCTGATGTTACGCGGGGATGGCGGGATGGGTTACATCCGGGTGGACTGGTTTACGCCCGACGGACTCAAGAGTTGGGGAGACGGACGACTAACCATTCTGGGTACGGAAGGATACATCGAAATCCGTAAAAACATTGACATTGCGGGTCGCGACGGTGGCAATCACCTGTTTCTGGTGAATCAGAAAGAAACCCGGTACATGGACTGTAGCCAGGAAAATCTCCCTTATGGACGCCTGCTCGTCGATGATGTGCTAAACCGAACCGAAACGGCCATGCCCCAGGAACACTGCTTTTTAGCGACCGAACTGGCCCTGAAAGCCCAGCAGAAAGCTCAAATGGTAGACGTTCACAAAGCCTGACTTGACTATACAGTCGATACACAGTCGAGCCCTTCAAAATCACGATTTTGGAGGGCTCGGTGTTGAAAGCTTCCGTCGTACTTTACTCAAAAATTCCGGCGTAAAACCCAGGTACGAAGCAATGTAATGCTGAGCTACCCGCTGCGGAATAGCCGGATAGCGATTCAGAAAATCCAGGTATTTATCGACAGCTGTGGAGGTTACGGTTCGGAAAAAGCGTTCCTGTAATTGCGAAAGATTACGCTGAACCATCAGCCGGAACATTCGCTCAAAAGCCGGTACGCGGTGCAGCAACTGCTCCTTGGTTTCGGGTGTGAGAATCAGTAATTCGCAGTCTTCCAGCGTTTCAATGTACCAATGGCTGGGTTTCTGTTCGTGGAAACTAATGATATCGCTTACCCACCAGTCTTCAATCGCAAACTGTAACGTTACTTCATTGCCGTCGTGGTCAATGTGATACGTCCGAATGCAACCTTTCAGCAGGTACGCTTCAAACGTACATACTTCTCCTTCCTGTAATAAAAAGTGCTTCTTAGGAACCGTCCTGTGCTGGAGCAGTGAGTTGAAATACTGAAGATCCTCTTCCGAAAAAGAAGAATATTTACGGACATTGGTATTAATACGTTCGTAGAGCAGATCGGCCATTCCTGAATACGGATTGATTTTCCCGTAAAGTAAAAAGGTGTTGGTCGTTTTTGGTTAAGGGTTCCAGGTGTAACAAGGAGCATTATCTCAACTGCCAACTGAAAAACCCGGAGTAAAGCCCCGGGTTTAGAACGTAATGAAAACGGACTTTCGCTTCGCATTCAATAGATTACGGGTGCGGTGCCCCTTGCCCGTAAGGTCTTCCATCTGCAGAATTTCCCCCGCTTCAAAGATCCGTTTTTCCCCCAGCGAAGTTTCAATTTCAATCCTGCCATCGAGCAAAATGATAAATTGCCGTTGCGGAGCCGTGTGAAAATCGAAATCGTAGTCGGCGGTTACCTCCCGAAATATGACGTCCCGTACGGGCAGTTTTTCCGAGAGAAAGCCAATCGGTCCGGCATCCGTAAGGGGGTACTGAACCGTTTCAAAATGCGTATCGCCCTGTTCGTCGGCGTATACCTTCGTCACCTGAAATGTTTCCATGTTATTTGGGTTGAACCAGACGATTCCAGTCGGGGTGCCGCTTCAGATACGCCTGTACGTACGGACACAGCGGTACCAAAGCTAATCCCCTCGACTCAATGTCTTCCAGCACCCGCGTTACCAAAGCCGAGGCTACGCCCATGCCCTCCAGTTCGCTGGGGACTTCCGTGTGAATCAGGTAAATCTTACTCCCTTTTTCGAGGTAATCGATGAAAGCCCGATGCCCATTGATCACCATTTCATAATTGTGAATGGGCACATTGTTGTGGAGCGGAATGCTGGAAAAGTCCATCGTCGTAGGTATTAGAGAATGTGTTGATTGACTAAATTGATTTCATCGGGTGAAATGGTGTGCATGCGGCCCGGATAAATACGGGAGGTAACCGAGGCATTCAAATCTTCCAAAATCGAAACGCTTTCTTCCACCCGCGAAACGGGTACGTGTGGGTCGGGATTGCCCGTGGAGATGAATACCGGCGTACCGGCAAAATCACCCTGATAGTTATCCGTTGCCAGTGTTTCGCCAATGAGGCCTCCCGTTAGTGCAATGATGCCGCCGTAACGTTTGGCGTGGCGGGCCGTATATTCCAGCGTCAGACAGGCTCCCTGCGAAAACCCCAGAAAGTAGATGTTTTCCGTAGTAATACCCGCCTCAACCAAATCATTAACCACCTGATCGATCGAATCCAGTGCCGAATCCAGGGCGGGTTGATTTTCTTCTACCGGGGCCAGAAAACTGTAGGGATACCAGCTATGCCGCGTGGCTTGCGGAGCGTAAATGGCCATCCCGTCGAGGTGGAGGTGGCGACTAAGGGAAGCGATATCTTCCGCCGAACCACCCCGACCGTGAATCATGATGATTGCTTTTTTGGCTTCCTGGATGGGCGTGCCGCTGGTGAAAACTTGTTTTTGATGCGTATACATGGCTTAGTGTAATTGAGGAAGTACGTGTTCAAGTTCAGAACGGAAAGGCTCGTATTGAGCGGGCAGTTTAAGACCCATACCCAGTTCGGCCACCGTTTCGTCGGTAGCAAAGCCGGGATTGTCAGTAGCGAGTTCGAACAATACACCGCCCGGTTCGCGGAAATACAGCGAGTAAAAGTAGTTACGGTCAATTTTCTCCGTAATCTGATGGCCCGCCTCGATAATTTTCTTCCGGAATGCCATCAAAATCTCCTCGTTGCTCACCCGGAAGGCCACGTGATGGACCGAACCACCCGCCGTATAGCCGGATTTTTCGCCGGGAATTTCCAGCAAGTCGACAATCGCTGCGTTGGGTACAGCCGCCGTTACAAAGCGGTATCGGTTCTGTTCCTGTTCGTGTAACTGGTACCCGAAGAGTTCCGTCAGAATTTTAGCTGTAGCCTGGCTATTCGCCGTCGTAATGGTAATCGCGTGAAAGCCCCGCGTGGCGTAATCCGCCGTCACCTCGGAGGTTTCCCAGGGAGCCCGCAGATCGGGCGTTTTAGCGACGGTCAGTTCCAGTTTCAAGCCATCTGGGTCCAGAACCGTCAGGTACGATTCGCCAAATTTTTCAGCAATCGGACTCTGCGTAACGTGTAGTTTTTCAAAACGTTTTTGCCAGAAGTCCAGACTGCCTTCGGGTACGGAATAAGCGATCTCCGTTACCTGACCCGCTCCCCGGCGTCCACGGGGCACTTTAGTTCCCCAGGGAAAAAACGTTAAGATGGTACCGGGCGTGCCCTGTTCGTCGCCGTAGTAAAAGTGGTAGGTTTCCGGATCGTCGAAATTCACGGTTTTCTTTACCAGTCGTAAACCCAAGGCACGCGTGTAAAAGTCGTAGTTGCGTTGAGCGTCGCCAGCGATGGCCGTAATATGATGCAAACCTTTGATTGATGTTTCCATGTTCTTGTTATTTGATGGATCAAAGGTAGAGCGGACCGTACCCCCAAAACATTGAACTAGGACAAGAAAACGCGGAATGCTCAGCGGAAGCTTTGCGTGGTATCACCCATACCCATGATGACTTCATGAGTCAGGTTAATAAACAGACCATGACCGACGAGTCCTTCAATCGTTTTGAGTTCATGAGCCAGAGCGGCGGGATCATCGATCAATCCAAAATCCGTATCCACGATGTAATTGCCCTGATCGGTCAGGAAAGGTTTATCGCCTGACGTTCGAATCACGCCCTTACCGCCTCGCTGGTTCAGCTGGTTCATCACGTAATGCGAAGCGAAGGGAATCACTTCAATGGGAAGCTTAAACTTGCCTAGTTTCTCTACTTTCTTGGAAGAGTCCGTGATAATGATCTGACGACGCGTGAGCGAGGCAACGATTTTCTCGCGTAACAAGGCTCCACCCCCGCCTTTAATCAACATAAGATCCGTAGTGAATTCATCGGCTCCGTCGATGGTTAGGTCAATGGCTTCCACTTCGTTGATGTCCAGTAAGGGAATGTTTAGCGACTCCGCTAGTTCCTTCGTACGAATCGACGTCGGAACGCCCTGAATCCGTAACCCCTCCTGTACCAGCCGACCAATGGCCTGCACGGCGTGTACAGCTGAGGAGCCCGTTCCTAAACCTACGATCTGATCATTTTGAATATACTGAACGGCCTGCTGGGCGGCAAGTTGTTTTTCTCTATCTAAATTCGGAGTCATAGCATATCGGATTAGGAAAGCAAAGAAAGGCGGCGAGAGGCTATTTCCAAGCAAAAGCTTAGGAGCGAAGTTGAGCATCCATCCAAAGGGCTACACCCAGCACGAGTAGCATTACCATAGAAACCAGTACCTGCGGAGCGGTGAAGAGAAAGGGTTTTTCACCATCATCCCAGGCAGAGGCATTGCGAAAGAGAAGAGAAGGGAAAAACGACAGATAAAAGAGTCCAGGTAAAAATGCCGCCATATAAATGGCCAGTTGGGTGTCGCGTTCGGCAAAGTTTCCGTAGAGCAGAAACAGCGAACCCAAGTTGGCCAGCGTAATGGAAAAGAGCCACAGGGCACTGTGAAACCGGGCATGGGGCAGCCAGTGCGGACTAAATAAATGCGTATACGGTTTTTTGATGGCGTCGAAATACCAGCCACCCAGGGTTAAGGCGATGCCGGAAAAGGCAATTAACCCCTTTACTAAGGCCAAACTCATGCAACTAAAGGTTCGATTAAAGTGAAGCCTTAAACTTACAACGGATTCGTATAGGCTTGTACGTTTAAAAACAAAAAAGGCTGATCGCTAGGATCAGCCTTTTTTATAGGGTGAAGGTTCAGCCCCCCACATACCCTTTGATAACGGTGGTTCCTTTGATAATTTCCGAAGCTGGAATGGATCGAGGCCCGTTTTCCGTTTGGCAAACTACCGTGTTGCCTTCCAGTTGGAGTACTTCCATGGCCTGTCCGTCATTGATGAGTTCGTGGCCTTCTTCGGGTTTATGAATGACCTGATCGCCAATTTGTAGTGTTTCCATACGAGTATTCACATCGGTTTAGCCTACAGGCATAAAAACGTGGGCCAGGGCTTAGTTACCAGTTTTTGGAATCCGGCACCCAGGTCGAACGGGGATTGTAATACTTCCAGAGAAGGACGGAAATCTTTCGCGTCAGCGTCCAGGCCTCGTTACTGGCTTCCCAGCTTTGATCCTGATTATTCTTGGTGAAAATGGCACAAACGTAAGGGTGCGGTCCGGCCACGTAGAATACTTCACTCCGGCTTTGGTTGACGCAGCCGTGTTTATCCGCTACAAATACGTCCGGAGGAATTTGCGATAAGGCGTACTGATCCCAGTACTGACGACCCAGCAGGCGAAGCATTTTCTCACTGGTGGACGGGCTAATGATTTTTCGTTCGGAAATAGCCGTAAACAGGCGGGCCATTTCCCGGGGCGTTGTTTGTCCCCAGCCGTATTGATTGCGAATGGCTTCGCGACCCGGCGTACGACTATTGACCCGCGTCACCTCATAGCCCAGACTATCCAGTAGCTGATTGATTCGCAGCCCACCACCCGCTAGCCCCTGTAACCACAAACTGGCTGTATTATCGCTGGTGCTAAGCATGAGTAAGAGCAGGCGACTGATTTCGATTTTCTCCCCCGTTTTCATCGCATTGACCAGATCGGCTTCGTCGCTGGCTTTGTAGCGGAGGGAATCCGTCAACGTTACTGACTGGTGATAGTCCAGCTGCCCCCGCTGGATCTTATCCATGATGCCCAGTAAAATAGGAACCTTTACGATACTGGCCGTTGGAAAAATCGTATCGGCCCGAATGGCTACTACGGAATGGGTTTTCAGGTCTTCTACGTAAATTCCCAGATCCCCATGAAAGTCCTTTACCAGCGTCTCAAGTTGTTTTTGCAGACGGGTATCCGTTTTCTGGGCCTGGGCGAAACTCGTAGTTAAAAAGAGAAGAAATAGGAAAAGTCTAGACATGAAAGAATAGAATTTGATTAGCCAATGAATCAGCAAAGTACTGCTATTTTTTCCACTTTACTTTCCGCAATACGGCCTGTCCCACTGCCAGGCCCTGCTTTTGACCATTTTCGATGGCTTCCCGGTAATGAATACCGCCGTAGAGGCGACTAATCGCCGCTTCCTGAGCCGCCTGGGTGAAGGAGGCGAAATGACGTACGGGTAAACCGTACGGAACTTCCGTACTGTCATGAAAAGCTATCTGGGGTCCAAAGACCTGGTTTAGGATCACGGCAGCGGCGGAAGAAATAACGCTGTGCCCACTGGGGTATTCGGGAAAGGGCGGCGTTTGCAAAATCGGTTTCCAACTTTCGTTGATGTGAGCGTTGATGTACGTTTCGGGCCGAATGACATGGTATACATACTTATCCTGCCAGCAAGTGATGAAGCCGTCGAACATAGCGAGAGCGGTCAGTACGTAAGCCGCACTGGTGTGATACAGATCCGCGTTTCGCTGACGAGCCACCTGACCGACAATGGACATCCAGTGACCATTGGGCGAAAGCTTCTTACTGCCAAAATTCATGTGACCCTGCGTGTGCAAAAAAAAGGGGTTACAGTCCCAGTAATTGGCAATGAGTCGTTGCTCTTCGGTCAAATTCAGGCCCAATTGTAATACTTCCTGAGCGGAACGGTAAAAAGCACTTTCGGGAGAAATACTATAGGCCGGAGGTGCCGACAAGTGGTACTGTGAAGACGAATCCAGAACCATCGGTTTAATGCGGCCCCAGTACGGCTCCACGGCGGGCAGATACCCCGGCGGTGTAGGCAACCACGAACCTTCTTTTTTGAGCGGGGTATACCGACGAAGGGAACGCGTCTGCTTGTACTGATCCGTACCCGCCCAGGCCATAATTTGCTGAGCCATTTGCTGACCCATCACTTTCGAGGCTCGGATTTCCTCCGTAGTATAACCCTGTTGCTGTGCCTGTTTCCAGAGTAAAGCGGCTTCCTCTTCCAGAGCCTGTTCCGAAAAAACCAGACTTCGTCCTACCACCAGTAAAGCTTCTGTCGCAGCTAGTCCGGCCTGGGCATGAGACGTTTTTTGAATCGGACTCAGTGAAAGCCCCCGTAATTGGCCCGTCATTGACTGATAGGCTGTAGGCTTAAATTGGATCAGCGTTTCGTAGGCGGCCACGTGAGCGTATACGTAAATACGCGAAGCCACGGGGGGCGAGAAAATATCACTGACGATTACTCGTGTCAGAGCATCCTGAGCCCGGTGGAAAAGACCACGTTCGAAGGCTTCACGCGTATCTTTACCGAAACTTTGCTGACCTAATATACTGCTCAGAAATACTAAAATTAAACGTATATTTTTCATCGTTCGTAGCCAAGAAGGGAACCGTCATTGACGGTGAAATACAAGCGTTGTTGACCCGTAGACGTCGGGACGAGTAAGCCCTGCCGTACGTCGCCGCCGAGCCATAAACCCGACTCCCGCGGGGGAACAGCCCGAAACTGACCTTTTCCATCGTCCTGAAGAATAAGCCCAAAACTGGCGTCGCAGGGGCCGTGCTGCACCCGGTACGGCGAAAAGTTACCGGCCAAAAGAATATCCGGTTTGCCATCTTTATTCCAGTCGGCCAGTAACATAGTACTCACGCGGGAGAACTGGGCTTCCACAGGAAAAGGAGTAAAACGAAAGGTGCCGTTTTCGTTAAAGAAAATACCAGAAGACATTTCCCGGGCTTCTACCACTTTCGCCTGGGATAAAGCTGCTTTACTGAATAAATTTTCAACCGTAGCATCGGCGTACTGATGGTACCGGGTGAATTTTTTTCGCAAGGGTACTACCTGATCCAGTAACTCATCGCGGGAGGCGGCCGGGTACGATTTTCCCTGTACGTAATACGTCCAGATCGGGTCAATGATGCCGTCACCATCAATATCCCCGGCCACGACTCGCATGGGCTGTTCGGGGCGGGGTTGGAAAAGCGTATTCCGACCCGCATTTCCGGCCAGAATGTCCAAATCACCGTCACCTTCCAGGTCCGCCAGTTGTAAGGAAGCCCAGCACCCAGTACTCGCCGTGAGGCCCAGCGATTCCGTTTGATTTTGTAAGGTCCCGTTTTTCTGAAGGAGTATACTGACGGGCATCCAGTCCCCGGCCAGAACCAGATCCGGTTGCCGATCGCCATTTACATCACCCCAGGCCGCCGCCTGTACCATGCCGATTTGCCTACAGGCGGGAGCTATGGCGTCCGTTACATCAGTAAAACGAGGTGTACCTCCTTTGGGCGTATCGTTACGTAGCAGATAACTGGACGAGGCGAAAGGGAAGCTCCCAGCTTTACCCCGACCACCCACAAATACGTCGAGGTCGCCGTCGCCATCCATATCCGCTACGGCCAGGGCCATTTTGCTATCCCGCATGATGGGCAGTACCCCCGCCGGGGCCCGGCTGAAATTGCCTTTTCCGTCATTAAGGTAGAGTCGATCCTGGTACTCGGGCGAGGCGGATTCGTACTCATTTCCACCGCTAACGATGTACAAATCCAAGTCTGAATCCTGGTCGGCGTCAAAGAAAATGGCATTTACATCTTCGCTGGCGGCATCGGATCGCCAGGGTTGGGACGTTGCCCGTACGAAACTGCCATTGGCCTGTTGTAACCAAAGCTCTCCGCTTTGATCCACGGCTCCGCCCAGAAAAAGGTCCTCAAGTCCATCGCCGTTCACATCCCCTTTCGTCATCGCCGGACCCAGCCGCGAAAGTTGGTAGGGAATGAGTACTTCAACTTTAAAATCGACAAAGTCATTTTCGCGGTGTTTGTAAGGGAGCAGCGTAGCCGTACGAAGCGGACGGAACCAGGGTTGAGCCCCGGGCTGCGGTTGAGGTAATGCTCTCTCCGTATCCTTTTCGTCAATTACTAGGAGCTGATCGGCTTTCGGATTACGAAGTGTACTGGTTTTGCCGTTGGGCCAATATATGGTCAGTCTGGTTATCTGACTTTCGTCACCCAGACCAAAATGAAGAATCGTTTCAACGGAAGCCTGGTATCCCCGAACGGGCGAAACCATCTGTAACTGCTTGCCGGTCTTAGTTTCCAGAATGACCTTCGCTCCCAGAGCTTGCGTATTGCCGGATTCGCCCTTGAGGCGTACGCGGAGGTAGTGCTTGGGCTGCGTGTTAGTTTGGTTTTGGTACAGAGAAACCGGTTCGTTTTGATGACAGATGACCAAGTCCAGATCGCCATCACCGTCGAAATCGGCGTAAGCACTGGCACCGGATACGGCGGGTGTTGTCAGGCCCCAAGCCTGAGATTGATCGGTAAACGTTAAATCATGGTTATTTCGAAAAATGTAGTTAATCAGTCGATTAGAGGGCATTTGTTTGACCAAATCCAGGGTCTGAAAATTTAGATTGCCACGAGCCGCTTCCTTAAGTTTGGTTTCGGCAACGGTGTACTTCATAAAATCCATATCCGTAAAATCCCGGAGATAACCATTCGAAATGAACAGGTCTTTCCAGCCGTCATTGTCAAAATCAGCCAGTAAGGCTGACCAGCTCCAGTCGGTGGCAGCCACGCCCGAAAGCTGACCGATTTCACTGAATTGCAATTGGCCCCGCGGATCAGTACCCTGGTTCAGTTGCAGCATGTTACGCATTTGCTGACGGACGTAACCGCTGTCAATCAGTAGTTTATAGGTGTCGTATTCGTCGGCTCCTTTCAGCATTTTCTGCCGATGATTGTCCGCCGGTAACATGTCCAGTGTTACAACATCTGGTAGCGTATCGTTATTGAAATCCGCCAGATCGCAGCCCATCGAGAACTTCGATGTATGGGCCATACTGGAACGAATCGTTTCTTTAAAACCCGTATGTTTTCCTGAGGCGTCGTGCTGATTGATGTACAGGCAGTCCTGTTCGGTATAGTCGCTGGTGGTGTACAAATCGGGCCATCCGTCGTTATTCAGGTCACTCACACCCACGCCCAGTCCAAAATTGATGGGATTGTTCAGAATACCTTCGCCCAGCGTTAAGTCGGTAAAACGGCCGTCCTCATTACGAAGCAGTAAATTTCCGAATCGTTTGTCGGGCGTATTACGCAGTTGCCGCGTATTAAGCAGCGGATTGAAGGTATGGTTGGAGTGATTAAGAATGAAGACATCAAGATCGCCGTCGCGGTCGTAATCAAAGAAAGCCGCCTGAGTCGTTTGGGTGCCGGGTAAATCCAGTCCGTATTTTTTAGCCTGCTCGGTGAAATGAGGGACACCATCTTTGAGACCTTCATTGATAAATAGTTCGTTCACCAGTTGCTCCGGCCCAAATTTCCCGGAATGGCAGACGTAAATATCGGGTCGCCCATCGGCGTTGATGTCCACTATACTGACGCCGGTTCCCCAGGTACCATTTCCGGCTACCCCCGCCTGTGCGGTGATGTCGCTAAATTTCCAGTTGCCCCGGTTCAGGTACAATCTATGAGCTACGGTATTGCCGGAGAAAAACAAGTCAGGTAATCCATCACCGTCGAAATCGCCTACGCCTACGCCATTGCCATTGTAGAGGTATTCGTAGCGGAAAATGTGCAGGGAATCCGTTTCCCGGATTTCATTGGTAAAGGTTACGCCAGACTGATTAGCTGGGATTTTCACAAATAATAGTGGAGGCGTACCGTGGAAAGCCAGCCAAAGAGGCAGGGCCATTCCGATCAGAAGGCCCAGCCCTAACTTGGAAGGGTTCATACGATTAGTCAAGGAGGGTTAAAATGAAGCAGTTTTAGGTTTAACGAGCGTATAGAATTTCTGCAGGGTATAAAAACTGGTAACAAAGAATAGAATGCCTGAACGTACCAGAACCATAGCCCCGCATGTTCGATTGAAACCAAAGGATTCACGGTTGGAATCAATCAAACGCAAGGTTTTCGTCGCCGGGCTCGTAGGTGATGTACACCAGAATGAGCGTCATCATTTCCTGATCACTTCGCATGTTTCCATCGGAAGTAATGAGTTTGGCAGGTTTAAAGGGGTTCATCGGATTTTCATCCGTGTTATCGTATTTTCCAATGACGTGTACCGTTGATCCGGTGGGAACAATGACCGGTTTTTTGTAACGATACAATTCCTGCCAGCGAAAGTCCCACTGCGGAATGTGGACCAGTGGCAGGGTATCGCCTTCGGCCTTGGTGGCATACGCCGTAAATTCTTTGCCGATCTGGTGCATGTGGGGCCAGGCGTACAGCAGCGTAATGGGCTTGTTGCGGTAGGCAACTTTCAGACTACAGGTTTTCACATCGCCCCCAAACAGGAACAGGGGCGGGGTGATCTCCTTTTCACCAATTCCTCCCGAACCCAGACTAATCACGTTGACGGTACGACGAATTGGCTCTTTTTTGAAGAAGAAATTCACGCCACTAACGGTTTCTTCGTCTCTACTCGTCGGAGCGAAGTGGACAGTTAACAAAACGACGCCACGTTTGGGCATGACCCAGCCCATGCCTTTCGGATAACTTTCGGGAGAGGCTCCGGGAATCCAGCCGCCGTAATAGGTCATTTTCTTTTTGTAGGGCATCCATTCCTGGTACCGCCAGGAATCGGCTGAATTTAAATCGACCTGCTCAATGCTTTGGGTCAGGCTAATGGCGGGGTCTTCTACCGGGTGGATGGCGAAGTTGGCGTGGTGAATGACTTTCTTATTAGAAGAAGTAAATTCCAGGGCTTCCACATTCATTGCCTCCGCTAGTTCGAAGGGAATTTTAAACACCATGAACCGTTCCACGCCGTCGCCTTTTTGCAGAAAAGGTTTGGGCATCGAGAGCGTCAGATCAGGAACGCGATGATACGCCGTGCCGGCCTGCGTTCGTTTTTGCAGGGCTGTTTCCGCTTCCGTGTTCACTTTGCCCTTCGGCATGTCATTGTCAATCCAGTCGGTAATCGTTTTAATCTGTTCAGGCGTCAGACTACGTTTGTTGGCAAAATCAACATAATGATCATCCGCCCGCCAGGGAGGCATATAACCCGAGTTAATGACTTTTCGGATGAACTTGGAACGTTTGCTAACGTCTTCGTACGAAATCAGTGAGAAAGGAGCCGCCTCGCCGGGACGGTGGCAGACGGCACAATTGGTGTGAATGAGGGGTTGTACGTCGCGGTAGAAAGTAGCTTTTTGAGCGAAACCCGCCCGTGTTCCGAGCAAAGTCCAGGCTACGATTAAACCGTATACTAGGTAAGCTTTCATACGTAATGGTAAAAAAACAACCCACCGAACCGATCGGTGGGTTGGGTTCCTAAATTAACAATAATCAGGAAAGTATACAAATCGAATCGCTTACGGACGATCCCACCAAACGCGGCCCGTAGCATCCTGAGGGTCAGTTCCAAAACCGGGGAGTTTGGCCATCTCATCATAAGCAGCCTTCCGGTTGGTGTAATTGGGCTCCGTTGGAGCGGGCAATCCCAGCGGTGCCCGGCGGGGTACCGTTAGCGTAGCTCCGTTAGAAATCAGAGCGGGCAGAGCCAGGGTTGAATTTGCATTCGGGAATCCCGTACGTTTCCAGGTAGCCCATCCTTCGCTTGGTTGACGCAGGAAGTGGATATATTCCTGACTAGCAATCAAATCCATCGCTTTAGCCGAGGAGAATGCTACTTTGGGATGAGCCAGATACGCTGCTTTTTCGGCAGTCGTCATTGCCGTATAGTCCGTTACTAATGCGTTTTGAGCTAAAACGTCATACCATTCTAAAGAAGCCATAACGCCCGATTCATACCACGTTTTTGCGTTCTCAGCTGTTATTGTTTGAGCCGCTAACTCAGCCCGCATAAAGCAAAAATCAGCGTATGTAATGACGGGGAAGTAGTTACGACCCGTACCAACGGTACCATTAACTGAATATGAAGCCTGAAACAACCGGGGTTGGATGTACGAAAGAGTATCAACTGCCGTACGATTTCCGTTAACGGTTACAAAGCGAGGCGTGTAAAAACGCTGAACGTTTTGTTGAGTCTGAGCTGCATCAGGACTAGTAAAGCTACCGACGTAACGCCGAGCGGGTTCTTTAGTACCTGCAGGTAATTGGCTAGGATTGGAGGCAATTAATAAGTCAATATTTGCCTGTGAATAGTTGTTTTTAGTAAAGAAAGCATCCAGACGTGGATCTTGGGTATCCCACATAAAATCGACCACAGGTTTAGAGGCCCGAAGCCCTGCAGGGTTCCAGTTTCCTCCACTGGTAAAGGAAGCCGCCGCAACGAATACCCAGCCATCTGCGTTGCTACTCATGAGATCTTCAACGGGCGAGGCGAGCACTTCCTGTACAATTGTTCGCATTTTGGCAGCATCTACTTTAGCCATCCGCATGGCAATTTTGAGGCGTAGTGCATTCGCTGCTTTCACCCATTTTTTTGCGTCGCCACCATAGTACTGATCTAAGTTACCCAGCGTAATTTGAGGAGAGGACGGGGTAGTTTTTAAAACTGAGATCGCTTCCTTTAACTCCTCATCAAGTGTATTGAATAGGGTCTGCTGCGTATCGTATTTGGGAGTTAAGGTTCCACCGTAACGACCCTGAATAGCTTCTGAGTAAGGAATGCTACCGTAAATGTCACTCACGTAAAAAGCATAATAGGCTTTAATAACGCGACCCATGCGAATCAGATGTACGTATCGAGCCTGCTCTTCAGCCGGCATTTTTTCTATCTGCTTTTCTATATCGGTCACTGCATTGCCGACGGTCGTGTATAGGGCACCATAACGATTGGCAAAGTTATCGTAAACCTGAGTAAAGTTCTGACCGTTTCCATTTAAGCCCGTTGAGTACTGCATCCACGGCATGATCCGCTGATAATTGTCATAGAAGGCTTCAAAATCACGGTCATGAACGCCAATGATTGCATTCAGGAGCTGATTAGCAGGCGGCACTTCCGTCAGAGCTTCAGGATCAGTGTTGAAATCAACGAATGATTGATCCTTACAACCCGTCATGAATAACGTAGTTGCCAGTAATATGCCTGAGACGTATTTTTTATAGGGAGTAATCATGTTAGTTATGTCAAGAATAATCTAGTCCTCAAATTATAGTCCTACGTTTACCGATACGCCGATATTACGACTGAAAGGTAATCCACCGTATTCGGCAAACTCGCCTGCCCGGTTACTCAAAAGACCTTGCGGGTTAATACCATCTTTAGCGGTTCGGTACAGGTAGCCCAGGTTACGACCTACAATACTCACCCGCAGCGATTGAACTTTGATTCGATTCAACAATGAAGACGGAACATCGTATCCGATGGAGGCTTCGCGTACAGCAACCCAAGAGTTTTCAAATACGGAATATTCCCGAATACCGGAACCCCAGTTAGAAAGGTTATCATAGTAAGCGTATGCAGGAATTGGTTTAAGATAGCCTTTTTCGACAGCCTCCTGATAAGTCATACCACCTAAATCTACTTGGGTTCCATCAATGGTCGCTTTTACGCCAGCAGCGAGTACGCCTTCGGGAATAATTCCATCATTACGTTGTACGCCTTGATTGTCGGTAAAAGCAATACCGCCGTGTTCGGCATCACGACCAAACAAGCTGTTCTTAAAGCTACCGAAAGCAGAGCCGTACGCATGGGTAGATGACGCCATCACACCCCCAATTTTGGAATCCAGCTGAAGCGTAGCTGAGAAGTTTTTGTACCGGAAGTTATTGACGTTGCTTAATAGGAAGTTCTCCATCATAGTCCCTAACTCTTTCGATCCCTGACCGGCAGCAGTACTACGCAAGTAGGTAAGGTACCCTCCAGTAGTTCCACTGGCAGCACCGATCAATTTACGTCCCTGTGGATCCCGAGCATAAGCGTAAGCAGAAACAATAGTTCCATAGTCACCCCCAGCTTTAGCTACCGAACGGACGTCGTTACCAAAAGCAAGGCTCAACTCATAGGTATCAATACCATCGGCCAGTTCAAGGATTTTATTCCGGTTACGGCTAAAGTTAAACGAAGTCGTCCACTGGAAATTATTGCCTTTGATGGGAGTACCACTCAAAATAAATTCAACCCCACGGTTTAGAATTCGACCCGCATTTACCACTCGCGAAGTAGCTCCTGATTCCTGAGCAACGGGTAGTGTGAAGATTTCATTGGTAGTCAGCTTATTATAAACGGCAACATCCAGACTTAAACGATTGTTGAAAAAGCGTACATCAGCTCCTAATTCCCATTCCCGAGCTAAACGGTTTTTAATATTCCGATTCGGTAAAATGTTATCGCTAAATCCGTACCGCTGAATCTGATATCTTTCACCTTGTGCATTCACACCTGTAAAGATGGAACCGGCTGAATAGAAACCGTCCCGGTTGAGCTTCCAGGGCTCAAAATCACCCCCTGTAAAACCATAACTGGCCCGAAGTTTACCAAATGAAAGCGTACTAGCCAGGCTTTTAAAGCTCTGCGTGAAATCCCAAGATGCTCCCAGGGAAGGATAGAAGTACCCTTTCTCACCCGTTCCATCTGCGTATTTTAGCGTTGATGAAAATTCCTGACGTGCCGTGAAGTTTACAAATAATTGGTCTTTGAATGATACATCGCCGTACGTATAAATAGCATCTTTACGGCTAGATGGCGTCAAACGACGGTTAATGTCGGCTACTACAGGGTCAACGGAGTTAGTTAAGGCAAATTGACCTGGTACCCGAAGGCCACCATTCGTACTGATTCGGTAATCCCGGCCGCCGAGGAAGCGGTTGGTTTCACCCCCTGCTGATAAGTTCAGGTGTACGCTTGAGCTAAGATCACGATTTAAGGTAACTACTCCTTGGATGCGGGATTGATTATTGGCCAGTGAGTATTGCGAGTATTCTCCATTAAAGCCAGCGTTATCTCCCTCGTATTTATTTTCAGTAGCATATAATTCGTTCTGAATGTTCGCCCGTAATAGACCCGTCAGCCATGGCGTAAAATTCATATTCAAATCGATATTACCACGGAAAATACGCTCATTACGACTGGTATTATAGTGGAACGTTTGCCAAAGGAACGGAGAAATGTTATACGGATCAGCGGCGTTGATTTTACGGCCACCCGTTGGAGATTCGTAGTTGTTTACCCAGTAGTCAATATCAAAACTCCGCGGACGACCATACACGAAACGGAATACGGGGTTGAATGTACCGCCCTGACGAATGGGATTTAAGTTATCGTTGATGGTATAATCCGCCGAAACGTCCAGATTGAACAATTTACCTAATTTCTGCGTAGCCCGAACGTTGAAGTTATTCCGCTTCATTTCAGCACCGGCTGGCATGATCGTCGTATTGTACAAATTAGAATACGAAACCCGGAATGAACCCCGATCATTTGCTCCTTCTACGGACAAGTTGTTATTGATAAATTTACCCGTCTGGAAAAAGTCAAGCGGGTTATTGGCTACCCAGGGAACCATACGACCATCCAGGTCACGTACCATACGGCCATCCAATTTCGGACCGAAAGAATACGGCCAGCTACTGCTGTTATTGACAACTTGGTCTACGCCATCTGCTCCTTTAGCAAAATTAGGAGAGATGCCAGCACCGTATTCGTTCTGCACGTCTACGAAACGGTAGGCAGTTTCAAGAGAAGTCGTATGGTTAAAGTTTACACCAAGACCTTTTTGTTGGCGACCTTGTTTAGTCGTGATAATCACCACGCCATTTAAAGCATCCGAACCGTATAAGGCACTGGCCGCAGCCCCTTTTAGAACCGACATAGACTCTACGTTGTCGGCGTTGAAGTTTTTCATAATGTTACCGAAATCCTGAGAGGCTCCCCAAGAATCGGCTCCCGTCGTAGTCGGACGCACTAAGACTCCATCAATTACGAACAAAGGCTGGGTATTCGGGTTAAGCGAAGCATTACCCCGAATCCGGATACGGGAAGAGGACATCGGTCCACCGGAACCCTGATCGATTTGTACCCCGGCCACTTTACCCTGTAAAGCATTCACTAGGTTAGCCGAGTTAGCACGTTCCAGATCCGTACCTTTTACTTCCTGAGCAGCGTAGGAAAGTTTACGAGCTTCCTGCTTTACCCCGAAGCCGGTTACCACAACTTCCGTCAGGGCTTTCGCGTCTTCCTGAAGGGTAATGGTAATTTCAGATTGGTTGGCAATAGACACTTCCTGACGCAAATATCCGATCGCCGAAATGACGAGCGTAGGATTGGCCTGGTTCAGGCTTAGACGGAATTTACCATCTACGTCGGTGGTCGTACCAGTCGTGGTTCCTTTGACTACCACGGAGGCACCCGGAACGGCAGCACCTTTGTCATCTTTGACGGTACCGGTCAAACTTCCTGTCTGAGCCCATGCCGCCAGGCTGGTTGTAAACAGGAAAATGAAGAGTAGTAATTGTTTCATGAACAATGGTTAAAAAATGAATGAAACGTAATTCTGTCCTATGCCATAGATTCTATGGCAATTGGTCTTGCAATGATAATAGATGAAAAGCATTTTAGTACTTTACTTAAATAAATAATTTAAAAACTATTTGTAATATATATATAATAAATATAACATATTAAATATGTAGAGTTTTTTTTACATAAATGGTCTATACTTAAGTAATTAAGTGCTGTCAACTATGTTTGAAGAAGAAGTTCAGGATGCCTCCGTCGTGGTTTATAAGAAGAAGCGACGGCTTCAGCAGGCCCTTTGGTTAATTTACCAGCAAGGGGTTTGTACGCTCTCGCAATTAGCTAAAGGGGTCCATACCAGTGTACCCTCCGTTACTGAATTAGTAGAACAATTAATCCAGGAAAACTGGATTCAAACCGTAGGAACCGTAACGGGTAATAATGGCCGGCGACCTACGGCGTATAGTCTGAACCCTGACTTTCATCGGGTGGTAGTACTTGACATCAATACGCATGGACTTAGTCTGCTGGTTATTGATACCAGACACGAAGTAGTATTCAAGCATGAGGCTCCTGTTCCGCTCGAAAATTCTGAAAGCTATTTAGAGACGCTGAAGTCTTTCGTGATGGAAACGTTTGCCATTATTCCTTTTCCGGAAGGAACGGTAATGGCTATTGGCATCGCAATGCCGGGCCTCATTGATGAACAAACGGGCAAGAATCTAACCTATCCCAAGCTTAACATCACGGGTGTATCATTCAAGGAATGGATTAAACATCAGTTTTCTCTTCCGGTGTTTCTGATTAATGATACGAAGGCTACCGTTCTGGGGGAAAGTCGTTTTGGAAGGGGGCAGGGGAGCCGGCATATGTTTTCACTGAACATCGACTGGGGAGTAGGTCTGGGTATTGTGCTAAACGGAGAAGTATTTCAGGGAGCTTCTGGCTTTGCCGGTGAGCTGGGGCATATCCAAGTGGAAGCGGACGGTCAACGTTGTTACTGTGGAAAAATTGGTTGCCTCGATACCATCACCTCGGCACCTTCGGTTGTGCGTAGAATTCAGAAGCTAATGAAGCAGAACGACGCGTATCCTGAACAGGAAATAGCAGGGTTAACGATTGATCGCGTACTGGAGCTGGCCCACTGGCAGGATCCCTTAGTGAGTCAGGTGATGTACGATACCGGCTTTCAATTGGGCAAAGGGCTGGCTACCGCCATTACCATTCTCAATCCCGAAATAATTATCATCGACGGCATTCTTGCTCAAGCGGGTGAGTTAATTACAAAGCCAATACAAGAAGCCATCGAAACCTATTGCATGGGAGCTTTCCTAGATAAAATCCGAGTGGAAGTCACCAGGCTTGACGGCAATGCTAAATGGATGGGCACACATGCTTACGTCATGGAAAATATTTTAAATCTCTTGTAGAAATGTACGTCTGGGTACTTCATTTTTTTATACTGTGGCTGGGGCCTTCCAACGCCCAGCCGCCCGCCGGTAAATTGCGGGTGCTGCTCTTTACCGATACGGAATGCCCGATTTGTCAGAAAATAACGCCGCGGGTTCAGAAGCTAGCCGATGAATACCAGGGCAGTGTTTCGTTCGAGCTCATTTATCCAACGGCTCAGCTTAAGGAATCTCAGGTCAAGGCTTTTCAACACGAATACAAGCTCAGCTTACCGCATCGGCTTGATCCTAAGCATCAATTTGTACGTCGCTATAAAGTGACCACAACACCCGAAGTAGTACTTCTTTCGGCTACTGATCAGGTATTATATCAGGGAAGTATTGACGATCAATTCTACAAACTGGGTTCGTACCGAACCGCTCCGCAACGGCACTATTTAAAAGAAGCACTCGAGTACAGCCTGCAGGGCAAACCTGTACCACTTGCCTATACCAAAGCAGTAGGCTGTTTGATTAACGATTAGCTAGTTTTGAAAAAAGTACCAGGCCTTTCTAACGCCAAGGAGGGGCATAAAGCCCCTCCCCGAATCCTTCTTGCCTCTACTCGTTTATTTTCACTAGTTCTACGCGTCGATTCTTTGCTCTATTTTCTTCTGAATCATTCGGTACCAAAGGTTTTTGGGCTCCGTATCCGACGGCTTTCAATCGGGATTGGTCAGTACCGGCTGCGATTAATTCCTTAAGTACGGTTTTAACCCGATCTTCCGATAACTTTTTATTGTGATCGGCATTGCCGGTATCATCCGTGTGACCTTCAATGCTGATTTTGAGTCCTTTATCACTTTTCAGTACCTTTTCGATTTCCTGTACTGCTTCTTGGCCTTCGGGCTTCAACGTAGCTTTATCGACATCAAAGTTGATGTAGAGGACCGCTTTCCCTTTTTCAGCCAACTGGCTTTGGATTTGATCGGCTTTCAACAGAGTGATGGTTTGCTTAAAAGCTTCCTTTTGCAGGATATTGAGTTTACCGGAAGCACTGTTTCCGCTGAGCTGGATGTAGATGTCGCCACCATCTGCTCGGTGAATGACATATACTTTTATGTTTTCGCCATCATACCCAATCGAGCCATCCTCACCTAAGTAGGAAGCCTGATTATGGTAACGTTCGTACTCGGCCTTCGTAATTTCGCCATCGAAGATCTTGACGCCACCCACTTTGGTAATCGCATCGTCATAGCTTTTTTCAAAATAGGGCTGTGACCACTCTTCGGTACTACCCGGCTTTGTGACGATGTAGCTCTTCCATACTTTTCCTTCTAGCGGAGTCATAACGCCGTTGATAGCAAAAAATAGCTTATCATAACTTCGCTGTACAGGTTTATTTTGTTCGACTAAGCCCTTAGGAAGACTGAAAAAGGGAAAGGCTTCGAGCGGATGGGTAGATACCGGAATGGTATTAATATCAAAAGGTTGGGAAGCCTCTGCCTGGGGAATCTCCGTTTTTTGTTCCGCTTCAGTGGATTGTGCGGTATCCTTCGCTTTTTGATCTTCTTTGCTGGCATTTTGGCAAGAGGTGCTTGCCAGAACAAAACAAAAGCAAGCCAGTGTAAGCAGTGATTTGAAGGGTCTAATCATAGTCAATGGTACGTTTAACGTATGTTAGTGAATTTAAGAAAGGGTGAGAATGTCGGCAGCGTTGAATTAAATAGTCCGACAGCCGAATTTTTTTAATGGCTGTAAATTGGTCATTACTTAATTATGAACGCAAACGTAAGCTGATCTACGGCAAATAGGGAAGGTGTTCTGCCAATAATATGGACAGACGGTTCATGAGACAGGCATGCAGAGTCCATGTTTTGAAGGTTTAGGATAAGACCTGATGGATACAAATCGTTGCTTTTTCTGAATACTGATTCATTTTTACAGGAAATGTCAAACGGTTTTATAGGATTTTCTTTCTTTGAAACATAGCCGGACTCACGGCTCTCTATTTAATAAAATAAAGACAAACGGCTTCTCCCTAAGACGTAAGGTATCTGTACCCGCGTGACCCTAAGCCTATTTACTTAAAGAAAGTGGATAGTTACTTTTGATTCGGTAAGCTTGAACTAGGAAAATTTACTTAGTTAGCCATTTAAATCAAGGCATGAAAATTCCTGTATTCAATCAAAAGCATTTACCATCTTTGTCAAAGGTTGGCAACGTGTAGAAAGTTTATTTGGTAAACCATGCGACTGCTTTTTGTTTTGGGATTGATCTGTGGAGCTTGGCAATGGGCGAGTGGACAGGTGCAGATCAAGGGTCAAATTCAGGACTCTACCAGTCACGCGGTTTTATCGGATGCCAGTATCACTTTGTTTTCTTTTCCTGATTCGGTACTAATCAAAGGAACCCGTAGTAACGAGTCCGGTCAATTTCTTTTACCAGCCGTTGCTAAAGGCCGCTATTGGCTCATCGTTACGTACGTTGGTTATCAGATGCGTAGTATTTCGCTGCGGGTATCCAACTCAACCCATCAACTCGACCCCATCCGTTTACAAGCCAACGCCCGCGATTTGGCGGAGGTAGTCATTCGGCGGCAACTTCCACCCGTGACGGTCAAAAAAGATACGATCGAATACAACCCACAAGCCTTTCAGACGGAACCTAGTGCCGTCGTTGAAAAACTTCTTAGTAAACTGCCCGGCATCACGGTTGATAAAGAGGGTAATATCAAAGCACAAGGGCGGGAGGTCGCTCAAATTTTAGTGGATGGGAAACCTTTTTTTGACGGTGATCCTAAAATGGCTACGAAAAATCTTCCCGTTGATCTGGTGGAGAAAATTCAGCTGATTGATCAGAAATCGGACAAGACTCAACTTTCCGGAATGGATGATGGTACCCGGAATAAGACCATCAATATCGTTACTAAGAAAGACCGTAGAAAAGGACTTTTCGGCGATCAGGAACTAAGCGGTGGTCCGGATCAGAGCGGAGGTACCCCCCGTTATTCGGCCCGGCTGAATCTGAACCGTTTTCAGGAGGCCAAACAGATTTCCGTCATCGCTCAAATCAATAATACGAATAATGGTCCCGGCAGTAGTAGTTCCATCAACCGAACGCTACTCGGTGGTTTGAACTATCAAGATCGTTGGGGTAAACGTACGAATTTGGGCCTGAGCTATCGCGGTAATCGCGTTAAGTCCCGTAATGAGCAACAAAGCCTGCGAACCTACGCCTTACCCGATACGTCTTATCTTTTGCGTGAATCAAGTCGGTCTGACGCCGAAAACGGGAGCCATACGCTGAACATGCATTTTAATCAGGAAATAGACTCGTTGACGAGTTTGCGCGTGTATGCATCGTTTTTGCTCCAGCAATCCCGTAACCGTTCCGACCGCTATTCACAAACCTTTCCAAGGGGTACCGATTTCACAAATCCGATCAATGAGAGTCGCACAGAGAATACGAGCGACGGTACCGGAATCAGCGGTTCAACGAATGTCAGTTTGAACCGGAATTTTCTAAAAAAGGGAAGAAATTTGCTGGTAAACTATACTTTTTTTCTGAATCGGCAGCAGAATAGCGGGCTCACTCGATCGGTCAATGAATATTTTGGCAAACGACAGAATTTAGTAGTGAACCAGCAAAATGAACAGTTGACACGGTCGACTCGCCATCAGATCAATGCCGCATTCAGTGAGCCGCTTTCGCAAGCGAACCGGCTTGAATTTCATTATCAGTTTCAGAGTAACCCGGGAGTTTCCAATCGGGAAGTACGCGATTTTAACGAAACGAGTCAGCAGTACGATCGGCGGAACGACTCGCTTTCCAATCGCTTTCGGTCCAGTTACCCCAGCCACGCAGCGGGTTTGCTCTTTCAGCGAAATCAAGGGAAAAATTTGTTTAATCTTGGCTTAGACGTACAGCGAGCTCAGTTGAAGAGTATCTCCCTGAACCGGACCATTAGCAAGGAGTTCATTAGTCTGTTGCCCGTTGCGATGATGAGCATCAACCTGAAAAACGATCGTTACTTTCGGGTTAATTACCAGGGTCAAACCCAGGCTCCGAGTGTAGATCAATTACAGCCCGTCGCCAACAATACGAATCCTTTATTGATTCAACGGGGTAATCCTAATCTGAGGCAAGAGTTTACGCATTCACTTAACTTCAATTACAATGCCTTCAATCCTACGACCTTCGAAAATTTCTTTCTGAATGTCAATGCTAATCAGGTAACGAACAAGATTGTGGAGTCCGTACATTTTGATCAACAGGGCGTTCAAACCACGTTGCCTATTAATACCAATGGACATTATTTGTTGTCAGGTAATGTAAACTACGGCCGGCAGCTTCAAGGACTGAAACTACACCTCAGTACGGGCTCATCGCTTACGTACAATCGGAGCCTTACCTTCGTTAACGATCAGATCAACCAGTTGAATACCGTGATGATAAGTCCGGAGCTTCAGCTCAACTCATCGTTCGAGCAGCAACTTGGCTACAACCTTCGATCGACGCTTACGTATCAGGCAGCCCGCTACTCCCTGCAAAGTCAGCGAAATACCTCCTTTGTGAATACTTCCATTTCAGGGACTTTCTACTACGAATGGAATTTTCACCTCCGGTTTAGTACCGATGCAACCTACCAGAGTTACGGTGGCAATACGGCCGGTCCCGCTCAGCGATACACCCTTTGGAATGTTGCTTTAAGTCAAAAGTTTTTGAAAAAGCAACAGGCGGAGATCCAATGGTCCGTTTTTGATTTGCTCAAGCAGAATACCAACGTCAGCCGAAATGTTACGGAGTTGTACACCGAGGAACGACAAAACCGAGTTTTATCGCGGTACTTTCTGGTAAGCTGCATTTACCACTTCCGCGACTTTGGGGGCGGCACTCACTAATTTAAAACAGTCTCTGCTTGCAAAGAGCAAGGTTGAAAAGGAATGATTATTTGTTGAAATCTTCCTTAAAAACTACGGTACCGTCAAGCTGAGAAAACCGCACAAAATCCACAGATCCCGTTCCTGCAAATTCATAACCAACCCCGACAATACCTTTCCCTTCACTAGGTAAGTCAGTCTCGTAGACTTTTTGACCCGCTACAAATACGCTGGCGTGTCGCTGCCGTACTTCGCAACGAACATCGACCCATTGGGAGAGATCGGCTCCCAGTCCGGATAAATCGGTATGAGTAGCATCCACCGTATGTCCCGCCAGCTCCAGTGACAAGTCGCCAACGCAACCTTTCGCCGACAGCGGTATGGCGAAATACTCGTTCTTGCACAAAATCATGATTTCTAGCCGTTGACAAATGGCAGAACCCTGTTGGTAGTCACTCTTGACCCGCGTTTCGAATCGAAAATGATCACTACGAAGCCCCTCCAATTCCTTTACGTATCGGTATTGAACTGTAGGGGGCACCGGCTGCATAGAAATCGATTGCTGCTGAATGCGTGCTACGGGTAAGCTCAAGCGACCTGATTTTATGAGCGGCTCTGCCTTAAAATACACCGGAACGGGTTCCTGCAGTACAGCTACATGCCAACCTTGGGACGGGATAAGCAGATCTTGTTCTCGTACTATTTGATCCCCAACGATCAGTTTGGCCCGAAAGTAGCCCGGCTGATAGTAAAGGGCTGTGTGTACGTGGCCGTTTTTGGGAACCCGCTGACGCCGACTCGGATCCCAGGATTGCTGGATAAAAACGGAATCGGTAGGGGAGGCTTCGGCGTGGTAGTGAAATAATACTGAATTGGGAATGCCTGTAGCCACGTACGTACTACTGAACGAAAAATCAGCAGAGGAAAGCAGTTGTTGTTTTGTATCTCGTAGGAAGAATGCACCTGTGCCAAGCAAACCTACGAATGCCCCTGCTATGATGAACCATCCTGTACTGAACCAAACGTACCGATTGCTCTTAGCTTTCAGCGAATCAATCCTGGGTGAAGGGACTTCGGAAGATAGGGACTTTGTGGTGCTTTTAAAGTGTTGCCAACTGGTATAGCCTATAAACCTGGCCAAGGTGTTCAACGTTGTCGCCGTTGGTGCCGAATCATACTTCACCCTTCCCCATACCCGCTTGAGCGTAGTCACACTCAAGGATACGGCTGTTTTGTCAGCGATCTCTTCACTGAGTCGTTCGAAATCCTGCGTGGACCAGCTTTCGGCAGAACCCCAGTCTACGTTTTCTTCGATTAACTGTCGGCACCGGGCTAGCCATTCTCTTTCCTGGTCAATTCTCATAGACTGCGTACCTGAACGTTTTTGAACGGCACTTGAACAAGTTTGAATGGCTTGTTTTTCCTTTCCAATTCAATTTCGTACCGCATAAATATAAAAACAATACCTAATGAAGGGCTGGCTTTCTTCATCATCAACTGGGATTACGGAGTTCGGTTATTCATCCTATCCAGTTAAGAAGTTTACGTAGCAAGCCTCTGGTTAAGACTCGTACTTGGATAGACAAGGTCCGATTAATGAAGAGTGACAGCAGCCAGCTAGCCCATCAGGAACTTTCCGGGCAGAGTAGGGTAGTCAATGCATTTTTAATAAACCAAACCTGATCTAACCTGATGAAATTACGAATGCTTCTTTTAGGGGTATGCTTTGTCGTTACCAATGCATGGGCCCAAACAACCGTTCCTTTTGATACAACCCATTGGATGTTTGCCGGGAAAATAGCCCATGAAACCTACCGTGGACAGGCGTGTATCGAGCTTACCGAAGGCAATGTGTACCTGAAAGACAGTACGTTTAAAAACGGCATTATTGAATTTGATATGGCTCTATCGCAACATCGTTACTTTCCTGGTTTTGGGTTTCGGGTACAGGATCAGAACAACTTTGAACTAGTTTATCTACGTCCCCACCAACTGGGTAATCCCGATGCCATTCAATATACACCCGTCTTCAAGGGCGAGGGAGCCTGGCAATTGTACTACGGCGATGGCTATTCTACCGCCGTTACGTATCCTTTCAAGGAGTGGGTGCCCATTAAATTGATCGTTCAGGGTTCAACGGCGGAGGTGTACCTGGCAAATGCAACCAAACCGGATTTGATTATTCATGCTCTAAAACAACAAGGAACAGCAGGACGAATTAGTCTGACTAACGAATCCACCACTTCGGTCCGGTTTGCCAATTTTCGTTACACCAAAAGTGAGACGGCTCCCTTGAGAGGTCCATTCAAACCTCAAGCTTCTCCGACTCCGGGTACCGTGTTAACCTGGCAAGTTTCGAGTCCTTTCGCTGAGAAACACCTAAATAATCGCTATGATCTTCCCCCCGAATTAACACGTCGATTAAGCTGGCAAACGATGGCTTGCGAGCCGTCGGGACTAATCAACGTATCCCGCCTGCATCCGCTGGATAGCATGACTAATACTGTTTTTGCGAAAGTGACCTTGATCGCGGACCAGGCTCAAATTAAGAAGTTTCAATTTGGATTTAGTGACCGGGTCAAGGTGTATCTCAACGGGCAATTGATATACGGTGGTCAGGACGTGTTTCTCTCCCGTGATTACCGGTTTCTGGGTACGATCGGCTATTTTGATGAGCTTTACCTGAGGTTGAAAAAAGGCACGAACGAACTCTGGCTGGCTATCGCCGAAGACTTTGGGGGCTGGGGACTAAAAGGGTTAATTCCTGATCCAACGGGGCTGAAAGTAAAATGAAAGTAGGGTTCACCGTATGATTTTTGGGTAAATCAGTTGCCTAGAGAAAGGATAGGGCTTTATCCTTTCTCTAGGCAGACTATTATTTGGGAAGCTCTATAGACGAAATGGTTGGAACTAGAAGAGCAGACTTCGCACTCCTCACTCTTTCTTTGATCCGCTTCACAGAAAAATACCTTCGCTGAATTATTTAGGCAAATGAGCTACTAACTCAACTTCCAGTTTTGCATCAATCATGTAAAGCCTCGATACCTGAACCCAAGTCGCTGCCGGAAAATCTCCTTTATAGAATGCTTTTCTTACGGAGTTATACGTTTTCATGGCTTCAAGGTCCGTTGTATATAAATTCTCTTTTACCACATTTTGAAAAGTAGCCCCGTAGCTTTTTAGGGATTTTTCTAAAGCTTCATATACTTGTCGTATCCCTTCGGGTGTAATCTTAGTGGTTACGGCACCAGAAATGTATAGAACGTTATCCACCTTCAGTACTTGTGCGTACCCGGCAGTGGTATCCTGTTTCGAAGGGTTACCCCAATGCCATTTTTCTTTAGTAATGTCATGGCTTTGAGAATAGCAGCTAAAATACATACAGGCAAAAAACAGAGACAGTACGATTTTCATGGTTGATGTAATGATTTACTGAACGAACGGCTTTAGGTAAGACTCTCAAAACTAGGAACTTTTGCTTTGAATTATTCATCACATTCGCTTGAATTCATATTTAAGCAGCTTATTCAAAGCAAGTACGACGTGCGGTTCACTAGGTCTTTTCTCTACAAAATAATCAAGTTCAGGCGTGTTTTTGCGAAGGAGTCATTTTTATGGCCTCGACCCATAAATTGGCAGCAAATAGTAGCATTTTACTCATTATTTGTTTGCTATTTCTTATATTGGCCATCAAGCTTAACTAATTATAACTCATATTTTGTCCCGTTTTGATTGGTGAGTGGATTCTTTGCTTTCCACTTGGTCTCTGCCAGACTACCATCATTAGCTTTATTTATGCCATGGAAAAACCTCGTAATAAACCAATTCTCAGAAACTCTTTATTGATTGCCAGTCTGTTGGGACTAACCTTGACTAGTATCTTTCTTAGCCGTCGTAGCGTTTCTCAAATTCAGCAAACGTCGGCTTCTATTTACAAAGATCGCCTAGTACCAACGGCCATTATTGCTAAATTGACCTCGCAAGTATATAATAAACGGCTTCAGCTCGAATCCTATGTACTCAGCAAAACCAATCCGCAGCCTAGTTCCGTAGCCTTTGCTCTGGATCGTTCCAACCGGCAGATTGATTCACTGATGACTGAGTTCGTTGCTACGAATTTGACTCATAGAGAAGCAGAGCAATTTGAATTGCTTAAACAACGGCTGGAAATTTATACCCAGTTAGAAAAAGATTTAATTAAAAACTTGGCCAATACACCGCAGGCTCAGCAAATTCTCTTCGTTGGCACTGGTAATGCGGCATTCAGCCAGGTGAACCAATCACTAGCCGATTTGTCGGCTTTGCAATTGAAGGTAGGTGAGGAATTGCTCAACCAATCCAATGGCCAGTCAAACTACATTTATGTATTAACGGCCTTACAAATCGGCCTCGTACTGGTGATCTCATTACTGTTATTCTGGAAGCTTTGATCTAGCTCCGGCCGATAGATTTGTTTGTACCTTCGTAGTGAGTAGTAAAAGGTACGTTGCTCTTTAAAAGGCAGCGTACCTTTTACTTTAATTCGGACGAAAAGTACATCTTCATTCTAGATAGTAAACATTGATCCGATTACCCCTTGCACTGACGTAAGGCTTGTTCATTTCTACCTCTGTATTCAGGCAAGTAGAGACGAACATGCTAACAAGCATATGAGAATTAGAAAATCTTTCATCTAAGGATTATCTAGGTTACTATATGAAATGATACACGTAATTGTTTTATAATTTAAGTTATGTTAAACAATATTTTCAGTATAACGCCAGCTTACAGATGAACTCTCCTATTCTATTCATGAATGTAGGGAAAAGTATTAGCATGATCTATTCAGAAATTGCAAGTAGGTAATGAGTGAAAGATGCACGATTTGCTGGTGCGACTTATGAGGTGATAGGTTTGACTCTTTCTTAATCAATGTAAGTAAGATATTGCTAATTGGTAGAGTTTATGGTGAGATTTAGCATAGGTCTGTCGTAGGCATGTTTCTTAAAAGCATGCCTACGACACTTGCCTACCTATACATCAACGAAACCCAAATAGTAGGATAGAAAAGCATGCAATAGGCAGGTACATTTGGCATGGAAATAGGGTTAGTTTCAATAGAACAAACAAATAGATATTTGTAAAATAGATTAATTATAGGTAGATACTATAAAGCCATAGCCTATTACAAAGCACCTATCAAATTCGTAAAATAATTATTATAACGTTTTATAAACGTTATAATAATCTAAAATACATATTACAGTTTTAGAGTGATTATATACCCATACCTACCGAACTTAATACATCTCTATCTAGTTAACACCGTTAGAAAATTTATCAGAAAGTCATTGGGTATTGTTGAGCGGAAAATACGGCAGAAACAGGAAGTCAGAAGTAGCATCTTGCTAGCGGCCTGGCAACTGGTAGAACGGGAAGGCTGGCAGGCTCTTTCAATCCGCAAAATTGCGGATGCCATTGAATACAGTATTCCGGTCATTTACCAGCACTTTGATAATAAGGAAGCAATCCTTCTGGAATTCATTAAACAAGGTTTTGCTTTACTGACCCAGGAATTGCAGGCTGCACGGACGGTTTCTCCCCTCCCCTCGCAGCAGCTCATGGATATGGCCCGGGCGTATTCGAAGTTTGCTTTCGAGCACAAGCATTATTATCAGCTCATGTACGGAATGGGCATGCCCGCCTGTGAAACCGTCAATCAGGTCGAGGAAATGCAGGCTTTTAGTCAGGTCTTGCTTCAGGTTATTGGCGAAGCCATTGCCCAGAGCCAGCATCCGGCAACGAATGACTTCCTGAAATTTCATACTTACTGGTCGATCTTACACGGATTAGTAAGCATTCAAATGATTGAATCACAGCAAGGCCCCAATGGCTGGCACGATCAGGTACTGGAAGATGCCGTAAACGGATTTATCCAATCGCTGAATTAATTTTTTTGTTTATTAGTTAACAGTGTTAGTTTTTATATCATAGTAACTTTTTCATCCATTTTTTAACTTTCTTTCTATGTCAACGCTTACGAAATGGGCTGTAGACCCCCTGCACTCCGAAGTTCAGTTTAAAGTAAAGCACCTGGTGATTTCTACGGTAACGGGTTCATTTAACAACTTTACCGGTGGAGCGACTACTAACGATGATTTCAGCGATTTTTCGGGAGCTGAAATTCACTTCTCACTCGACGTGAACAGCATCGATACCAATCAGGCCCAACGCGACGAGCACCTGAAATCGGCTGATTTTTTTGACGCTGAAACCTATCCACACATTTCCTTCCTATCTACATCTTTCCAGAAAGTTAAAGGCGATGTGTATAAATTGACGGGTAACCTGACGATGAAAGGCATTACCAAACCCGTGGAAGTAACCGCTGAATACGGTGGATCTGCCAAGGACGCGTACGGAAATACTAAGATTGGTTTTGAAGTAACCGGCGTAGTGAATCGGAAAGAATTTGGCCTGACTTACAACGCGTTAACGGAAACGGGTGGTCTGGCTTTGGGCGAAGACATCAAATTGATTGCGAACATTCAATTGGCTCCGCAGGCTTAATTCAGATTTTTTATACCTTTGGCCAACGCACTAACGTAAACCAATACAATGAAAAAACTAGCTTTATCGCTGCTGTTCACGGCTTTCTCACTTGCCAGTATGGCTCAGTCTACCTGGAAGGTGGACAAGAATCACGCTCAGCTGAAATTTGACGTAACCCACACGGGCATTTCAACCGTATCCGGAGCGTTTACGGATTTTGATGCTACCGTTACGGCCACGAAAGAGGATTTTAGCGATGCCACGTTTGAGTTCACGGGCCAGACGGCTTCCATCAATACCGGTGTAGAAAAACGCGACGCTCACCTGAAATCACCGGATTTCTTCGACGCTGCCCAGTACCCGACCCTGACGTTTAAGAGCACCTCGCTCAAAAAAGATGGGGCTGACAAATACAAACTGATGGGTAATCTGACGCTTCATGGCGTTACCAAGCCCGTGACGTTGGATTTGTGGTACCGCGGAACGATTACAAATCCGAATAATAAGAAACAGGCGGCTGGCTTCCGGGCTACGGGCACGATCAAGCGTAGTGATTTCGGTATTGGCTCGAAATTTCCCGCTAATATGCTTAGCGAAGAAGTAATGATTACCGCTGACGGAGAATTTGGCAAACAATAAGCTATTCTCTTTCAACTCCAGGAAACCCGGCTTTATGAGTCGGGTTTCTTGCGTTTAACCGGGAGGCTACTGCCCAGCTTTTCGTACTTTTGTACCTTCATCCGCAGCGAAGGACCTGCCAACAAACGTAAACAAGCCATGACATTCGAAGAATTAAACCTACACAAACCGCTTTTAAACGCACTGGAAGACCTGGGTTATACCACGCCCACACCCATCCAGGAAAAGGTTTTTTCAGTCGTGATGTCGGGAAAAGATGTTTGCGGGCTAGCACAAACGGGTACGGGGAAAACATTCGCCTACCTTCTCCCCTTACTTCGGAACTATCAATTTTCAAAAGATCGCCTGCCCCAGATTTTAATTTTGGTACCGACGCGTGAGTTGGTGGTACAGGTCGTGGAAGCGGTGGAAAAACTAAGTAAGTACCAAACCCTTGCGGTACTGGGTGTATACGGTGGCGTGAATTTGAAAACGCACGTGGCCGAACTCAAAAAAGAAGTGGATGTGCTGGTAGCAACGCCCGGCCGCCTGATCGATTTAATTTCAACGGGTACGCTGAAAACCAAAACAATCAAGCGACTGGTGATTGACGAAGTGGACGAAATGATGAATCTGGGCTTCCGTTCGCAGCTAACGACCATCCTCGATTCACTCCCCGCGAAACGACAGAACCTATTATTCTCCGCCACCATGACGGAAGAGGTAGACACGCTGATTCAGACGCACTTTACCAGTCCCGTTTTCGTGGAATCTTCGCCCGTTGGTACGCCGCTGGATAATATTGAACAGTCGGCCTATCCGGTCCCCAACTTTTTAACGAAAGTAAACCTGCTGGAATATCTCCTTCAGCACGATGAAAGTCTGCGGAAAGTACTCGTGTTTATCGCGACCAAAACGCTGGCTGACCGTCTGTTCGAAAAACTCGAGGAGCAATTTCCCGAACAGGTCGGCGTCATTCACTCCAACAAAGCCCAGAATTATCGTTTCAATACTGTACAGGCCTTCAAAGACGGTCAGTTACGCATCCTGATTGCTACCGATTTGATTGCCCGTGGCCTTGATATTTCGGAAGTATCCCACGTCATCAACCTCGACGTCCCTGAACTTCCAGAAACGTATATCCACCGCATTGGCCGTACGGGCCGGGCGGATCAAAAAGGCGTTGCTTTGACCTTTGTCACCCCCGCAGAAACGGAATATCGGCAGGCCATTGAAACCCTGATGGGGGTTCCCATTCCCGAACGTCCCCTGCCCGAGGACCTCGTCATTACGCAGGATCTTATTTCGGAGGAAATCCCCAAAGTCGTTCACAAGATCGTACCGGTTAAACTGCCCCCTCAGGAAACGGTTGGACCCGCTTTTCACGAAAAAAGTGCGAAAAACCAAAAGGTGAACGTACGACGAAATCACGCGGAAGAGATGATGAAAAAATACGGTAAACCCATTAAGAAAACCCGCAAAAACAATAAACCACGGTAAGAGACGGGGTACAATTCAGTCCCCGCCCCCTACTGCTGAAACCCGGAAAGACGCAGTTCATTCGTATCATACGTTCCCCGGCGGGTATCTTCCCGTACCTTTCGATGGGGATGATGCCGTCCGGCGGACCAGATGCAACGGTTTTCGCGGAACAATCATCCTGGTCTCAATTCCGGTTTTACCCAGGCGGGTACTTCATTCCTGTTTTTTTTCTTCGATCCGTAGGGTATAACCGTTTTCAGTTGTCATAACTCCGAAAGGCCCAGTAATGAATGGTAGGTCTAATCCGTTTGCAAAACCAGAAGATCGTTCCTTAACCGATCAGGATATCCTGCGATCCATCCAGCAGGGCGATGAACGTACCTATGAAATGCTCTTCCGGCATTATTACGCTTCGCTCTGTCAGTACGGGTTTTCCTTTCTCAAAGATTGGGAAGACGCGGAAGAAATCGTGCAAAGCGTGTTTGTAACGATCTGGGAAAAGCGACAGTCGCTAACGATTGAAACCTCGCTGAAATCGTACCTGTATCGGGCGGTACACAATCGTTGCCTGAATCGTATCAAACATCTGGCCATTCAGGCGGAATACCAGCAGTATAAGTTTGCCGAAGCCAACGCCTCGGAAGCTCCGGCTCAAGCGTTGATGGCTTCCGAGTTATCCGAACGCCTGCAGGCGGCCATCGAGCGGCTTCCCGAACAATGTCGGCTCATTTTTACGATGAACCGCTTTGAAGAACTGAAGTACCAGGAAATTGCCGATCGGCTGGGTTTATCCGTAAAAACGGTTGAAAATCAGATTGGTAAGGCGTTACGGATCTTACGCGTCGAGCTGTCTGAGTACCTGCCTTTGTTCATCCTGTTAGGCATTCATGCATATGATTAACTTGTACTCTAAAACACGGGCTTAAGCCATGGATAGTGATTCTCACGAACCCATTGAGGATGGGCTCATTGGCAAATACTTGGCGGGCGAAACCAATGAGGAAGAAACCCAGCGGGTTCAGAAGTGGCTCAGCGAACCAGATGCCGAACGGGAAATGCAGCGTTTCGAAAAAATCTGGGAAACGAGCCGAACCCTTCAAACCCGCCCGCCCGTCGATGCGGATGCGGCCTGGGAAAAATTACGAAACCGAATTCAGGAACCCGCCCCAGTAGCTGACACCCCAATCCGCCGCTTTAATCCCTGGCGTACTTCCATTGCTGCGGCCGTAGTACTTGTGGTAGGACTGGGCTGGTTATTCTGGACGCTCCAGCCAAATGCTTCCGTACCGCAACTGGCTTTTACGGCTACGGATCAGTCTACGGTACATGAATTGCCGGATGGCAGCAAAGTGTGGCTGAATCGTAACAGCAAGCTCGAATATCCCGAAACCTTTGCCGACGATTCCCGTTCGGTGGTATTGACGGGGGAAGCCTTTTTTGATATTACGCCGAATAAAGAGAAACCATTCCGTATTCAGGCCAGTCAGACAACCGTGCAGGTGGTGGGTACCTCGTTTAGCGTGCGGGCCTATGATCCGAATGTACGGGTAGCCGTGCGAACAGGGAAGGTTGTATTCAAAGCCCGCAATACGGAAGTGACGCTCATCAAAGATCAACAGGCCACGTTTGACGCCCAGGCGGCTACCATGCAGAAAACTGAACGCCTCGACCCGAATGTATTTACTTACCAAACGGGTAAAGCGGTTTTTGATAACGCAACACTCGGTGAAGTGGTACAGATGATCCATGAAGTGTACCAGGCCGATGTGCAGCTTGGGAACGAATCCCTTCGAAACTGCCCCACCACGATCGCGTTCGACCGTACGAAAGATTCCCTGGAGAATCTTCTTCAGGCTATCGCCGACTCGCACGGACTGACTATTAGTCGCCAGGGTACGCAGTTCATTTTTGAAGGTACGGGTTGCTCGCCTTAAGCAGCCCGGCCTTCGCCTTCCTTCAATCTTCTGAAAATGATTCGCCTGCTTTTTGTCCTGCTAGTCGCCTGGGGCTGTACGCCGGCCTGGGGGGAAGTACCCCCGCTGGAGCGGCTCGTTTCTCTGGATGTTCACAACGAACGCCTCCCCCGGGTGCTCCACTTACTTAGTCAGCGGGGAAATTTCAACTTTTCGTATCACTCTGCCCTTATCTCCGAAAACCGATTGGTGACCCTGCGAGCCACCAACGTCAGTGTACGCGAAGCGCTGGATCAGTTATTCAAAGGCACCCTTCAGTACCATTCCCGGGGTAATCACATCGTTCTTCGGGCCAGTCCGGAGCCGGATGCCGAGGAAATGCCCAAACATTTTTACCTCGAAGGATACATTACCGACGAACACACGGGCCACAAAATTACTCAGGTTTCCGTCTACGAAAAAACGACCTTCACCGCCGCCCTTACCGACGCCTACGGCTTTTACCGGATCAAATTATCCACTAGTCTTCCGCAGCTTTTACTCGAAGTTCGGAAACAGCATTACGTGGGGGAAACGATCCGGGTACGTTCCCGGCAAAGTCATACCCTGAACATACGTCTGGTTCCGTTCGTCATCACCCGTACTCTGCCACCTTTACCCATCCGACAGTCAACCGACACCAGTACCCGACGAACCGTTGCTACGCCACAGGTTATACAACTTAGTTCACCGGATTCCGTACCAAGATCCCGCATTTCGCTTTGGAAACGTAGTAAAAACAGATTTACCGACTGGCTGATGTCCACGAAATCGGCCATTCATGACAGTAACCTATCCGGCGACACCCTGTACCGTCAGACCCAGGTTTCGGTACTGCCTTTTGTGGGAAGCAATGCAACGCTGAGTGCCCGGGCCATCAATGATTTGTCGTATAACGTGCTGCTGGGCTATTCGCTGGGCGTGAATGAGGTAGAAATTGGGGGTTTAGGCAACGTAGTACGCGGCAATGTCCACGGTGTGCAGGTAGCAGGTATGGCGAACCTGGTAGGCGAACGGGTGGAAGGTACGCAACTTGCCGGTATGGGTAACATCATCCGCCGCGATGTGCGGGGTTTCCAGGGTGCGGGAATCGGAAACATCATAGGAGGCGATCTCTCGGGCGTACAACTAGCCGGAATCGGAAACCTTATGATTGGTAGCCTGCATCACGGTGTACAACTCGGAGGCGTAGCAAACCTGATTGGGGGCGAAAGTCTGGGTATGCAGGTCGCGGGTGTGGGTAACATTCGGATAGGTCCGGCAACGGGCGTCCAATTGGCGGGTGTTTTAAACATTGCACTCAGCGACCTGAACGGCTGGCAACTCAGTAGTGCGTTGAATTACAGTCGACACATCACGGGTGGCCATCAGATTGGCTTGCTCAATATCGCCGGATACGCCGAAAAGGCCCCTTATGGCCTCTTCAGTTACGTGCACCGAAATGGATATCGTCGACTGGAAATTTCCACCAATGAAGCCAGTCGGGCCAACCTGACGTTTAAAACGGGCCACCGGGGCTTTTACAACATTCTGACCATAGGTTCCAATCTCGACGCCGAACCACAACCCGCCTGGAGTTTTGGTTACGGCTTCGGAACGGCTATAAACTTGAAAAAAAGCTGGCTGCTGAATGTGGATTATACTACGAACTTCCGCCTACCCGCCCACTGGCAAAGCTTTGATGAAGGCCGCTTCATGGGCCGATTTGAGCTGGCATTGGAAAAGAAAATCAGCCGCGGACTAGCCTTAGCCGTGGGGCCAACATTCAATTTGTCTTCGTTTGATGCGGACAGTCAGCACGAAACCCGGCCCACGTATAGTCTACCCGCTTTTTCAGCTTATACCCTCTTCCCAGATTTCTCAGTACAAGGATGGATAGGATTCCACGCCGGGCTACGCCTATGCAACCGGAAGTAACGTCCCTTCCCATACGTCACTTCCGGTCAGCAGCTCAGGGAGGACCAAAAAGGATGGCAAACGCCTGCCGAATGTTTTACTGCGTCGAGCTTCTTTCCAGAGGTTCACCCATTCGTGAACGTAATGAAGGGACGCCAGGGTCGCGTAGACTACGTACAGTTTGAGGATTACACCGCTGAACGGTAAAACTCGGGGATTTTAGGGAATGATGCGTTCGTAGACAGCTCGCCCGCTTTCCGGTTCCACGCCGAACATTTCAACGTACTTGACTTTGGGTACCAACCGGGCTTTGGGATCCAGTTGTACGAAGACTTTTTGCAGACAGGCCCGCTGCCCACTAATCGTCGTCATAGCCACCACTTTCCCCTGATGGTACTGGACCTTTAAGACGCGTTCAGGAAAGGCATTCAGTCGTACCTCGTAGGATTCACCGGCAATCGGCTGGTGCGTATAGCCGTAGGCCAGCTGCCATTGGATGCGGGAGAGATCTTCCCGTTGCCCCTGCTCGGCGTAGCGAATCCAGTATACTTCGACGGGCTTACTCGGGTTCAACTTTCGGTCCGCCGATTCGTTGGCTTCGTAAACTACCGTATTGGCATCTTTGCTGCGTTGCAAATAAAACAACTGCCGCGATGCTGTTTTCGCTGAATGAGTCGCTTTGCCTGGAACGATCGTCGTGGCCTGAGCGAAACTATGAAGAATCAAACCGAGTACGAGGAGAAAAGAAATGAATGTTTTCATGGCTTATGGATTTACGTTTGAAAAGTGTTAACGAAGGATTTCCCTTGAAACCAATGGATCGTATCACGAACGGAATCCTGAAAGGGAGTACTCATCAGTCCCAGTTCCTGCCGGGCTCGCTGACCACTGTAGTAATTGTCCTGGGTAACGAGTACGGTGTTGATGTAATTGAGTCGCAGCGGATGACCCAATAACCGTTCAGCAAATGTTCCTAGTCGCCCCGCTGAACGCATGAGTCCGCCAGGGATAGGAATCAGGGAGCGTTTTTCGGGAAGTAGACTCGCTACGGTTTTAAAGAAAGCTTCGTATGGTACGTTGGTAGCTGCCAGTAAATAACTTTCTCCAATTCGACCCTTTTGCAGAGCTTGTACGGTAGCGTCCGCCGCGTCCCGTACGTCGATAAAATTCTTACCCCCACTGCCCGGAAAAAAGACGCGTCGATTCTTTAATACATAACTGATCAATGCTCCCGAGCTGGGTTTGAAATCGTAGGGTCCCAGCAAAAAGTTGGGATTGACAATGACGGCGGGAACTCCTTTTGCTACAGCTTCGAGCACTTCCTGCTGAGCCTGATACTTGCTGGCAATGTAGCCCGACGGCATCAAGTCAAAAGCGAAAGGACTTTCTTCAGTAGCTGGATTCTCATACGTTCCCGGCTGATAAATAGCCGCTGTACTTACATACACCAGTCGTTGCATGGACAGGCGACGCGTTACTTCCAGAATCTGACGTGTAGCTAAAACATTGGCGTCAAAATAAGCCTCAACGTTCGACGGATACGGCTCCGTGCGAGCGGCCGCGTGAACGATTCCCTGACAATCGTAAGCTGCTTTTTCCAGATCTGGCAACGATGTAATCTGCCCCGGTACCCACTCTACCTGATAATACCAGGGTAACTGACTGATCGCTTGGGGCAGAGAACGGTACATAGCCTTTACAGCATACCCCTGCCGTAACAAAGCTCCGGCGATATGACAGCCCAGCAGTCCCGTAGCACCCGTGAGTAAGATTTTCATGCGGAGATTTCTTTTCGAAGCATGGATACCAGAAGGGGTTCTCGCCAGGACCAAGGAATCCAGCGGGCAGCCCAGTACCCTACTTTATTTAGTTTTCCCGGAATAATAATCGATTGGCCACGGCGTACCTGTTTTAAAGCAATCTGGGCAACCGCTTCGACGGATAAGCAACTCAGTTGGCCCAGCCAACCATGTTTTTGTAAACGATTCAGGTTTTCCGCTGACGTAGGCATCGGCCCCGGATGCAATACGCTGACCTGTACGCCTTTCGCACTCAGCTCCGCCCGCAGGCTAAGGGAAAACGAATATATAAATGCCTTGGATGCCGGATATACGGTTTTGTAGGGAATGGGGGTAAATGCGGCCAGACTGGAAACATTGAGAATATAGGACTTGGGAAATTTCAGCAGAAAGGGTAATAGCAATCGGGTCAAGAGTGCCGTTCCCGTTACATTCAACTGAATGATATTTTCGATCTGCTCTAACTCAGCCGTATCGAACGCTTTCGAACCGCCAATACCCGCGTTATTAATGAGGAAATCGACCCAAAATCCGGAGACCTCCAGCCAGCGAATGAGCTGGCGAATGTTCTCCGCCTGCATTAGATTAGTTTCGTAGGTTCGTACGGTTACACTATACGTTTCGGAAAGCATTTGGGCGAACTGAGGAAGTCCTTCCTGGGGCAGGGCAACCAGGATTAAGTCCCGGCCCTGGCTGGCTAGCTCCAGGGCCAGGGCCTTCCCTAATCCTAAACTCGCTCCGGTAATCAATACATACTTTTTCATGGCTTCTATGGATGGTCTCGATTGAACGTTACTAGGACAGTTCAGTCCAGACTTCCCCCTACGAGGCCCTGAAAATTTTAAATACAAAATTGCATTTGCTGTAACCGCATTGTCTCTGACCTCTAACAATCAGGCCTTTACAAACAAAACCCCACGCTGAACATTCAGCGTGGGATTAGTACGCTCACGTGACCTTATACCTGGCAAGAGCTACTACCTAGCCCGTCGCCAAAGTTTCATGAACAGGGGTGAAACGTTTGTCTTAGGCAGGTTGAGCGTGAAGCTTCATCAAACCTGCCATTTCGTTCCAAACCCGATCCCAGGAATTTTCATTTAAAAAGGTATCTACTTCTTTCCGATGCGTCATGCCTTTGTCGGCCAGAGCCTGCTCCAGGGCCGCTTCAAAGCGTTCGGCAGTATCGGCAATGTGTACCCAGTTGCGGCTTCCGTAGTTTCGGATTACGTCGTGAATCGGCGTGGAAACCACGGGTAAGCCCGATGCCAGATACTCCGGCGTTTTGGTGGGACTGATGTATCGCGTAGCCGGGCAAATCGCAAAAGGTAAAATGGCCGCATCCCAATGAGCAAAGTACCGGGGAATTTCCTGATACGACTTCATACCCAAATAATGGACATTGGGAGCCTTCGGCAAACTCGCCGGATTGATTTTCACGACGGGTCCCAAGAAAATGAATTGCCAGTCGGGGCGACGCTGAGCCAATTCTCTGACTAATTCAATATCAAATCGTTCGTCAATCACGCCGCAAAAACCGATACGGGGATGGGCAAATTGCCGCTGATCGTCCGGATCGGGTTGTGGTTTACGAGACTGACTGAAATGAAGAAAATCAATACTGCTGGGGAAGGCGTAGGTGTGTGCGTGCTTATCGCGTTTGGCCTCGTACAAACTATGTCCGCCCGTAAATACCACATCTGCCTGTTGAAGCAACCGTTGCTCCAGATCAATCAGTTGGCGGGGAGCCCCCAGAAAGGCACTTAACTCATCCATGCAATCGTAAACGGTTACCGCTGGTTTAACCTCTGGACTGAACGCAAGGGCCATGGGTGTATAGTACCAGGCCACATAAGAGGTGATACCTTCGCTAGCGATGAACTCGTCAATCAATCGCTTTTGCTGAGCGATTACTTCCTCGGGCTTTAAGCCGTGCGGCATACAGGGTACGAGTACGCAAAGTTGGGATTGTATTTCGTGTTTTTCCAGCCGAATGGGTCCCTCTTTAAATACGGGTTCTTCCAGAAACCACACCTGCCATTCCTTACTGGCACGGCTTAGTAAATGTTGGGGTCGCTGGTAAACAAAATTCCAACGCAAATGGGAGAAGCATACTAAGTTTTTTGGATTGACAGAGGTCGGTGGAGTAACGGTCGTACCAATAGGTTCGGTCCAGGTGGTTGTAGAAGAGGCAGTGGAAGCAACTTCTTTTTCTTGAAGTTTCATACGTTTAAAATTATTGGAATGGCTATACGCTATAGACCGTTGGTAATTGTGTAGTGTGATTTATGCATTTAGAGAGATTTCGCTAAGCATAAAATCTTACTTTACGTTTACTGCCCAAGTCACTGTAAATGAGTATGCTAAAAAGTATAGCCAGCCGCATTCATTAGGCATTTTAGACCATCGACGACCCTTTCAAAGCCTCATAAATGAGAATGTGTAGAAAGGTTTCCTCTAGCCGGGCTACAGAGTTAATCAGTGGCTCACCACTTTGCCTCAGTAGACTGAGTAAAAAATACCAGCGTTCGAAACGTTTGGTCTGACACTAGTGAAACGTGGCTGATACTAAATGTTTTACCGAAATTTCTTTCAGGCTGTGAAGCCCGCTCCCTAAGAAGGTAAAATTTGGGGTGTTAATTTCTTAAAATGGAACGTATAGTCTTCTACGACGGCCAATGGAACGAAATTTACCCCTAGTAGAACTGATGAATACGAACACTGATCCTTCTGTAACGAATGAATCCGGCCCGTGTCCCGTGGTTTTGCCGGTGATTGAAGAACAGCTGAAGGTTGATACGCAGCTGGAAGAAACGGGTCGCGTAACCGTGAGTAAACGCGTGCATGAACACGAAGAACGCGTGGAACTTCCCCTTACGCAGCAACAGGTAAAGGTAGAACGCGTACCCATCAACCAATACATCGATACGCCTCCAGCGGTACGGTACGAAGGTGAAACCATGATTGTGCCGGTGGTGAAGGAAATCCTTGTTAAACGCCTGGTACTGGTGGAAGAAGTGCGTATCACCAAAGAAGAAGTACAGACCACTACTCACCAGCCCGTCACGCTGCGACAGGAAGAAATTGTAATCACGCGTAGTACCGGTCCGGAAGCATAGGTTTCGTATTCATCGGAAAGGATTCCATCACAACCCAAATGTAAGAAACATGTCAAAGACTGTTATTGGCCTATTTGATACGGCCCTGCAAGCACAAACGGCTGCTGCTCAACTCATCCAACGCGGATTTTTAGAAGAAAACGTAGATATTTCAGCTTCAGCTACGGGTAGCGTAGACGCTACGACCACCACACACGAAAGCGATAACGATACAGGCATCGGCAATTTCTTTAAGTCGCTTTTTGGTAGTGATACCGACGATGCCGACAAATATTCACACGTAGCCCGTCGGGGTTCGATTGTCACGGTACACAATGCATCGGATGTACAGGCTCGTCTGGCATCGGATATTCTGGATGAACACGGAGCCGTGGATATCGACGAAAAAGCCAATGAATATGGTTACGTAGCCACAACGGCTACCGGTTCAACGCCTTATCCAGCTGACTATCAACCTACGGAAGATTCCTTAACGGTTGATTCTTTACCGCATCATGCGACCTCTGACATTGCCAGAGATGAATTTACTGCCGACAATCAGGCCGCTTCTGCCAAGGTCATCGAAGAAAACCTGCAGGTAGGTAAACGTAGTATTGAAACCGGGGGAGCCCGCCTCCGCAGCCGTATCGTAGAACGATCGGTCGAAGAAAACGTCCGTCTGCGTCAAGAACGCGTGGTAGTCAATCGCACACCCGTGGACCGTCCGGCAACTGATGCGGATTTTGCAACGTTCCAGGAAGGCCAGATCGATGTGGTTGAACACGCCGAAGTACCCGTTGTCTCGAAAGAAGCCCGGGTCGTGGAAGAAGTTACCTTAGGCAAAGAAGTGGATGAACACGTAGAAACCGTCCGTGATACGGTCCGTCATACGGAAGTAGACGTTGACACGTTGAATACGAATGAACGTGGGGTGTCTCGTAATCTCTAACAGCCTACAAATGATGTACAGGATTAATTCAAAAAAGGCTAACCAAACGTGTTAGCCTTTTTTGGGTCCAGTGAACCTTAAACCCGAAGTATGGAAGCCATTGCCCAAACGAAAACGAGTCCGCGTACGTGGGAACAAACCGTTGCCAGCTTAACCCGACTTAGTTATTTAACCAAAGGAATTTTATACGGCTGCGTAGCCCTCTTTGCCATCCAATTTGCCCTGGGGCAACGAGGCCCGGATCCCGGACGAAAAGCCGTTTTGCAAGAATTCATCAAAACCGACGTAGGAGCGTTTGTATTGGTCTTAATGGCCCTATCCTTAGCGGGCCACACCGTCTGGCGAATGACTGAAATCTATTTTGATCCGTATAAGAAGGGCAAGGGTGTACTGGGCTGGATTTACCGGCTGAATTACTTCCTCAGCGGCCTTACGTATACGAGTCTGGGGATAACGGCAGTAAAACTTTTAATGGGGCATGCAGATGATCAAAATCAGAAGCAGCTTTGGGTTTCCAAGGTATTAATGGTCAAAGGCGGCGACTGGCTCATTATCCTCGTGGGTGTTTTTCTCATGCTTTGGGCAGGATTACAGATGTACAAAGGCATTTCAGGCACTGTCTACAAGAGTTTGAATAAAGAGGCTTTCCCTACATGGCTCCATGGCTTTCTTTGGGTGTGTAATCTAGTGGGCTTTCTGACCGTGGGTGGCATACTGGCCTCCACAAGTTGGTACCTGATTAAAGGGGCCTGGAAAGAAAACCCGCACTGGGTCATGAATATGGATGACCTCATTAAATCACTGCAAGCTTTTCCCGGCGGCCAGTGGATTCAGATGGCTACCGCTATAGGCTTAACCTGTATGGCTCTATTTATGCTGGCCATGGCCCGGTGTTTCCCCATCAAAACGACGTCTTCGCAGGCCTGTTAATTGCCCGTCTCCTGATGCGGAGCATCAACGGGTTTGGATTCGGGTGAACCTTTTTGCCGAAGAAAAATGGACAGAACGACGATAGAAAACACCGATAGAAACTCACTCTGCCAGTTTTGAAAAGATTGAAACCAGAATTCACTCGATCCCAGAAATTCACCTAAGCTCATAAAGTCAGCTTTCCCTTGTAGTTGCTGCTCTTCATTATGAGCCTGTACCCCACCGATGGCGTGTAACACAAACGATAGTCCAAAGAGTACGAAAAAAGCCAGACTTAGGGAATTCTGATACAACTTGAGTAGTATACCCCCTTTTCGGACGGGCCACGGTGCTCCCGGACGGGTCGGTGAAGGCTCCCGGTCTACTTCCTCTTCTTCGGTCAGGCTTTTGGACTCAGACGAGCCCTTCTGGTACAACGATACCGTTAGCAACACATACAAGGCCATCTGGAGAAATTCGCTTTCCCAGTTTTCGAAGACTGATTCTATGCAATGGCCACTACCGAAGTATTGGCCCAGCGTAAGTGGGTTTTGGCCAAAATCCTGTCGTTCATTATTTAAATCCTGCCATCCCGTAAGCAGGTGTGCGAATAAGGTAAGGAGAGTAATAAGGGCCAGGATTAACGATAATCCATTTTCCCGAAAAAACTTTTTCATAGGTGGCTGAAGTAACAGTTTAGACTCCGCAAGAAGGCAATAAAAAAGAATGCCAATTTTTTAGCTCAACTTACGGCAAAAAGGGTACCTTGTATTCTTAATAACCATCCCTTTTGGCCTTTCTACGTACCTGAATCTGTTTCTGACGTATATTCGGGCAAAAAAAAGCTCGATGAAAGGTTTATTAACCCTTGCATTTCAATTCCTTTTCTTTCTTTCCTACGCTCAACAGAATCTGGTCCCCTACGTTCGCCCCCTGATTGGTACCGAAAAAATGGGTCACACCTTTCCGGGAGCCACGGTACCCTTCGGAGCCGTTCAATTGAGTCCGGATACGGATACCATTTCTTACGAACGCAATGGCAAGTACAATGGTGATGTGTACCGATACTGTGCGGGCTACAAGTACGAAGACAAAACCATTGTGGGTTTCAGTCATACGCATTTCAGCGGGACGGGTCACTCGGATTTGGGCGATTTTCTGGTGATGCCTACGCAGGGACGGCTTCAGTTGAATCCCGGCGTGGCTTCCGATACCAAAACTGGTTTTCGTTCAGCCTTCTCTCACGACAATGAAGTAGCCGAGGCTGGATACTACCGGGTGAAGCTGGATGACGACAACATCCTCGCCGAATTGACAGCCACCAACCGCGTGGGCGTACATCAATATACGTTTTCAAAATCGGACGCTTCGCACATCATTCTGGATATGATGGCGGGGATTTATAACTACGACGAAAAAGTAGTCTGGACCTACATCCGGGTGGTGAACGATACGCTGGTGACGGGGTACCGTCATACCAACGGCTGGGCTCGTACCCGGACCGAGTATTTCGCCATGACCTTCTCCAAGCCTTTCAAATCCTACGGTCAGCAGAACTTCGATAAGCCGCAGGTGTACCGGGGTTTCTGGCGGAAGTTTGATCAGAATCATAATTTCCCTGAAATCGCTGGGAAACGTCTTCGGATGCACTTCGATTTTGATACGCAAGAAGGTGAAAAGATTAAGGTGAAAATGGCACTCTCGCCCGTTAGTCAGCAAAATGCCCTGGAAAACATGCGGGCGGAAGCGACTCACTGGAATTTTGATGGGTACAAAAAACAGGCTCAGTTGCAGTGGAATCAGGAACTGAATAAAATCCAGATCGAAGCTTCGGAAAACGAGAAAATCAATTTCTATACCTCACTGTACCACACCTTCATTAACCCAACGGTTTACATGGACGTTAATGGCCAGTACAAAGGCCTCGATCAGGATGTTCATAAAGCCGAAGGCTTCACCAACTACACGACTTTTTCTTTGTGGGATACCTATCGGGCTTTGCACCCCTTCTTCAACCTGGTACAGCCTAGTCGTAACAACGACATGGTGGCTTCAATGATGAAGCATTACGACCAGAGTACGCTGAAAATGCTACCCGTCTGGTCGCATTACGCCAACGACAACTGGTGCATGAGCGGGTATCACAGCGTTTCGGTATTGTCCGATGCCATCATTAAAGGCGTGTACAAGGGCGATCCCATGAAAGCCCTGGAGGCCTGTATCGCCACCTCCAATCACCGCGATTACGAAGGCATTGGAGCCTATATCGACCGGGGATATATTCCGGCGGAACAAAACGGCACTTCCGTATCGAACACGCTGGAGTACGCCTACGACGACTGGGCCATTGCTCAGCTGGCGAAGAAACTCGGACGGTCGGATGTCTACGAAACGTATCAGAAACGTGCTCAGAATTGGAAAAACGTCTTTGACAACTCCATTCGATTCATGCGTCCCCGTCTGGCAGATGGTTCCTTTAAAAAAGACTTTGATCTGCTCAGTACGCACGGACAGGGCTTCATTGAAGGCAATAGCTGGAATTTCAGCTTCTTTGTACCCCAGGACCCGCAGGCTCTGATGCAGGCTATGGGGGGGGCAAAAATCTTCGCGGCCCGACTCGATACGCTATTTTCCATGCACCTGCCCGATCAGTTTTTCGCCGAAACGGAAGACATCACCCGCGAAGGAATTATTGGTGGATACATTCACGGCAATGAACCGGCTCACCACGTGGCTTATCTGTACAACTGGGCCGGACAGCCCTGGAAGACGCAGGCCCGCGTACGGATGATTCTGAACATGCAGTACAAGCCCACTTCCGACGGCCTTGGCGGTAACGACGACTGCGGTCAGATGAGTGCATGGTACCTGTTTTCATCGATGGGTTTCTATCCCGTCGCTCCGGGATCGGAGGTGTATGCCCTGGGTAGCCCGCTGGTAAAGAATGCCAAAATTCAACTGGAAAACGGCCAGAGCTTCACCATTGAAGCCATCAACCAAAGCGACAAACACGTATACGTAGAGAAAGTGCTGCTAAACGGTAAGCCCGTCACCAACTGGCAGCTTAGCCACGCGGATGTGCTGAAAGGCGGAAAGCTGACTTTCTACATGTCCACGAAACCTGCTCGGAAATAATCGGAATCGGGGCTCATCCGTGAACGAATGAGCCCCGATTTTTTTCTGGTGTGGCAATCGTTTATTTTTGAAACGATCTAACTGTATTACTACGCGTATTGCCATGTCATTAAAAGTAATTGCCTTCGATGCCGACGATACCCTCTGGGTAAATGAACCGTACTTTCAGGAAACCGAGCGAAAATTCTGTGCGTTACTGGAGGATTTCCTACCGCATCACACCGTTTCTCAGGAGCTTTTCAAAACAGAAATCAATAACCTATCCGTGTACGGCTATGGCGTGAAGGGTTTCATGCTGTCGATGATTGAAACGGCACTGACGGTTACGGATTATAACGTCCGGCCTGAAGTGATCGCCAAAGCCATTGAATACGGCAAAGAATTACTACAAAAGCCCATTGAACTGTTGGACGGCGTGCAGGAAACGCTGGCCTCGCTCAAAGATTCCTACCGATTAGTCGTAGCCACAAAGGGGGATTTACTGGATCAGGAACGGAAACTTAAAAAGTCCGGACTGGAGCATTTCTTTCACCACATCGAAATCATGAGTGACAAGAAGGAGGCCGATTACCTGAAACTCATCAAGCACCTTGACATCAAGCCCGAGGAATTCATGATGATTGGCAATTCAATTAAATCGGATGTATTACCCGTGCTGAACATTGGTGGACACGCCATTCATGTCCCATACCATACGACGTGGCTGCACGAACAGATCGAACATACCTTGGAACACCCCAATTTCCGAACCGCTAAGCACCTCAACGAATGCGTGGCCTGTATTACTTCACTATAATCGACTAATAAAAAAGGACCTTCGTAGGAAGGTCCTTTTTTATTAGTCGATTAGTCTATTTTGTCCGTCCGCCTAACCAGAATAACCCATCCAGGATGAGCTGATTCTGAATTTCGTTTTCGAACGTGAAGGAAAGTTCTTCGTTCGTTTTGTGCTCGTAATCCAGGTCGTTATGGCCCATGTTGACGTAGAGCATTTTGTATTTCTTGTTTGTCCACACGACCGGATAATAGCCGCTTTTCCAGATTTCATTGGGTTTCGGGCCCGTTCCTAAGGGAAAGCTTTCCGGATCGATGGAGAGCAAAATCTGAATATTCGGATTTTTCCGTAGGTCATTCTTCCAGCTGTACCACTCGTTGGGCGAGGAGGTAAAGGTTTTGGGCAGGTTTTTAGTCGCCGGATGTTCCGCATTTTCTACTTTTAATACTGCCTCCGTGGGTCGCCAGGTATTGCTATTGTATTCACCCGAACCTAAAAACTGCTGGTGGTACCAGGGCCAGTTCTGGGGATACTTCGAAGGCGTCAGGGCAAACGCCGAAAAGTGAAAGCCCAGCCACGCTCCGCCTTTTTCCATGTACGTTTGAAAAGCCTTTCGCTGAGCCGGGGCTTCCGGACGGGTATCCAAGAAAATCACTACCTTATAATTGGCCAGAAAACCAGCATTAAGGTTAGCCCAGTTGCTGGTCGAATCGTACGTAAACGCGTGTTGTTTAGCTACTTTGGTAAACCAGCGATTGGCTTCATGCACGAAGCTTACATGGGCAGGATCATTCTTAGCCGTGTAAAAGGCGATGACTTTAAATTGCTGAGCCTGTGCAGTAAACGTCAGGATGCTAAACAATACGAGTAGCATGGCATACCGGATCGTCAGACTCAGTGACTTGATCGTGTTCATGGAAGTAAATAAACGACTTTTAGGAATACGGGTGGCGTTAAATCAGAATTTGTTTGAGGAATGCACGGCTACGAATTGTAAAGCAACCATAACCGATATACGTTAATGCTACAGCAATGGTTTTTTAGTGAAAGCCCTGGCTGACAAAGTTTAGTACTTCTGGTAAAGCCGTTCGCCAGTAGATCCAGGTATGGCCCCCATCACGTACCCGAAACTGATGTGGAATATTCCGATCCAGCATCGCCGCGTGCAGACTCATGTTTCCCTTGATCAGGTGATCGTCATCGCCGCAATCTACGTAAAAGCGAACGGATTTTAGTGCGTCAGGCGACGTAGTTTCCAGGATTTTAAAAATGGAGTTCTGATTCCAGTCCTTGCTCAATCGTTCTTTCCCTTTTTGCTGCGTAGGATATACGTTGGTGAAGCGGCGTTTCCAGTCGGCTTCGGGCATGGCCACTACCTCGGCATCCGTGAAAACCGCCGCACTCAGCGGAGCCGCCGCTGAGAAAAGTTCGGTGTGTTTGCTGGCCAGCAATAATGTACCGTATCCGCCCATCGACAAACCCGCAATAGCCCGAAACTGTTTGCTCGTACGGGTTCGATAGCTAGAATCAATGTGGGGAATCAGCTCGTTTACAAAGAAATCTTCGTAGCGGTTCTTGCCATCCGCACTGTTCACGTACCAGCTTTTACCGGCATCGGGCATCACGATGATCATGGGTGGAACCTGTCCGGAAGCCATCGCCTGACTCGCAATCGTTTCCACGTCGCCCATCTGGGTCCAGCCCGTTTCGTCATCGCCGAAACCGTGCAATAGGTACAAGACCGGATATTTTCGACTGCCTGCTTCGTACCCTTTGGGCAAAAACAAACTATACTGCACCGGACGGCCCAACGTTGTACTGGATAGGGAAAGGCTCTCACGGAGGCTTCCCCGCTGAGCGTATGACTGAATACTTAGACTAAGGAAAAGAAGAACTAATAACTTTTTCATACGGCGTACTTCTACAGAAACGCACAAAATTCGTCATTTGAACCATTTTTCCTGAATTACGTAGAGGAAAATTAATAGTGGACTCTTAACCATCGTAAGATCAGCTTACGATTAAGAAAATTCCCCTTTTTTAATTGTTGTGAAGTCAGGCGTGAGTTCATAATTTCTAAAGGATCTGAAGTACTCGTTTTCTTAACCTACTGTTGAAGCTTTTTCAACGAGTCCTGACCTGCTTTATTTTTAAAATCCGTAATGGTTTTTCCGTCATACCGGTACACCCCGTGTATCGAGCCAAACCAGATACTTCCATCCTCAGCTTCCAGAATCCCACAAAGCATTTTTTCTATCGACATGATTTCAGTTACCGTGGGCTTTTGATTGGACAGGGACTTCTGATCATACCGGAGCAATTTCCAGGCCCCGACCCCATTGGGCTGTACGTCACCGGTCGTCCAGAGATTTCCTTTTCTATCTTCGATAATCGCCGACGCACCACGCTGATTTATTTTGGTAAAGGTGCTCCCGTCATAGTGCCAAAGACCAACACTAACGACCAGCGTAGCCCCTTTTTTCGCTTTGATGATTGTTGCCCCAAACCAAATATTACCGTGTCTATCTTCGGTGATACCCCAAACGTTAGTAAAGGCTTTCCCCTCTTTCGTTCTAGGCACGGTAAATGTTTTTCCATCGTAAAAACAGGCCTCGCCTCGGGTACCGATCCACAACTTCCCGGTTTTGTCTTGCATGATCGTCGTGATGTTGTTGTTGGGAAGTCCTTCTTTCGTAGTAAAATTTCGAAACGATTGCCCATCGGCCTGACTGGGGTCATAACGACTTACGCCTCCTCCCGTAGCAAACCAAAGGATGCCGGCTTTATCTTCATACATAGACGTAACTGCATTATTGGCAAGTCCCTCTTCGGTAGTGAAATGCTGAAAAGATTTTCCATTAAATCGATACACCCCTGCATCGGTGGAAGCGAACCAAAGGTTTCCCTGCCGATCTTCCAGGACATCCCAGAACCGGTGTGAGCCTATCCTAGTAGTGAGATTTGTAAAACGTTTTTCAACGACCCGTGTAGAATCGTACCGAAACACACCACCCCGTGCAGCCGCAATCAAAATGGTGCCATTGCTACCTTTTCTTACATTACGAACCATAGTGGTAGGTCCGTAGGCTGTAACGGTGTCCTGGGTTTCGGACTTGACACCCTCTACTCCTCTTTGATTTTGTCCACAGGAAATGAGAAAAACAGCGAGTAACAGTAAAGCATATACGCGGGAGTAGTGCATCATTTTTTTAACTAGTAGTAGAAAATTTCGTTTACATCCGTTCCAATACCTGATGGGCCGGGCACCGCTGATCGTTTAACTACTGAACCGTTTACCGGATACGAGCTGAGTACATTATCTCTGCATGCCAAGCGCATAAGAACTTATTTTGTGTTCAGCCTTCCCAAACCTACCGCGTGAGGATGTGACAAGCGTTAATCGCCTGTAAAAAAGTGTTAACGAAATGTAAAACCTGAAATTCATCCCCTCTTGAGGCCTATTTTTGATCGATGAGACACGTAATACTTACCCTGTTACTTCTGCTATTTATCCGTCTGCCTGGTTACAGCGAGGGGGGAAAGATGTTGGTGACCATGCGGAAGATCGGTCACGAAGTATTGTTGGCCTCGGGCGATTCTACGTCCTGGGTATGGCCCATTGAAGCGGTGGATGATCGCACATTCCGGATCCGGTTTGAGCGTCCCTTTGCCTTCACACCCGCATCCCTGATTGAGATCATCCAACGTCATGTATCAGAACTGGATTATCTGGTAGAAATCAAACAGGAGCAGTCAAACACCGTAGTTTATAGCTATGAAGTCCGTCAACCATTCCATCGAAAATCGGTTGCCTGTTTAAGCCGAACACCACCCCCAGGGACCTACAGCATCCAAATCAAGTTTGCTGAACCACCCGTCCAGGCGGCTTCCATAACTAATACTCTACCGTTTGCCTGGCTTCTTCTGCCGATTTTACTAGTCGGGTTCGGCTGGCGTTTATTCAGACGGGAAAGGCCTGCTCCGGCCAAACCTGTAATACCCACGACGTTAGTACACTTAGGCCCGCTTACCTTTTGCCGCGAAACGCAGATGCTACACTTGGGCGATGAACGCATTGAGCTTTCGGCCAAAGAGTCCAAACTACTGAACGTATTCGTTGGTGCTCCCAATACGGTGATTGATCGGAGCCAGCTTATGGAACAGGTTTGGGAGGACGAAGGCGTATTCGTAGGGCGTAGCCTGGATGTATTTGTATCCCGACTGCGAAAAAAGCTACAACCCGCCCCCACGGTACGCCTTGTGAATAGTCACGGCAGAGGATACAAGCTGGAAATTGACTCGCCTCATGGTTAAGTCTAGCTTTAGGCAGCTACCCGTACTAATCACCTTGGGAAATTAGATTACATATAAAATGAGCCGTCTCACGAAAGCAGCGTTTCGTAAGACGGCTCATTTTACCCAAAAGAACGAAACCATCTAACGGCGCACTAAAAACGGTTCGAGTTTTTCGGCCAGCCGTTCGTAGCCCTGTTCGTTGGGGTGTAACCCATCGGTAAACCAGGCTTCGTTGATTTTCCCATCGGGTTGTAAGAGGTTAGTGCCGGGTTGCAGGAAGCGGATATTGAGTTCACCCGACCGCTGGGCAAAGTGCTGATTGAGGCGATGTACGCGTTCTTCCTGACCTCGCCGGGGCAAAATGCCGATCCATACTAATTCGGCCTGTGGCTGTCGACTTTGAATGGCTTTCATCAGAAAAACCAGTCCGTCGGTAATTTCCTCATCCGTATTTCCTTCCAGATTGTTAGTACCGATCATTACCAGTACCTGTTTGGCCTGATAGCCGTCGAGTTGACCGTGATATACCCGCCAGAGTACGTTTTCGATCCGATCCCAGCCGAAGCCAAGGTTCTGTACTTTTCGTGGCTCCATCAGCCGATTCCAACTCGAAGCTCCCTGCACGATTTTAGTTTTGGGCTCGCCGCCCCAGAAGTGCGTAATGGAGTTGCCCAGAAAAACGATTCGCGGCGGGTGGGTTTTGAGCCGTTCCAGCACGTCACGGTGACGCGTTTCGAAGTCGTAAAAATCCCGGGACTGACTTTTGGGGATCGTCGTAGAAAGGGTGCCCACGGGTTCGTTCAGAATGGACCGGATGATCCGTTCGTAGGCCTGCGCGTACTGCTGCATGCCCAGATCCGAAGGGTGCGTACCATCTACCATGGCATCGGGATTCAGGTTCAGGGCGGTTTTCGTGAGCAGATACACCGAACCTTTCATCTCCGCCTTCAACTCCGCGTACGCCTCCTGCATGACGGTATTCACTTCCGTCACCAAAGCGGCCCGTACGGGATTGCTATGTCCATCCGTATACCCCGCGTGTTCGACGAGTAAAATGGGTACGGTTGGTCGTTTTTGTCGGAGCGTACGAACGGACTGGAGAATTCGCTTTTTGACTTCCGCTGGTTTTACATCGGTCGTACTAATCAGATTCGGTAGGCAGTCGAGTACGTAGAGGCGAGCATCGATTTCACTAATCAGGTTGATCAGTTCGGGCTCCAGTTTTCCATTGCCGGAAAATCCCAGGTTCAGTAAGGGGTGGTCCATTTGCCGTTCCAACTGGGCCGTCCAGGCCATGCCCGGTCGGGAGGCACAGGCTCCCTGAGCAATCGAAGTTCCGTAAACGACAATCGGTTTTTCAGGACGCAAAGCCAGTGGTGTGAGTGTTTTTCCTTCCGGTATTCCGACTTCCAGCCACTGAACCGACGTATACAACGGCAAATACAGACGATACTCCTGGCCTTTTTCACTCGTTTGCAAGCTGGTGTACCGATACGTAATCGTATCACCAAAAGCGTACTTCCCGTTGCACCACCAGAAATCGCCGTGGGGACTGCGAGCGTACAAATCGACACCACTCACACCCGTAGCAGGCATGTGCGGCAAGGCCTGATTGCCTTTGATCTGGTAACGAATGGTAATCTGATCACTGTTGGATTTGAAGCGAATGAACAGTCCTGCCGATTGACGCGACAGATTCCATACGGCCGGGCGTACCTGCTTTTCAGCCCGGCCCGGCAATCGATCATAAGGTTGCTTTAATTCCTGGGTCCAAGCTTGCCCCTCGATGACGGGAAACGCATGACGGGCGGGATTCCACCAAACCAAAGAAGACTGAGCTGCGAGACAGAGTACTTGAAAAAACAGAACAAGAGTTAACGGCAATCCTTTCTTAAGCATACGGAAGAGGTTAGAGCCGTAAATATAAAAGGCTTTGTTCTTTCCAAGTCTTGAAAGATTGTCGTAACCTAAACAGACTCTCCTAGCCTAGACTGGGTATGGTCCTGCTTAGTAGCGGGCTAGTGGCCCATGAGCCTTCCAGGCTGGAACTCTCCGTAACTGCCTAGCTTAGCTCAAGGCCACCGCATTGCTCCACCATGGAATGGCCACCATGGAATGGCCCCCATGGAATGGGCAAGACAGGTTACTCCGTTGCCCTAATGGAATGGCCCAGCCTGGAAGGCTCACGGGCGGGAGGGTTGTCATTTTCTGACAATAATTATTTATTGATGGTTTTAAGTTGGAAGTCGTTTGGCATTTACAGATTTCTTCATGGACGACGTAAACCCAATCCCCGTCCCTATGCATTCCATGCGGGGCATGGGATGCATAGGGATTAAAAACCAACCTTGTATAGGGAACGAAATACTAACCCTTTGATACTAGTTACTCGAAACTAGTTGCTTGGAGTCTGATTATCAACGAAAAGAACATTTATCTTAGCATGTCAGCCCATCTTCCTAAAACAAAACTTACCCATCACATGACTTTAATCTCCGCTTCCCTAAATCGTACCATCAGCCGGGTAAGCAATTGGCTTTTGAAGTTTGCCTCGACATAAATATTCGTCACCCAAGCCAGTATTTTCAGTTCGATACTGTCGGCGGCAATGGCGTTGACCAGCACTTCGGGCGGGATGTTTTTCAGGGAATCGTTTAGCTTGCCGATTTCGGTTTCCACAATTTTAGTCACCTTCTCCAGATCGGCGTCGGCATTTACCTTGAACGTAAGCTCCGTTTTCAGGTACGAATTACTCAGCGTCCAGTTCACCAAACGACCCGACAATAAATCACCGTTGGGAATGACGACGACCGATCCCTGCGGGGTCAGCATTTTGCTGGAACGAATACCGATGTCCTGTACTTTCCCCTTCTTATCGGCCAGTTCTACGTAATCCCCAATCTGGAAGGGTTTTTCAAAAATCAGGATGATACCGGATACGAAGTTGTTCACGATATTTTGCATCCCCAGACCAATCCCGACCGAAAGAGCCCCCAGTACGACCGTCAGTCGGTCCATCGGAATCCCTGAAGCCGTAATGGCCATCAATACCCCCAGAATCAGGATCACCAATCGAATCAGTACCAGCTTGGAGCTTTTACGTTCGGTCTTGTTGTCAAACGTAACGCTCGATTCGCCGAACAGTACACCGATATGCTTCTGCAGCAGATTCGCTACATAAACGATGACACCAAACAGCAGGATATTCCCCAGGGTGAAGGTCACGCTACCAAATGTCCGGGTCTTGGTCAGTATTTGTTGCAAGAGAGCGAAGACACCCCCTGCAACACCCAGATTTATAAAAAATACCAGTACCCATAGAATGATGGCAACCACCGTCATCGCTCGTCGGAAGGCAGCTCTGGAACGCGGAATGCTTACCCGGGAGAAGATCCCTTCGGAGCAGGCACTTAGCTTGATCTGTAATTCAAGGGCATCGGAAAGAATCTGAATAAATACATCCAATCCCACCATCTGAATCAAGCCAATGACGGCTGTCATACTGTATACTTTCGCCAGACTTACCCGGCCAAAAATGTTCAGGAGAATCGCCAGTGCATTCAAAACCAGGTAAAGAATAACCACCGGTTTAATCAATCGTTCCTTCACCGGCGTTTGCTTGAGCTTGCGGTAAATAAGCATCCCGAGATACAGGAACGTACCATTCAAGGCCAACAAGCCCAGGCGTAAGTAGAGCGAATCATTCAGTAGTGTATTGACGACAATCAGCGTCATATACAAGCCTACCAACATGAGCCAGTGCTTGCGGTCCTCTCCCTTGACAATATTTTTTAGACTGATGGTTAAGCAAACCAACAGGCAAAACTGGGTCAGCTCAATGTAAAGCGAGGGTGAATCTGGCTCAAACAGCGGTGGCAGGTTGAACAGTACAATAAGGGTGGCCAGAATCGGCACGGGAGTGATGTGCTGAAATTTTAAGTCCCCCAGTTTTTGCCGCAGTTCGAGCTTACGGGCCTTTTTAAAGTTTGAATATACCCAGATGAAAAAGGCCGCCGCCGTTAGCAACAGTAACACGCGGTTATCCCAGGCCGAATTGAGAAAATAGCTCAGGATTTTTTTCTGGCCCTGGTAAGACGAACTGACAATTCGCTCGACGTTGGTTCGATCCACCCGATTAGGAGCTTCCCAGAGGTAGGGCGACTCCTTGGAATACACGTTTTCGCCGGAGGTTCGGAGCTGCTCCTGCACCTGATTTTGCAGGTCCGTAACGGTCAGACTTAGAGCGGACACGTTAGCCAGCAAGCGACTGATGGTATCGAGTTTGGCCGTAGTCCGCTCGCCCGAGCGTTGTAAACGGATTTTCAGTTCGGTCAGCTGAGCGGTATAGAGTTGTTTCTCGGCAACATCCGTTTCCGTTACCGTAAGCAGGGAGTCCTGACTTAGACCGATGACCTGATTAGCCCGTTTTTGCAAATCGTTACTGGCCTTGGACAAACTATTTTGCCAGGCCGTTAGCCGGGTCTGAGCATCTTTTAAAATAAGGCCGTAACTCTGTAAATCTTTCGCGTGCAGAGTCGAACCCGAAGTAGCCAGATCCGCTTTAATCGGATTAATGGAAGCTTCCGCCTCTTCCAATCCCTCACGAATGCGATTAACACCGTACTCTTTCTTGTTGGCGGCGTTAATTTCCGTAATGGCCGCCTGGGCCTTCTGAATTTTGAAAAGTAATGTATCCGGAATGGCATGAGCCGAGTCGGCCAGTATGGGTACCTGCTCTTGAGCCAACACCGGAAGTGTACTCAGCAACAGGAGTAGGCCTAGCCAATAACTTTTTTGTGGTTTCAGGAAAAAAAGATGCACTAACTTCATCATAAGCAATACGGTATAAATGAATGAATCTCGATGGGGTAGCTAATTGCTACCCGGAGAATAGCGTCACAGCAGCTTTTGGGTACCTACTGTACGCTGGCGGGCGATGTGTTTTCGCAAAATTATTGTTCCGGCAGAGGGGGTTGCCAGCTTTTCCCCAGTAATTAGCGTTAATTCCCACTCATAAAATTTGCTAAAATATTTACGTTTTAATATTTGTCTGAACCTGTAAATCCGCTCGTTATACGAGATAGACTCTAATTCTGAAGCTTTCGACTCCTTCCTTCCCGTTTCAAATTAAGCTTAACGATTTTTCGCTGTAACGCCAGCATCCGTTTCGTGGAAACGTTTCCAGTCCTTCAAAAAAAAATCCCGAAAGGCTATACCTTCGGGATGCTCCATTCAACGCTATACCCCTTCTTTTACGTCAAGGCAGACGAGGTTAAGACCCGGCTTACCTCTTTCTGATAGAGGCGACCGATGGGTAATTCCAGCCCGGCTACTTCCAGATGCGTGGGCGTATAGGCCTTGATCTTGTCGATAGCCACGAGGTACGAACGATGAATCCGCAGGAACTCCCGCTGGGGCAGGGTTTCTTCCAGAGCACTCATGGATTGTTTGACCACCAGCGGCTTTTCGTTTTGCGTAATTACCTTGACATAATCTTTCAGGCTTTCGATGTACAGAATATTCTTCAAAAACACTTTCACCATTTTTCGATCGGCCCGAAAGTACAAAAAGGCATCCTGACTGGTTACACTCTGCTCTTTCTCCACCGGTAGAGGCAGCGGTTTCTGATCCGGCCGTTCTACTTTGGCCACTGCCCGTAAGAAGCGGTCGAAGGCAATGGGTTTGAGTAAGTAATCCACCGCAGCGAGGTCGAAGGCATCCACCGCAAACTCGGGGTGAGCCGTTGTAAAAATTACCTGAGGCGGATGGGGCAGACTTCGCAGCAAATCCGTACCCAGTAATTTCGGCATGTGTATGTCGAGAAAGAGTACATCCACGGGTTTTTCCTGCAAAATCCGAAACGCCTGGATAGCGTTGGAGCAGGATGCCACCACTTCAAAGCCATCCAGTCCTTCCAGATACGATTCCAGAATTTCCAGGGCGGGGGGTTCATCATCTACTAATAAACAGCGAGTCATAGACAGAAGGCGACAGAAGGTTAAATAGGAACGGTGCTTTTGGTTTCCACCCGGGTTACGCTCGAATGGAGTGCCAGATTAAGTATAATCAGAAAGGTGTCTTCGGTTTCCACACATCGTAATTCATGGGTGTTCGGATACAGCAAATCCAGACGTTTGCGAACGTTTTGCAGGCCGATTCCACCCATACCGGGAGGCATCTCCTCCACATCACGGCTATTGATGAGTTTAAAAAACAACTGATCATCCTGCACGTACAGATCCAGACTAATCCAGGCCTGATCGAGCTGGGTACTAGTGCCGTGTTTGAAACTATTTTCCAGAAAAGGAATGAGCAACAGCGGTGCAATATTTTTGCTGGTGTAGTCTCCACTAATTTGCAGGGAAACGTCCAGCCGGTCACCGTATCGCAATTGTTCCAGCTCGATATAATGCTTTAAAAAGTGAATTTCCTTTTCCAGCGGTACTTCCTCGGCATTGCATTCATAGAGCATGTACCGAAGCAGGGACGAAAGTTTGAGAACGATCTCCGGCGAACGCGGGGAGTTTTTCAGCGTTAAGGCATACAGATTATTCAGTGTATTAAACAGGAAGTGCGGGTGCAGCTGCGATTTGAGTAACTGTAGTTCAGCTCCGAGTTTCTCCCGTTGTACCTGACCAAACGCTTCCTGCTGCTTCACTAAGTTCTTCATAATGACGATGGCCGCTACGAATCCGCCAATCGTGGTACCACCCCGTACACCCGCGAGTAATCCGAGTAAAATACTGTGGCTTCGAAACGGAAACTTAATGATGGCCCGGTAATGCCGTAGCACCAGTTCGCCCACGGCAAAGGCCCCTACCGCCTGAACAATGATGATTCCAATAAAACCCAACAGAAAAAATCCAAATTGTTTCGTGTAGAAAAAGCGGGGTATCAGCCAGTAAGCCAGCAGATAGGCAAACACCGCGTGCGAAAAAATGGTAAAACAAATGGCTTCGATCAGGGTCAACAGAAACACCTGCATATCCGGTGTTTCCACGCCCCGCATGTTCACGGGTAGGTAAATCAGGGTAGAAAACAGAATCCAGCTCATCCAGAGCAGCAAGTGCCGCCGGATCCGGTCCTGGGGTTTGGTAGAAAAAATGAAATGATAGCCGAAGGTAGATTTCATGGTCAACTAAAGATTCCTAAATGCGTTTTTCGTTGCACGGGTTTCTCTGAAATTTAGCTGAATGCCAGTGGAATTCCGCCCAGTGAACCGATTTTTCTACGAACGACGGGCTTCCGTCGCTGAATGACTTTTACCGACGATGAATACGCTCCGTAGACTCAAACGCTGCTCTCTGACCTACGAAAGCAGCTACCGGGCTATTTCCTCCTCTAGACCATTTTCACGCTGTTATTTTTGAACCGTCCATCAACGACTAATCCATCAGCTATCAACCTTCATTTATAATCGTCATGAAAAAGCAACTAGCAACCCTGTTCTTTTTAGCCCTACTTGGCACAGCCGCTCAAGCTCAGAAAAAGGAATTGCAGCCTAAAACGGGCTTTTGGGTAGTAGAAGACAACCTTCGTACGAAACAAGGCTCCATCGTTCGCTTCTACGCGGAAAATGGAACCTTGATTTACGAGGAAAAACTCGAAGATCTTCGGCTAAATATCAGTCGAAAAAAAGTAGTCAAACGACTCGATGCAACCTTGATCCAGGTTCTGAATCGCTCTCGTACCCTACCCTCCCTGCCCGAATCTGAGAACTACGTAAAAGTGGCTTTCAAGAAGAATTAAGTACATTACCTCATCATAAGTAAGCAAAAAGCTCGTTCAGTGAACGAGCTTTTTCTCCATCTGCACTTCTTACTTTTAACTAGTTAATGGGTCTGTAACTGGATGAGCTCGTTTTTGATGTAAAGGCCCGCTGGTGTCAGGTGTTCTCTGGTCCATTTCCCATTCGTTGGAGCACCAGGTTGCAAGAGGGCCGTCGTTTCTTTCTTGTCGGTGATATTCCAGTTCACCCAGCTTAGTCGATGCTTTTCCATCCAGTTGAGCCAGATTCGGTTTTGTTCCCGATCAAATTTACCGTCGCCCGAAGACTCGCCCACACCCCATTCCGTCACCATTAATGGGAGACCCAGTTGCATGGCCTTTTCCGCCTTGGCCCGCAAGCCATCCTGGTGGTAGGGTTCACTGGCGTAAAAGTGGAAGGAGTACGCTAGATTCGTTTGCCCTTTGATCGGGTCAGCGGCAGCCACATCCACGTCCTGATCCCAGTGGGGACTGCCTACGATGATCAGATTCTTCGGATCATAGGTCCGGATTTCCCGGATCACTTCCTCCGAGTACGCCTTGATCACCGGCCAGGTCTGCCGCTCAGGTTCATTCCAGATTTCGTAGATTACCTGTGGATTACCCGCGTACCGCTGAGCCATCGCCCGAAAGAAAGCCTTGGATTCCTGCAAATGTTGTTCGGCATTGTGATCATGCCAGTCAATCAAAATATACACCCCATTTTTGATCGCCTGATCCACGACGCGGGTAATCAGAGCCATTTGTGCTTCCGGCTGTTGCAGATAGCCCGAATCGGGTTGTACCGCCATGGAAGCCCGCAACAGGGTGGTTTGAAAATCCTTACATAAATGATCTACGACGTCCGTGTTGTAGTACTTCCGTCCACCCCAGACACTCCAGGAAAAACTAATCCCCCGCAATTGGGGCGGCTGGCCATTTTTATCGACGATCTGATTTCCTTCGACCCGAAGGGCTCCGTGCTTTTGCACGGGGGTTTGACTAAATAAAGGAATGCTGAGTCCTAACCAAAGCATGCCGGCCAGACCAATACGATTGAATACGTGCATACGCTACAAAATAAACCCTCATGCTGGCTTTTCACAGAAAAGCAGCAGGAGGGCAAATGGGAAAAATCTTTACTTAACCAGAATCAGATCGTCGAAGTAGAACGTCTCGTCTTGTTTGTCGGGGCCTTTGATCCGGAAGCCGATCTGTTTGAGCGTTTTACCCGCCGACCAGAAATCCATATCCGACAACTTGATTTTGAAGTACGTCCAGGTGTTGGCTTTCACGTCGATTTTGTTTTTCTCGATGTATTCTCCAAAACCTACGGAGGCAGCATCCGTCGTCAGGTACAACGTGTAATCAGCGGACGCTCCCTTGATATAGCCCGAAACGTAAGTGTACGCAGACGAATACGCGAGGCCCGGCATCGAAAACCCGATCAGGTGCCAATTGCCTTTCTGGAAGTTTTTACCCACTGAAGCTGTTCCCGACTTGAATTCTTTCGTGCTGATCGCCGCCGCATCCCCCCAGGAGGCATCGGTTACCCCCGTCGCGTACGCATCCAGGAAGATAGGATATGCCTGCTCCACATTGACGAATTCCTGAGTAGTCTTCATCAGACCCGTGGTATTGGTAATATCCAGCGTGGCCCGGCCCACGGTCGTCGTGGGCATTTCGAGCACGAGTTTCTTTTTCTCTTTGGATACGATTTTAGCCGCGATGGTGGTACCCGAAAGTTTCACCGCCGTGACGTCTTCGAGGTTATTACCCGTCAGTGTTACGGTTGTTCCTTTGGTGAAATTGTAATTGGAAACGTCCGTAATCGTCGGGTAGGCCAGCACCCGGAAGGGTACGGTTACCGTCCGGCCTTCGCTGTTCGTAAACGTAATATTCTGTACCCCACCCGCTGCTTCATCGGGTACGCGGAAAATGAGAGCATTTTCTGTATTCAGTGTCGGCTGAAAACCCGCCGCTACACTTTGTTTCTCAAAAACAATCGCCCGCATATCACCCAGTCCGGTTCCTTTCAGGGTTACTACCGAACCGCCCGAAGCGGAGTCGGGGGTAATGGCGGACACCACGGGATTACCGGGTTTTATCTGCGGTCTTCCATCGGTGTCTTCAGTGCAGGCATTCAGTACGAAGCCCGCTCCCAGCATCAGTAAGGGCAAAGTCGCCCGGGTAAAAAAAGTAGGTATGTTCATTGCTTAGGTTCCTTCCAGCTTATTTGTAATAGGGTACGGGATCTTTGGCTAACTCAGGGTCCTGGATAATCTCGCCCGCCGGAATGGGCAGGTACATCTTATCCTCGGTAAACGTGGTGATGTAATTGGCTCCCGTGGCCGTACCCCGGTTCTGCTTCTGAATCATCGCTTTCGCCTTGGCAAAGCCCTGCCGCTGGATGTCGTACCAGTAATCGCCTTCGAAGGCAAATTCCACGCGGCGTTCGTGCAGAATATCGTCAATGGTAAACGACGTTCGGGGTGAGAGTCCCGCCCGGGCCCGTACCTTGTTCAGGGCCGCCAGAGCTTTCGCGTCAGTCGTGGAGGCAGCTCCGGCCAGCGTAGCCTCGGCATAGATGAGCAGAATATCCGCGTAGCGAAGCAGTACTACATTGTTGCCGGAGTTCTGACCCAGTACGGCATCGCTACCGAAGCTTTTACCCGGACCCGCGAAGTATTTAGCGATGTTGGAACGGGTGGCGTTCAGGTTACCGCCTTCATCCGCCGATACCAGGGTATCGTACTTAAATCCGTTCGCCATGAACGCGTTGTACTTGGGAGCATTCACGCGTTGGGGTTTCCAGTTCGGATTCGTCCAGCCGTGTTCCATCACCGACCATTTCCGGCGTAAATCCCCAAACTCGTATTCTTTCAATAGATCCAGCGAAGGAACGTACATTTCCCAGGCGTCAGCCTCAGCCGTACGTAGGTTCGCCGCTCCCCGGTCGGGGTTTTTCAGGTTGCCCGTACCCCAGGGATCGCCCGAAAGCTGGTGCTGGATGCTGAACAGACATTCCTCGTTGTTATTCATGCTGCTCTTGGTGAACATCCCGTTGTAATCGCTCACCAGATTGTATTTACCCGAATTCATCACCTCCTCGGCCTTGGCTTTCGCATTGGCGTAGTCCTTCTGATAGAGGTACAGTTTTGACATCATGCCTTTGGCCGAATACTTGGTCAGGCGGCCCGGTACGTCGGACTCGGGCAAGCCGGCTTCGGCCAGCTTCAATTCTTCCAAAGCAAAGCGGAGTACGTCGGATTGCAGGTAACGGGGAATGTTGAAGTTTCCCGACAGAGCCGTTTCTCCCGGATCGGTAATGATGGGGGCATGTCCCCAGGTACGGGCAATGTAGAAATACACCGTCCCGCGAATGAAATGGCACTCGGCAATGGCCGGATCCAGATACGCGGCTCCACCACCAGCGGCTTTTTTCTCCTCGAACGTTTTGATCATTACGTTCGAGTAACCGATGATTTTATAAAACGCTCCCCAGGCCGCTCCAATGCGTTCGGATGCCGAAGACAAAGTGAAGTTGAGGTATTCCACGTCGGTATACGTGAACATGTTACCGCTCATGACGTCGCCAATGGCATCCTGAGCCCGGCTTTCGTAGTTCCGCCAGGGCAGACCGCTGTAGAGGGTACTCGTGGCTCCTCGTACTTCTTCGGCGTTGTTGTAGTAATTGCCCGTCGTCGTTCCCGATAAAGAAGGACGATCGATGAATTCTTTGTTGCAGGCCGTTAGCAGCGAGGCCGCTAAACCGCAGTATAAAAAGGTACGCTTCATTGCTTGATCAAGTAAGGATTGGCTTAGAATTGCAGGTTCGCTCCCAGGGTAAAGGTCCGGGGGTTGGGATAATGGCCCATATCCACATTCATGAGCTTGATGCTATTATTGAAGGCTCCGATTTCCGGATCGTAGCCAGAATAGCGGGTAAAGGTTTTCAGGTTTTGCACCGAACCGTAAATCCGCAGGTTGCTTACTTTGATTTTACTCAGGAAAGCGGTCGGCAGGCGGTAGCCCAGCGTAATGTTCTGAATCCGGGCGTACGAAGCATCTTCCACGTAGCGATCCGACATGGCGATGTTATTTTTGTTCGTCACCGTGAAACGGGGTAAAGAACCGTTCGGATTGCTTTCCGTATAGCGGTCATTCACCGTACGCATCTGATTCGACCAGGCACTGTTCAAACCTTCCAGTTGCCAGCGGAGGAAATTGAAAGCTTTCGCTCCCTGACTTCCCTGCAGGAAAATCGACAGATCGATTCCCTTGTACGTGAATGAGTTAGTCAAACCCCAGGTAAACTTGGGTAGCGGACTACCAATGAAGGTCATATCGCCCGCGTCGATTTTCTTGTCGCCGTTGATATCCTTAAAGCGAATGTCACCCAGCCAGGTTTCGTTCTGGTTCACCTTGTAGCCAAACTGCGGCAGGCTGTTATCCAGATCAGACTGGTTACGGAACAGTCCATCCGTTACCAAACCCCAGAAGGAACCCACGGGGCGTCCGGGGGTGGTATGCGTAACGAGGTAGTTGTTGTAGTATACCTTTCCGTCGAGGGCCGAAGCGGCACTGGCGGCCTTGTCGTAGGTATTGGTAAACTGCGTCAGTACGGCGTTGGTTTTCCAGGTAAAATTATCGTTGCGGATGTTGGTTGAGGTAATGCCCAGATCCACGCCCGTATTCGTCATTTGTCCGGCATTACCCAGCGGAGCTTTCAAGTCATCCCACTGATCCCCTACACCAATCAGGTTCGGACCCGTCAGGAAGATAATCATGTCGGACGTTACCTTTTTATAGGCATCGATGGTTGCGTCGATGCGGCCGTTCAGGAAGCCAATATCCAGACCCACGTTGGTCGTTTTCACCGATTCCCACTTCAGGTTCGGGTTTGGAATTCCGTTGATCATGTTGGACGTACCAAAGCCCACGGGTCCGGAGAAAAACTGCACCGCTCCCACGTAGGCGGGGTTTGGAGCTCCACCGGGGAAGTTCTGATTACCCACGGCTCCGTAACCGACCCGCAGTTTCAGGTGATTGACGACTTTAGCCATGGCTCCTTTGGCGAAGGATTCGTTCGAGATGGTCCAGCCCGCCGATACGCCTGGGAAATTCCCCCAGCGATTGTTCGGACCGAAGTTAGAGGAACCGTCCGCCCGGAAACTGGCCGAGATGGAGTACCGGTCACCGTAGGTATAATTAGCCCGGGCAAAGTACGATTCCATCGCCCAGTGTCCCTTACCGCCGCCTAAACCCCAGGTTGTCTGGTCGGAGCTACCCGTGTTGAGGTCAAAAATATCGGCCTGTAAATCCACTTTTGACCCCGAAATGGACTGGTAATACGACGACTGAGCCTGATGACCGACCGTCAGCTGAATACCGTGTTTGCCAATGTATTTGTTGTAATTCAGGTAGTTGGTGAGGGAGTAATAATAGCTGTCCGAACGCGAATCGATGAGTTTGCTGCGGAAGGACGTGCCGCCCACGTTCCCCGCTTTTTGAAAGGCCACGTTGTTATCCTGACCAAGCGAGTAGGATACTTCATTACGTAAACTCAAATCTTTCATCAACTGGATCTCCGCGTATAAGCTACCGAAAACCGTATTCGTCGTTTTGGTATTGCCCCGGAACTGGCTGTTGCCGACTAGGTTGGCGTTGTTGTACTGCACCCCGCCAATGGTTTGACCACCACCCCAGCTACCGTCCAGGTTTTTTACCGGAATTAGCGGGCTGGTCGAAGCTCCCCACCAGATGGTACCTTCGGCGGCATCGGCTAGCGACACGTTCTGAATACTCCGCGAAACGTTGGCACTTAAGCCGACTTTAGCCCAGCTTTTTAACTGATTGTCCAGACTGAAACGGGTGGAATATCGCTTGAAGTCCGAACCCAGCAGGATGCCTTTGTTGTCGAAATAGTTTAGTGAAAAGTAGTACGTAGTTTTTTCGCGACCGCCCGAGAAGCTCAGCTGATGGTTCTGAATTTTCCCCCGCTGAAACATGGCTTCCTGCCAATCCGTACCTTTGCCGAGAATGGAAGGATCGCGGAATTCGTCGGATACGGGATTGCCGATGATGGGCAGTACCTCATTCTGATACCGGGCAAAATCTCGCAAATCCATCAGATCCAGCCGTTTGGCCACTTCCGATACGCCAGTGTACATTTCGTAGTTGATTTTTCCCTCGCCCGACTTTCCTTTTTTGGTTGTCACCAGAATAACGCCGTTAGCCGCCTGGGAGCCGTAAATGGCCTGAGCGGAGGCATCTTTCAGTACGTCAATCGATTCAATATCGTTGGGGTTTAGCATGGCCATGACGCTGTTCCCCGTCTGACCGTCACCACCCCCCAGCCCGGCATAACCTGAACTGGCAGAAGTATTACCATTTACGAAGGGAACGCCGTCGATCACGAATAGGGGGTCATTACTGTTGATGGACGTGACGCCACGTACCTTCACCGATACGCCGCCACCGGGCTGACCGCCGTTGCTGGTTACCGTTACCCCAGCCGCTTTTCCCTGCAGGAGCTGATCGACGCCCGCCGCTGGAATGTCTTTCAACTCCGTAGCTTTAATGGTCGTGATAGAAGAGGTAACGTCCGAGCGTTTGGCCGTTCCGTAACCGATGACAACGACTTCATCAAAATTTCGGTCATTGGACTGGAGGGTGATGCTAAGATCGGTTTTTGTGCCCAGCTCTATGTCCTGGTTTTGCATGCCTACGTACGAAACCGTTAAGGCCTTGGCATCTGCGGGTACATTGATCGTGAAGCGACCATTCACATCGGTGGTGGTACCCAGTTGCAGGCCCTTGACGTAGACGGAAGCTCCGGGCAGCGTGGTACCCTGAGCATCCGAAACGACGCCACGGATGGTTCGCTGCTGAGCGAAGGCACTCAGGCAAGCCCCTATCCAGAGAAATAGAAACAATAATTGTTTGATCATGAGAAATTGAATTAGGAAAGCGACTGTAGTAGAGAGTTTAGAGCGTATGCGTTCCCGCATACCCGTAGAGGACGAGTACGAGAAGTGTATTCAGAACACCCGAATACACGCATAAAAGCCCGGAAATCGGTTAGCTAACGCAGGGGTAGGTAGACATGGGAAACGGGGTTAGAGGAATAGAAATAGATGCATATGTTTTTTTTGAGATAGATATTTTTCTTTTACGTGCGTTTTTCGTCCCGCTAAGAAGGCTGATCTTTTAGTCCGTATGCATTCCATGCGGGGCATCCTATGCGGGGCATCCCATGCTGGAACGCCCAGCGCTCTTTTCATCCTGCTCTGGGCCACCGCTTTGCGGATGAAACCATTCCATGGGGGCCACCCCCTGGTGGGAGCAACGCGGTGGCCTGAGCTAAGCTAGACAGTTATGGAGAGGTCCGGCCTGGAAGGCTCAATGGCTACTAGTCGGCCACTCTGCGGGACCAAACCTAGTCTGGACATACAATTACAACCTAAGTTGCACTTGATTTAAGCGGTAGCGAAATCATAACTGACGTCCCTTTGCCCGCTTCGCTCTGCCACATCACCTGCCCACCGAGGTAATCTATACGTGACTGAATATTAGTGATGCCGTTGCCCGTTCGGGAGGGTTCCGCAAAACCGCATCCGTCGTCGTCTACACTAATCAAAGCCGTCGCTTCACTGATCATCATCTGCAGGGTAATGGTATTTGCATCGGCGTGTTTTAGGGCGTTGTTCATTAACTCCTGAATCACCCGGTACAGCATTACCGAAGCTTCGTCGCTTAAGACGGGTGTTTCACCGTAATGCTCAAAAATCACATTCGTTTGATTGACCAGATTCAGCTTTTGCGTTAAATCTTCCAATGCCGGAATCAATCCGAAGGTTGACAATGCATAGGGGCGTAAATCATTGGAAATCAATCGTGTTTCCGTACAGGCTTCATCCAAAAACTGGTTCAGTGGCTCTCGTACCGACGCGGGCAAAGCTTCTTGATGAGCCTCCACAAACAGCTTGATCCGCGAAAGCTGAATTCCCAGTCCGTCGTGCAGATCGCGGGCAATGCGGCTGCGTTCGCCCTCCTGTCCTTCCATCATGGCCCGTAGCGATTTAAGCTCCAGCTCCCGAATTTGCTGCTGGGCAATCACGGCCTGTTGTTGGGCAATGAGTTTTTGCTGACGTCGCATATAAATCAGCGTCCCTACGCCCACGATACTAATAAACAGTCCGATCACCAGCATGGAATTGATCGTACGCTGATGCTGACTTTGCTCCTTGACTAACGCCTTTTCCACCGCTAACGTCTTGATCTGACTGTCCAGCTCCTGTAATCGAATACTTTTCGTCTGCTCCGAATAATAGAACTCCTGGGTGTAAGCCAGTGATTGCAATAAGGATTCATACGCCTCCTTGTACTTATCCTGATGGGCATAGCTTTCCGCCGCGTGTCGCGTCAGCTCCCGTAACATGGAAACATTATTTACGGAATCAGCAATGCGATAACTTTTCTGATAATACTGAATGGCCGCCTCGGATCGATCTTTAAACTGTTCGGTAATGCCCAGGTAAAAAAGATTGAGGGCAATCAGCCAGCTAATGTTCTGCTCCCGGGCCATCTTCAGGCTGCGGGTCGCAAAGTACCGGGCCGAGTCGGGTTGTTTGGTCCGGGAATACGTCGTAGCCAGTAAGTTCAGGGCATAGGCTTGAAAATAGGCTTGTTTGGTTTGCTCGCTCAGTCGTTCCGTCCGGCGTAACTCGGTAAACAGTGTTTTCGGAATCGGTTCCTTATTCTGGATGATATTGGCCAAATCCAGGTGACACTCAATAATTTTGGTGGTGTTCTTCGTTCGCTCAAAAAAACGCAGGGCTCGCTTCAGGTACTGTTCTGCGTGATTTTGCATGAAATAATCATGCGTATAGTAATCACCGATCAAAATATGCACGTTGTAATACCCTACCGAATCTCCAACACGGTGGTAGTACGTTAGGCTGTTAAAATACGCTTCGATGGTATACTGATTGTAGCCGTATTGTTGGTGGTACAAGCTCCCAATGCGTTCACTAACCTGAGCGGCGGCTTTCCAGTGTTGCTGTTCTACCAGTGTACGGACCCGCTGGTTCAAACTATCAATCACGGGTGTTTCGGCCAATGCCCAGCCCTTCGATACTGGGCCTAGTAAAGTGACCCAAGCCAGTAGGAACGTTACCCGAAACAATTTCATTTGCGTTAGTAAAGCGGCTTCAATCCTTCTTTTCTTTCGTATATCAATCAATATACTGCATTTCCATCGCCGTTTTAATCAGCAACGCCGTGTTGGGTACATCAAACTTGAGCAATAAGCTACTTCGGTGAAACTCAACTGCTTTCACACTGACAAACAGTTGCGTAGCCATTTGTTGAGTCGTTAGTCCCTGAGCAATGAGAGCTAGTACTTCCGATTCGCGGGGCGTCAGGTTCAGGCGTACATTTCCGGCTTTCCGGGTCTTGCCGTTCGTCAGTAAAATCTGGGTAATGGTATCGTTAAAATATTGCTTTCCCTGGTACACGCGTTCAATCGCTTCGAGCAATTCCAGCTTCGTGGTATTTTTTAAGAGATACCCCCGGGCTCCTTTCTTGACTACTCGCTTGATCAGACTGGCATCATCGTGCATGGTCAGTGCAATCACCTGACACGCCGGATACTGCCGCGTAATGGCTTCGCATAGACTCAGTCCGTCTTCGATTTGGGGAAAAGAAATGTCCAGTAAAACCACATCCACGGCGGTCGTTTCGAGTCGCTCCAGTACCGAAGCACTGGTATAGCACCGTTCCGTAACCTGAATGTTGGCGGAACCCGAAATTAAGGATTCAATTCCCTCAACAAATACGTTGTGATCATCGGCAATCAATACCCGTATCATCGCTTTAGAGGCCTTGGGTTGAGGTAGAGGCGAAAACTCCCGGGGCAGAGGCAGTGTTAAGGGCATGAGCCATTATGAAATAATTGTTTATTAGGTTAAGTTTTTTAGGGGACTATCGATGAGTCAGCGTTGTGATCACTAAAGCTTCCTACCCAATAGAAATTTGTTCAGCAAAAATAGGATTAATTACATATACGTTGATTAGGGAAAACCCTTTATCCTAAAAAATCTAGGGTATACCCTAAGACCGATCTTTTGTAAAGCTTCGATTGATGTGGTAGTTTTACCCTAACCCATCGGAAGCGGACGGGCGTCGTACAAGAATTATTTCATGATTCTCAAAGGCCTTTGACTACGTCTGATACCCTGATTTTCAAACCTCGAAATTAATGGATTAAACCTGAAAGCTTCCCATCATCCTAACCCAGAATGTATTAACTTTGATAAAAATCTTCAGCTTATCAAACACAAGGATAAACAGATCGGAATCAAGGATATCGCCCGGCACGCCAATGTTTCCATTGGCCCTGTCGATCGTGTGTTACACAACCGCGGTGGCGTATCCCAGGAAACGCGGGAACGTATTCTCAAGGCCATTGAAGAGCTGAACTACCAGCCTAACCTGTTGGCCAGTCGCCTGAAATCCACGAAAGAATACGTGGTAGCGGTACTGCTTCCACAGGCTACCAAAGAAATTCCTTTCTGGCATGATCACATACTAGGCGTTGAACAGGCGGAGAAGGAAATCCGGCAACTGGAAGTCACGACCAAGGTGTTTTATTTCGATCAAAATAGCGAAGATTCCTTTCGGGAGCGGGTTAACGAAATCATGGCCGATACGGTTGACGGCGTCTTTATGGTACCCGTATTTTACGAGGAAGCCATTCGTTTGCTCCGGCACTGTCAAAAGAGTCAGGTGCCCTGCCTGTTATTTGATACGAATCTGCCGGATGAAACTGGTGTCCGTTACATCGGACAAAACGCTTATGATAGTGGCTATCTGGCGGCCGAACTGCTTTCTTATTGCATCCCCTCTGACGGTACGATCCTGTTAGCCAACATTGTACAGGAACACGATAACCACCTACAGTTCGCTAAACGGGAAGAGGGCTTCCTGGCTTTTTTCCGGGAAACTTCCCTGACTACTGAGCTTATCAGGTTCGAATCTCGTCGCGGTTTTTCGCAGGAAATTGCCCAGCAATTAGCTGAGGTAATCCGGCAGACGCCGAACTTGAATGGTATTTTTACGATCAACGGCGTGCAACACGTCGCTCAGGTGCTCGAACAGCAGGGATTTACGGATTATCGGCTTATCGGCTACGACGTTATTCCCGAAACCATTCATTTCCTGGGAAATGGTACGATTCATTTTCTCATCAGTCAGCAACCCAAAATGCAGGCTTACGAAGGAATCAAGCTTTTATCCCAAAGTATTCTGCTCAAGAAAGATTTACCGGAAAGCTATTATCTGCCGATTGATATCGTGATGAAGTCGAATTTGAAGTATCATGTGAAGTAAGATTCATTTTTTACTCTTTTAGGCGGTATACCTTGTTTATCAATTAGTATTACGGGTAGTTAGTATTATTGGTTCCGCTAAGTTGGCGGGTCATTTAGTCCGTGTGCTTTCCATGCCGGGCATCGCATGCGGGGCATCCCATGCGGGGCATCCCATGCGGGCACGCTCGCTGCTGGCCTGCTCTTGTTCAGGGCTACCGCATTACCGAGGAGCTAGGCAGCTTGAACATTCCGACATGGCATGTGATAGGACGGGATTTGGTTTTATGTCGTCCGTGCCGAATTTCTAATAATCAGCAACTCAAAACAAACAACCAATTTACCGCTCATACTTCCGCTTTTCCGTCACTCCTGGCCATTGGTCGGTGCGGAAGGAGTTTAGGGGGAGGCCTTCGGTATTGAAGACGTTGGCTTCGATGGGAGCGTCGGACCAGGCGTAACGAACGGCCTGGGGTTGCAGGACGCTGGGATGAGACACTTCGATGGTATTGCCTTTGATCTGAGCCTGGGCATAATGGAAAACCCGGTCGGCACCAGCGATCTCGAAGCCTTTGACGTAACCGTATTTGTCTTTTACGATCAGCCCATGCTCCGCGAATTTAAAACGGAGTACGGCTTTACTTCCCTGAAAATGCACCGTATCCAGCAGGGGTGAGCTATACGCCATGGGTTGTCCGTACTCAAAATGCAGGGCTTGTATTGCCAGTCGATGGCCCACGTCCTGCTTGTTGGTGGGGTGAATGTCGGTGGCATTGCCAATGTCCGTCGTAACGGCCATTCCGGTTTTCGGCAGTTGCAGCGTCATCGTCTGGGCTTCCCGTAGCTCTGCCCAGGCACTTCCCTGGTTGCTACTCTGATCGGTGCCAAAGCTCGAAAGTTGTACGAAATAGAAGGGCAACGTTTCGCTCCAGCCTTGCCGCCAGTCGTTGATCAGCAGGGGAAAACTCCGGCGGTACTGATAAGCCCGATCGGCGTTGTTTTCACCCTGATACCACAAAACACCCCGAATACCAAACGGAATCAGCGGGGCCAGTTTGGTATTGTAAAGCGTCGTCGGCAGGCGATTCAGCATGGGTACAAACCCGTGCGGTTCGGCCAGTGAAGGCATAATTTTCCAGTCCGTAACCAAACTGATTTTGTCGGTTTCACTGGCTACGTACAGGTGTTGAAGGCTACCCAGCAAGCCCAGTCCAAACCATTCGGGATTCGTCCGCTTCTGGAGTTTCATCACGAGCTGATTTGCTCCCGATTTCCAGGTATGAGCGGGTAATTTGATTTCCCGAATCCCTTTTACGACGCCCTCCGCAATCTTTTTCCCGTTGAGGTACACGTCCGTCGGACTGTCATTATCGGCCAACACCAGCGTAGTCGGCTGACTGGCCATTGCGGCAGGTATCTGGACGATCCGGCCCATATAACCATTGCCTTTGAAAGCAAACAGTCCCCGGTAGTACCATTGACCAATCGGATCATACAGCGGAACCCACTTCGAAAAGTCTACGTCAGAACTGAGGAATTTCTGTTCATCCGCCGCCGTAGGAACGTAGGTGGCACGGCCATAAAATTTCTGCCGGAAATTCCGTTCACTCATCGAATCCGCCTCGGCCCAGGTAGCGGGCAGGCGTTGGGCATTTTCCCGAAGTTCGGGATCCGAAAGCAAGGCTTCTTTACTGATCCAGCCCTCGATGTCGGAACCACCCCAGGACGAATGCAGCAGACCAATGGGTACATTCAGTTTCTGATAGACTTCCCGAGCGAAGAAAAAGCCAACCGCCGTAAAGCCGCCCACCGTCTGGGGTGAACAGACCTGCCACTCACCCGTTTCCAAATCCGGGTGCGGCCTTAGATCCAGCTCATTGGCTACCCGGAACTGGCGAATCTGCGGGTAGTTGGCATCTTTGCGTTCGGTTTCAAACTGCTGGGCACGGTCTACCGCCCATTCCATATTCGACTGGCCCGAGCAAAGCCATACTTCCCCCAGCAACACGTCGCTGATGGACGTGTTACCCGATTTGGCAAAAACGCGTAGTTCATACGGTCCGCCCGCTTCCATCGCCGGAAAGCGGACCATCCATTTGCCCTGGGCGTCTGCTTTGGCCGTTTGGGTCCTGCCCGCCAGTACCACTGTCACTTTCTCCTTCGGCTGAGCCCAGCCCCATACGGGAATGGGTTTCTGCCGTTGCAGGACTACGTGATCAGCAAACAGGCGAGCCAGCCGTACCTGACCCGAAACGGAAAGACTTACCAGCCCCAGTAAGCAAAGGAGAAGCTTTTTCATTCCAGATGCATTTACAAAGAACGGAACGACCGCGAAGCGTCATCCAGTACCAGCACCCAATCCTGATCGTTGCCTTGACTGGGGGGGGTAAAGGTTTGAACACCGGTATTGGGCAGCGTCTCCGCTTTCTGAGCCTTGCCGGTTCGGGGATTGTACCAGGACGCTTTTACCTCTTTACCGGAAATGATACCCATTTGTACCTGAAAGGGTTGTCCCGAAGAAGCATACACAAAGGCGTAATCGCTACCCCGCGTGGCCTGAATCCGTTTTTTGGGATCGTTGGAATTTGTACCGGGAACCAAGGTTTGGTCCGGAATTCGATCCAGATACGGACGCGACTCCATAAGCTTGCGAACGTAGGGCATCGTCTGGGCGGCGGGCAAGTCGAGCGACTCGTACCAGGGTTTGGTAGGATCAATGTAGCCTTTACGACCCGGTACATACATTTGCCAGATGTTGTTACAGCCGTAGGTAAACCCATGAGCCCCGGCAAAGAGACTTTGGTACGCTTTCCGGCGTACGTCATTTGGATCGGCGTAACCGTTTTTTTTCAGGTCGAAACACACCGGAATTTCTTCGTACAAGGGTTCACCGTCCATCGTAGGTTTTACGGGTGCCAGCCGGTAATCCTGCGAAATCTGTTCCCATACCTTGCTGTCCGCACAATGTCCCGTCTGGAATAGATTAAAATCCAGCCAGTCGTCGGTGTGAAACCAGGTGGAAGAACTCGTCTGCGGATGGAACGTCATCAAGGCCTTGTCCGCCCCACCTACGCCTTCCGTCACGCCTTTCGCCAGAGCCCGCCAAACCTCTACGTCCGCCGACCCTTTCCGGGGATTGCGATCACCCCCGATCACCCAAATGATGTTTCTGCGATGTTTATAGCGTTCGCCGAGGTATTTACCGTAAGCGTAGATTGATTTCTCGTTGAAAATTTCCGGCCCGATGCCCCACTTGTCTTTATGCAGTTTATCCCCCCAGGTTGGCAGTAAGGCTACGTGCAAACCCAGGCGGTCCGCCTGCTTCAGGATGTAATCCACATGAGCGAAATAGGCCTCATTCGGCTGGCTCGGATCGGTATTCTGAAAAGGAACCTGTCCGTAAGCATTGGGATCCCGCAGGCCATCGTGCTCGGCCAGTACTACGGCCTGAATCACGGTAAAGCCTTTTTTCTTCCGGTTTTTCAGGTATTTTTTGGCATCCGCCCGGTTGAGGCGGTGGAACAATTCCCAGGCTGTATCACCCAGGTAAAAGAAGGGTTTACCGTTTTGGTAAACCAGGAAACGTTTGTTGTCACTCACGCGTAAGTCCGTTTGGGCGTGAGCGAGCAGGGAGAGAAAGAAGAAGGCAAATAGAAAACGAAAACGCATAAGTCAGGATGCCGAAGCAGATGGTACTAAAACTAAAAAACTTCCCAAAACGCTAAAAGTTTCGGGAAGTTAAAAAGGCTTACTGGTAGGTTTTAAGCGTAGCGGTATCTCCCCAGGATTTAAGAATTTTCTGGAGTCCGTCCATATTTAGCCGAAGGCCCACTTCCGCATCTGGTGCGGTATCTTCATTGATGATCCCGATGGGTCCGCGGTATTTGCTTTGCTGGACGATTCGCATCATCCCGGCTTCGGCGTCACCCTGACCAATGGGCACGACTTTCACGGGATTTCCCTTTTTCAGTCCCGCCAGATTCAGGGCCATCAGGTGCGGAAGCATTTTCGGGAAGAAAACCGGGAACCGTTCGATGTGTTCTTCCGCGTGGTGGAAGTTATACACGATTCCGAGGTTAGGCTTTTTGAGGTACGCAATGATTTTCAACTGATTTTCGGGTTCGCCAAACCAGCCGCCGTGGTTGTACAATCCAACCGTACAGCCTAGCTCCGCGGCCCGATCGGCAATGTACTCAACGGGCCGGGCAACAGCTTTGATCTTTTCTTCCTCGCTCATGGCGTCTAGGCCTTTGATGCCGCCAATCATGCACCAGATTTGCATCTTCGCTTTCTGACGTTTCAGGACTTCGAATACGGCCTGTAGGCCCTTGTCCTCTTCCGGATTGGGTCCAGAGTACAGCCAGAAAGCCTCAAACTTTATATGGTGTTTCCGGCAGGCCTCAAACTCTTCGTCGAAGGTCGGGATGTGTTTTTCCCGCCAATCGTAGGCGAGTTTGGTAATGCCCAGCTGGTTGAGCATTTCGGCCCGTTCGACCGGACCCCGGTTTTTAGTATCAAACGGCACAATACACCAGGCCACCAGATTGTCGCGGGCGTAGATACTTTTCGCTTTTCGCTGAGCCATTGCGGATTTAGCGGAAAGAAAGAGCAGGGCCAGAAGCGGGAAGAAAAGAAAACGTCTCATAGGAAAAACCATACGCCCTTACACGGCGAGTTCATTGGGAAAATTGTACGACCACTTCCAGGTCTGACTCATATCAGGATACTGGCGACGGCATTCAAGGTACTCTTCCATCATGCGTCGCATCGTCGGACTAAGCGTGTCGAGGTACTGGGGCGTCAGCAGATCGCCGTTGAGCAGGTAAAAATGCCAGGTCGGCGGGAAGTTTGCACTGTGATAGCCCATGTGTAAGGTCCGACGGGGAATCTTCATTTTTTCCGTGAACCCCCGGTGAATCAGATTATTGTTGTACAAAACCGCCTGACCCGCTTTCAAAGGCACGGGAATGCCGCCGGGCATTTCAACCCCCACGGGGGCGTAATGTTTCGATCCCCGAAAGGCTTCGTCTTCTTGCGGCGTATTGGGCCGGTTGTGGCTGCCGGGAACCACCCAAAGCGAGTTTTCATCTACCAGCGGCAGGTTAATCTGTACGCTGTTGTGAAAGCGTTCGGGCGAGAACAGCCAGTCTTCAATTTCATTCTGCGGAATCTGGATGATGTCGCGGTGCCAGCCCAGCGAGTATTCCGTCCCTTCATTCGCAGCCAGAATCGAAGCGTTATTGACAATTAGATTCGGCCCGAGCAGCTCTTCCACCGTCTTCAGAATCACGGGGTGGTGAAAGGCGTGGTGAATCGACTCCGTACCCGGCTTGGTAAGCAGGTGGAAGTAGTACTGCCGGGCCTCTTTGCCAAAGTCCTTGATTTCATCCCCTAAGTGTTGAAAGGATGAACTACGCTTCTCTGTATCAGCCGATTGAATTTTTGGACTGATCAAGGCATCCATCACTTCGCGGAAATCATCGATTTCCTGTGGTGTCAATACATCGACGATTACAAAGCCGTCGCGTTCAAATTTTTCTTTGTTAGAGGATTCCATAGTACTAGGGTTTGGTTTAACTGATAATCACTTGCTGGTGCCTTTCGGCGGAGGTAAGTCCGGCCTCGAGTACCCGAAGAATCTTCAGGCCATCCGAGAAATTGGGTGTAATGGTTTGTTTGGTTTCAATCGCGTCAATAAAATCCACCACGGCGTGCACGAAGGCGTGTTCATAGCCGATGATGTGCCCGGCGGGCCACCAGTGCTGCATGTAGGGATGCGAGCCATCGGTCGCCAAAATGGTCCGGAAACCCTGGTACCCTTCAGCGTCTTCGCGGGAGTAGTACTGCAATTCGTTCATCCGTTCCAGATCGAACAGCAGACTGCCCTTACTGCCGTAGATTTCGAACGTCAGACCGTTTTTCTTACCCGTTGCAAATCGCGTCGCTTCAAATGAACCGATGGCTCCATTGGCAAACTGAACGAGCATCAGGGCGGCATCTTCGACGGTTACCTCTCCTTTTGCGTCACCCTTGCTTTCAGCTTTAAGATTGCCCGAAGTTGATTCATCGGCCAGCGGGCGTTCCTTGATGAAGTTGGTCGTTAGGGCCGAAACCGTCGCGATGTCGCCTATGAGAAAATGAGCCAGATCCACTGCGTGCGAGTTCAAATCCCACTGGGGTCCGGCCTGAGCGGTTTCTTTGCGGAGTTGCCAAGTAAGCGGAAAACTGGGGTCTACAATCCAGTCCTGCTGATAGGCACACCGCCAGTGAAAAATCCGGCCGATTTTGCCTTCGTCGATCATGCGTTTGGCCAGAGCAACGGCGGGCGTACGGCGGTAGTTGTGGTTGAGGTAATGAACAACCTTATGGTCTTCGCATACCTTCAGCATCTCTTCCGCCTGCTGACTATTCATCGCCAGCGGTTTTTCGCAGAAAATGTGTTTGCCTTCCTTCGCCGCCGCTAAAGCCACTTCATAGTGTAATTGTTGGGGCAGAGCAATGTCAATAATATCGATGTCGGGACGGGCGACGAGTTTCTTCCAGTCCGTCTCCGTTTCCTGCCATCCCCACTGTTGGGCAAATTCCTTGAGGGAAGCTTCGTGCCGTCCGCAGGCGACTTTCAGGATCGGTTGAGCCGATACATCAAAAAATAACGGTGCTTTTTTCCAGGCGTTGCTGTGGGCCTTGCCCATGAACTTGGTACCGACGATACCGACGTTGAGTTGTTTTTCCATGCGTTAGAGCGTTTTAGTCAGTGAACGGAGCGCCTGTATGCTTTGTTTGACGACTTCTTCTTCCCGGTCGGTATAATCGGGGTGCAGAAAATCGACCTCCACTGCTAGGAAGCCCTGATAGTTATGCTGACTTAAAAGCTCGGCGAGGCGTTCGTTGGGAATCAGGCCCTCGCCCGTGGGTACGCAGGAAAAGAAATACCACTCGTTAACGGGCACGCCTTTGACCGGTTTCAGGTCTTTGATGTGCGTGGCGAATACGTACGGGGCCAGTTTCTCCATCGCCTGGATGGGATCATCGAGCACCCGCAGAAAATTTCCGGAGTCGAAATTCACGCCAAAATACGGCGAGTTTACGCCCTGAATCAGTTGCAGAATTTCGTCTGAGTTGTAATCAATGTGGTTTTCAACGGCCAGTTTCACGCCGTATCGCTCGGCTATTTTTGTGGCTTCGGAAAACATTCGGGTCAGCTTTTCGAGCTGCGGACCGTGCGGCTCAAAGCGAAACATCAGACTACTGCCGACGACTCGCATCACTGGGGCTCCAATCTGCTGGGCGTATTCGATGTGCTCGATCATTTCCTCAAACGCCCGCTCGTTCTTGCCGCCTTCCAGCCCGTCGGGATGACCCCAGGCATACACACGGTCGAGGCCCGTGCGGTCGAGATGGGCTTTGACACCCTCGAGATACGCCTTGTCGAATTTGGGGATGAAGCACGATTCGAGGGATACCCCGTCAATGCCCAGCGTTTCCGTTTTCGTCAGAAAATCTTCAAACGTCAGGATTTTGTCGGGCTGATTTTGTCCGGCGTATACTTCGCCAAACAGGCGGTGGTAACAGTAGCTGTCGATGCCAACTTTCATAAAACGTTGATTAGTGGTTTAGGTACTCTTTTTCGCAAATAGCTGAAAAAATACCAGCTCGACCCAGAGAAATCAGGAATTTGAGTAGGGCGGTGTCAACACTGGTCCGGTCGGCGGTCTCGGACCAGTCCCGTTCCCGAAGGAATTATGACTCCACCCTACTGAAACTTACCAGCCCGGATTGTTTTCATTGATGGCCGTATTTCCGTTGATTTCGTTCAGCGGCAGCGGCAACAACAAATGTTTCTCCTGACGACGTTTGATGATGTTATTGGCGTCAATATCAATGGCATTCATGACTTGCAGGTAGATGCCCCAGCGGCGAATATCCCAGGCCCGGTGTCCTTCCAGGGCCAGTTCGCGTTGACGTTCCTGCAAGATGAAGGAACGCAATTGCTGCTGATTGAGGTTGGCAGCATCGCTGGCTCCACTGCGACGACGTACTTTGTTAAGAGCCTCGTAGGCATCAGCCGTTGGACCGTTGACTTCGTTTTCGGCTTCGGCAAAAATTAGTAAGGTTTCGGCGTACCGCAGGAACGGAAAGGGCATATCCGAACGCTGTACCGTCCGGTCAGAGACCTGAGCGTACTTGCTCAGCTTGGCCGTATGAAACTGGTCGGCGGAATAAACATCCGTAGGCTGGTAACCTTCCGCCGTGGGTACAGTCCCACTGTTTTTCACTTTCAGACTGTCTTTAGCGGGGTAGTAATGCCAGGCGGCGTTACTGAACATCCGCCAGCGGTGCTGTACGCCTTCGGTAATTCGCTGGTCTTTTTCCTCGAAGAGTTCGTACCAGTGGTCCGACATGGCGTACAGGGCCCCGTCGATGGAACCGTTCGCCATCAGATACCCTACGTAATGGTACGACAGGAAGTTACCGAAAATCTCCGATCCCGTGATGGCGTTCATCTGCCAGAGGTGCTCGCCCTTGTTGCGGTTGCCAATAGCCCAGGTATCCATGTACCGCGGGAACAGATCGATGGGTGAACCGGCTTTTTGCATGTCAATTACTTCCTTGGCTTTATCGCGGGCCAGTTTGAAGTACTGAGCGGCGTCAAAGGATTCGTGACCCGCTACCACGCTCTTGGTGTAGGTAGTGGCCGTCGGCTGGATGCGACGCACGACGCCGTTGACCGTCTCCCGTTGCCGGCCACCCAGTACGGTGACCTGGGCTCCCTTTAGGGCTCCGGAAGCCATCGTTACGTAGACTTTAGCCAGTAAGGTTTTTGCCGCTTCCTGACTCAGCCGACCCGTTTCGTAGCGGGCGTTGGTGCGGGTGTACAGCATCGTCTCGGCCATTTTCAGGTTTTCGATGATGTGGGCGTACACGTCAGGTACGGAGGCCCGGGGCTGGTTCGTGTTTTCGCCTTCGGTTACGGATTTTTTGAAGATGGGGATGGGTCCGTACGCCCGAACGAGCATGTAATACGCCCAGCCCCTAAGGAAGTACAATTGACCGAGGGCGTTGTTTTTCGAAGCATCGTCAATCGTGATCTGGCTGACTTTCGTAATGGCGAAATTGCAGCGTTCGATCAGGGTATAAGGTCCGCCCCAGAAGGTGTTGATGTCGGAGGTAGACTGGAAGTTCCCCGCTCCCATCGCCTGGAATGCGTAATCCTTGCCGGTTACATCGTCGGCGTCCACTTCCAGCGGACGGTTATAGACGGCATACTGAAAAAAGGAGCCGCTGTTCAAGGTATTCAGTACGCCATTGACCCAGAGCTTGGCGTCAGCTTCGGTAGTCGTTCCTACCTGATCGGGACCAACGAAATCATACGGCGTTTCTTTCAAAGCATCCTTGCAGGACGTGCTGGACAGTACCAGGGCTACTAATGCTATATGTATCTTTTTCATAGAAAGTTCGGAGGATTAAAAGGAAGCTTTGAAGCCCAGCGTAATGGTTCGGTTATTGGGATACGAGTTCATATCCACGCCCCGGCGGGAGGCATCGCCCCCGAAGGAGTTCACGTCGGGATCGTACCAGCTGTACTTCGAGAAGGTCAGCAGGTTGCCCAGGCTACCGTATACATTCAGTGATTCCACGTATTTCACCGGCGTCTTGAAGGTATACCCCAGGTTGACCGTTTTCAGTCGCAGGTAAGAAGCATCCTCCAGATACCGATCCGAGAATAACATCACCCGTACCTGCGAAGCATCGGCCCGGGGCCATTTGGCATCGGCTTTGTTGTCTTCCGTCCAGCGGGTATCGTAGGCCCACTGCGGTACGTTGCCCAACTGGTTCATCCGTACTTTCAGCAGGTTGGTGTTGACGATATTGCCCCCCTGTACGCCCTGGAAGAAGATACTGAGGTTGAAACCTTTGTAGGAAAAGTTGTTCGTAAAACCGTAGGTAAAATCCGGGTTGGTATTACCGATGATCGTACGGTCGGTACTCTCGCTGATACTGGCCGGATTGTTATCCATGTTTTTGTACTTGATCTCGCCCAGTTTCGAACGAAGCTGCGTTTCTGACCAGTTGGCAAACTGCGGATCGGCCCGTACTTCGGCAATGTCGTCGTAGTAACCGTCTTCTACCAGTCCGTAGATCGTGCCGATGGGGTATCCATTCCGCTGGATGAAGATGTTATCGTAGGAGTAGTACAACCGCTGAGCAAACTGGTCGGCGGGCAGATCCATGATCTTGTTTCGGTTGAAGGAAATATTGGCGTTCAAATCCCACTTGAAGGCATTCTGCTGCACCAGTGTTCCCACCGCCGTAATTTCCAAGCCTTTGTTTTCCACCGTTCCGTAATTGGTCAGCATGGTATTGAAGCCGTTGCTGGGGGCAATCTGGATGGTTTGGAGCAGGTCTTTCGTATGCTTCTTGTACAGATCGACGGTTACATTGAAACGGTTATTCATGAAACCAAAATCAACGCCGAAATCATACTGCGTGGTCGTTTCCCACTTGATGTTTGGATCAACCAGACCGCGACCGTTATCCACCGCAAAACCACTCTGTTCGGATCCACCAAAAGGTACGTTGGCAATCGTCGTGGCGTAGATACTGCCGTAAGGTCCGATGCCCTGATTACCCGTTTGTCCCACACTCGTCCGCACTTTCAGCGTCGAGAATACCCCCAAATTCCGGATGAATTCTTCTTCGCCCGCGTTCCAGGCCAGAGCAAACGAGGCAAAGTTAGCCCACTTGTTGCGGATGGCAAATTTGCTGGAACCATCACGGCGGAAGGAAGCCGTGAAGAGGTATTTGCCGTCGTAGCTATAGTTAACCCGACCCAGTACCGACATCAGCGCGTTGTCGTTCCGACCGTTTTGCAGCGGTGAAGGACGCAGACCTGCTCGGAGGTTAAAGTTTTTGGTAAGGTCCGTTGGGAAACCCGTGGCCGACATCGTTTTGTACTCGGAAACGCCTTTTTCGTAGGTGTAAGCGGCTACGGCGTTGATGTTGTGCTTCGTACCGAACGTTTTGATGTAGGTCAGAATCGACTCCATCGTCAACTGCGAGTAGTTATTATCGCTCACCATGCCGAAGCCATTGACGGGCGTGCGGCCTTCGTTCAGATCGCGTCCGTAGTAAATCTCCCGCGAGTTGAGGTTGTAGTTATACCCCATGCGTTGCCGGAAATTCAGGGCGGGCGTAAAGTTCAGTTGAGCAAACGCCGTGGTGTACACGCGGGTCGAGTACGTAAAATCACGGGCCGACTGCGTGGTTTTGTACGGATTGGCCAGATTGGACGTATTGATCAGCGATTCCCGGAAGGCCGAATTCGGATCGTTCACCGGGTACGTAGACGGGAAGAAGATCGTCGAACTGATCAAACTGGGCTGAGCCCCGGACGTATTGGTTTTTCCTAATTGATAGGTCGTGTAGGCAATGTTGTTGCTCGTACCGATCGTCAGTAATTTACCAATTTTGCGTTCGAGGTTGAATTGCAGACTGTACCGTTTGAAACCGGAGTTGAGCAATACACCCTGCTGATCCAGGTAATTTCCCGAAATCAGGTACGTGCCGCGATCATTCCCACCCGAAACCGACAGCGTATAATCCTGCGTAACGGCGGGGCGGAATACCTCATCCTGCCAGTTGGTACCTTTGAAACCAGCCGGATACTGGGTGCCTTCGGGTAAACCGTCACGGTAGTCTTCCGGTCCGGGCAGGTACGTGTTTTCACCCAATACCGGGTCGCGGCCAATTTTCCCCGGAAAAGGCACTTCCAACGTCGTGCCGATGTACTTACTAGCGTTAGCGTAAGCTTCGTTTTGAAACAGTGCGTACTGATAGCCATTCAGCATCGGAATGCGTTTTGATACCCGGCCCAGACTCAGGTTGGTGGTGAATTCTACGCGATCTTTTCCGGCTTTGCCTTTTTTCGTCGTGATCAATACCACTCCGTTGGCTCCCCGCGAACCGTAAATGGCGGTGGCGGAGGCATCCTTGAGTACTTCGATGCTCTCGATGTCCTGCGGGTTCATGTTGGCCAGTACATTGATGGTTTGCATGGAACCCTCGGCTCCGGCGGGCGTAGCGGCGGAGGTGAACGGAATACCGTCGATGACGTACAGCGGTTCGCTACCCGTGAAAGAGTTGGCTCCGCGAATGGTCATGCTGATGCCACCACCTGGAGCACCGTCGCCTTTGTTGACGTTTACGCCCGCAATTTGTCCCTGTAAACTTTGGTTGACGCTTACGGGAATGTTGCGTAACAAATCCTGTCCTTTCACGGTCGATACCGAACCGGTAAGGTCCCGGCGGTTCACTTGCCCGTAGCCAATAACAACGACTTCATTGAGTTTTTTGTCGTCTGATTCCAGCTCAACGTCCAGCGTTGTACGTCCCGCTAGGGCTATTTCCTGCGGCGTGTAGCCAACAAAAGAAAAAATCAGTGTAGCGTTGGCATCGGGTACGGATAGGCTGTACACCCCCACGGCATTGGTGACCGTTCCCGAGGTCGTTCCTTTGACGAGGATACTGACGCCCGGAAGTACTTCGCCCGTGTCTTTGGCCCGAGCCACGCCTTTGACGGTGGTAGTCTGAGTCCAGCCTTCTGAGGTCACCGCCAGGCACAAGAAAGCTAGCAACAATAGATAGTATTGTTTCATAGATATTAGGTTTAAAATGAACGGGTAACAAGTAGTATGCGTGGGAGTCAGGATTAAAGCGTTGGGTATTTTTCCAGTATTTTCATTTGTGGGCGATCGGCACCCTGCCGGGGGCTTACGGCGAGCGTGTAGTCTCCCCACCAGGGGCCCGCGGCCCAGTAGGTACCGCTCACCTGGTTTTCGCGGAGATACGCCAGGAACTGATCGAGGGTTTCGAGCCAGCGAGGGTCCGTATCCGGCACGCCGTATTCACCGACAAGTCCCTGAAAGTGATTCGCTTTCAGCCAGTTGACAAAGGGTCTTACCCGCTCGATTCCTTTCTGAGCCGAAGCTTCTTCTGTTATGTAATCGTGTTTGTACGTTCCCGAACCGTCTTTATCGAAATACACGTGAGCTTCAAAAATCAGGTGTCGGGAAGGATCTTTCAGGTACTTGAGCGTGTCACTGGCCCGTAACCAGCGTTCGCCCGAACTCCACTGATCGCCACCCACGAGAATGGCGGTTTTGGGATCCGTTTTCCGAATCTGCGTAATGCAGTGCTGGGCGATGGAAAACCAGGGCGTATCCGCTCGCAAATCGTGCGGTTCGTTCATCAGACCGTAGCCCCAAATGTTTGAGTACGACCGACAGGCCTGAGCCAGCTTTTGCCAGAGATCGCCGATGTGTTGGATTGAAACTCTTTCGGAACCAATCAGATACTCAGTCCCATCCATCTGCCGACGACCGTAATTATGCAAATCCAGAATAACCCAGAGTTTTCGTTGCTGGGCCTGCTTGATGACCTGTTTGATGCGAGAAAGCTCCCGGGCATCGAGCGGTCCGTTTAACTGGGGCTGAATCCGCTCCCATTTAAACGGTAACCGAATCAGGGTCAATCCTTTGGCTTTGAAATAATCCAGCTCGGAAGGCCGGGGGTACGTATAGGTTTTGTCGAATTCTCCCGGCATCGTGGACCCAAAATCCGCTCCAGCCAAATTTACGCCATACGCTACGGGGTTTTTCTGACTGTACGCGGACCAGCTAGCCAACGCAAAACACACGCCTAGTAAAGCTTTACGCATACGAGGTTTATTGAATGAAATAGATTTAGAGGTAGTGTACTTCACTTGATAACCTTACTGTCTATACGTCATTATTTTACAGACTTTAATCGAAGGCTGTGAACTGATCGTACATTCGGAATTCTCGAAAATATCAGTTTAAGACACAGAGGCAGTTACCGTATTTGCTCGTTAAAAAATTCAGGTAAAATCCTTGCCGTTCCACTCCGTAAGAGCTTAGCTTTTCATCTTTCGCTGGTATGGAATGGCTGACTCTGGTTTGACTAAGTACGCTGGTGTTGTGAAATAGTGTACGTTAACTATCTTATTCAAAAGTACTTTCCATTTCTGAATCTACCAACAAAATGTATACTTATTTATTTAAAAAATTGGATCAAAAGAGGTCGAAGGCGAACGATACTCATTACTTCTGTAAAATTACTCCAGGGCAAAGGCGACATACGCATCGCCCGTCTTGGTACCCAACTTCCCGCCACCCGTAGCCGCGATCACGACGTACTGTTTGCCATGGACCACATAGGTACTCGGGGTGGCGTACCCACCAAAGGGCAAGGTCGTTTCCCACAGTAGTTCACCCGTGTCTTTATCGAAAGCCCGGAATTTCTCATCACCCGTAGCGGCAATGAACACGAGTCCGCCTTTCGTGACGATACAGCCGCCGAAGTTCTCGCGTCCGGTTACCGGAATACCCTTCGCCGTTAGTTCGGGGTATTCACCCAGCGGTTTTTTCCAGACGAGTTCACCCGTATGCAGATTAATGGCATTAAGTGTACCCCAGGGGGCTTTGGTAGCGGGATAATTTTCCTTATCCAGAAATTTGGTATAATTCATCGCCCGGTATACGGGTTTCTGATTGCTTTGCTTCACGGCCGTCTGGCTTTCCATATCCAGCAGAAACTCCGCCAGAGCCTGTACTTCGTCTTCTGAAATCTGGGAAAAAGCGGGCATGGCACCCCGTCCATTTTTCACAATTTGAACTACATCCGGCTTCTTATACTTCTTAGAAAGGCTCGTTAAAGCCGGAATACCACCATTTCCCTGTCGCTCGGAGCCGTGGCAACCGACGCAACCCTTCTCCAGATACACCCGCCGACCCGGATGCTGGGCAAAAGCTTCAGCCGATTTTTCCTTGGCGTTAATATCGATCATGGTAATGTGCCAGGCCAGCTCATTGGCGTTCACGTACAAATTTCCGCTTGTCGGATCGTAAGCTCCGCCGCTCCATTCCGCTCCCCCGTGAATGCCGTAGTAAATCACGCCTTTCTGGGTTGGTGGTACGTACCAGCCCGTGTCCGCCTTTTCAAACCGGGCGAGGGCATCGGCGTGAGCTTCGGGCGTACGGTCCGTCAAATCATTCCGCGTAACCACTTGTTTGGAAAAGGGCTGCGGCCAGCGAACGTACGGCTGCGTCGGGTAGGCCTGTTCGTCGAGTAAGGTAGATGGCGGTACGGGCCGCTCTTCTACGTCCGACAACAATTCTCCCGTTAATCGATTGAATAAAAACACATTCCCCGTTTTGGTTAACTGCACCACGCCGGGTACGGGTTTGCCTTTGTAGTTAAAATCGGCCAGAATGGGAGCACAGGGTAAATCGAGATCCCACAAATCGCGGTGAATGACCTGATAATGCCAGGCATGTTGGCCCGTGTTGGCATTCAGGGCAACAATGCAGTTGCCGTACAGTTGTGAGCCTTCTTTACCCGGACGGTAGAAATCATTTTTAGGCTGACCCGTGGCGAAATACACCATGCCATTTTTAGGGTCTACTGACAAACCACCCCAGACGTTCACGCCTGCCCCATCCTTCCAGAAATCCGGGTCACCCCAGCTCTCGTAGCCGAGTTGGCCGGGTTGGGGTATGGTGTAGAACGTCCAGCGTTTTTTGCCCGTACGCACGTCAAAACCGCTGACGTTGGCCGGAGCACTCCAGCTCATCGAACCCACGATCACCAGATCTTTATAAATGACGGGCGAAGCCGGAGCCGTAATTTTCATATCCGACGCGGGTCGCATATGACCCTCGTTCAAATCCAGGCGACCGCCCGTTCCGAAGCTTTCAATGGTTTTTCCGGTGCGGGCGTCAATGGCCAGCAGGTAATGATTGGCGGTAAAGAGAATCCGTTGTTCGTTTCCTTCGTTCCAGTAAGCAATGCCCCGGTTGATACCGCCGAATTTTTCACCCGCCCGGGCCGGATTGTGCCGCCAAATTTCCTGACCGTTGGTGGCATTCACTGCAATGATTTCCTGAGCGGGCGTTGTTATGTACATTACGCCGTCTACAATTAATGGATTGCCCTGAATGTTACCTGCCTTGTTGCCCGAGTGATACGTCCAGGCTACTTTCAGCCGGGATACGTTTTGTTTCGTGATCTGGTCTGCTGCCGCAAAACGGGTTACGCCGGAATCACCACCCGTGATGGGCCAGTCCAGCGAAGCCGTGGTGGTCTGCGTCATACGTTTACAGGCAACCACGCCCGCTACGAGGCTTATACTCACCAAAACAAACCACCGGGATGTTACCGGCAAACGGGAAAGGATCAGGGGGCGAACCTTTTTCATACAGAGGCGTGCGTATCAATGGGTCGTCACTTCATGCGTTGTTACAACCTGATAAAACAGGAAACACAAAATGCAATAGTGTACGTACACCAAAGGTATAAAGAATAATTTATCCGGGAATTAATTTCATTAAAATTTGATGGAATATGCCTTTTTTTAGAACCATTATAAGCTAGTTCCTGGTTAGTCGCTTTTCAAAACCGACAAAGCGTAGATTGGGCCGAAAACCCAGCGAGAGTTCGCCGGCATAGCGGTAGCCTAATTTGGGAAAGAGTCGCTGCGTAGCCTGGTTATGGGTGTTAGTATCCACCCGTAATACTTCAATGTTCCGTTCGATGGCTAGTTGTTCAGCCTGTTCCAGTAATCGCTGGGCAATCCCTTTTCCTTGAAAATCGGGGTGTACCGCCAGTCGGTGCGTGACGATGGCGGGCTCGGACAGATCCCAGCCCAGTTGGGCATACTCGGCATCCTGGTCAGTGGTTAGGGCCGCTACGCCCGCGATACTACCTTCGTACTCGGCCACCCAGAGCTGACCTAGCCGAATGTCTTCGCGAAATACCTCGGCATTGGGGTACGACTCATCCCATTGCAGGTTGCCGGAAGCTTGCATGAGGGGAACCACGCGTTGCAGTAAGGTTACCAGAGCGGACAGGTCGGATTCGGTAGCGAGACGGATAAGCATTTTTTAGTTATTGGTTAATTGTTGTTGGGGGTGATACTGCCCATGGGCAGGTTGGTGCATAGGCTTTATAAGTCGCATTGCATGCGGATATCGGCTCGCTCGTAGGGGGTGGCGGTCATGGCGACTTTATAGAAGCCTAGTTTTTTGTAAAGTTCGATGGCGGGTACCAATCGCGTATTCGATTCCAGCCATACCTGGGCGGCTCCGGCTTCGCGGGCTTTCTGTAAAATGGCCTGTCCTAGTTTTTTACCAATCTGCCGCCCCTGTACCTGCGGTGAAACGGCCATCTTGACCATTTCAAAGTCGCCGGGTTTCTCCTGCACCAGAGCTACGGTACCCACAATTTCCTGTTGGTAGCGGGCAAAGAGAATGACGCCACCCTTTTGCAGAATGTGTTCGGGATGATCGAGCTGTTCGAGATCGTGGGGTTCAAGCCGAAAGTACTGCTCGATCCAGGTCTGATTCAGGGATTTGAAGTACGGAGCATAGGCCGGATCGTAATCCAGAATTTCCACTTCTTCCAGCTGCTGAGTTTTGAGATAGTCTTTAAAGATGCTGAGATAGTCCTGCTGGGCGAGTACGCCTTCGATTTCCTCTACCGCCCAAAGCAGGTTGTGCCGCCGCTCGGCAATTAGTCGGGTATTGACGGCCTGAATATGAGCCCAGACTTTCTGAAATTCGGGACGCAAAGCCTCTCCTTTGTCAGATAGCTTCAGGATTCGCTTGCGTTTATCCGCATCCGATTTCCCGGATATAATGAGTCCGTCCTGTTCCAGTTGTTTGGCCAGTTGAATGACGCCCGGATGGGAGAAGCCAATGTGTTCCGCTAACTCGCTGATGCCCATAGGACCTACTTCACAAAGCGTCCAGAATACGGGAAAACACTTGGGATCAAAATCCAGTCCGTATTGCTGATAAACCGCCCGGGCGTGCAGATTCACGGATTCGGCCAGTCGTCGCATCCGGCTGACGAAGGCTAAGGGTCCCAGTTGTAAAATGATATCCATGTTTAATAAGTTACGTAATTACTTACGCAATTTATTACAAGAATGCGATTGAATCCAAATTTATGTAAGAAAGGTATTGGTACGCGGGGTTGCACCCCGGGCTATTTATGATTGAACTTCTTCGGAGTTTGTTTTTAGTTAATGGGAAAGGTGGGATTCCAAGCTATGAAATCGCGAGCTTCTACCGCGTTTTTGTGTAACCCATTGCCTATTTGCCGTCTTAATTTTACTGATTCTTTGAAACAATTCGAGTGTTTAATTCCAATAGTCTAGCATGCCCTTCATATCATCCAGTCCGGTAGGCTCAGCCTACCAACTGCTGCGTCCGTAGCGAATGCTAGGGACCACCCGCCCCGTTGATGCGATCGATTTTCTATAGTGATTCTTGCTGGGGAAGCTAGCGTTGAAATTTGACCCAGGATGAATACGGATTTGGAAACCTGCACCCGTATAATCACCACAGCTCAACCCTGGAAGAGCTCAACCTGAATAACCACGTACGGAACCCAAACCACCCAGGCATTCCGCTATTAAACCTCAAACCACTTCAAACACAGTTCTTCAAACCTTCACTTCAACACTTCCAGATCATTCAGCTCCGGACCACCGCCGTGATTAGCCGAACCTGCTCCGATGTAAATTTTTCCTTTATAAACCACCGCCTGCGTCGCATGACGTCCTTTTTTTAGCGTAGGACCTTTCGTCCAGGTATTAGTTTTGGGGTCCAGAATTTCTGCTTCGTTGTGAGCCAGTAACTGCGGACTTTCGCCGCCGATCACCCAAACCTTGCCCTGGTGCGTTACGGCCGTACCACCCGCCCGTTGCGTGGGAATGTTGGAGGTAGCGGGTAGGGTCTCCCACGTGCCTTTTTTGAAGTCGTATACATCCACTTCGGCAATGGTTGTTTCCAGAACTTTGTTAATCCGGGCCGTGGAGTTCCGACCACCCGCCAGATACATCTTGTCTCCCACGACCGCCGCCGCAATGTGGTCGCGGGTACGGGGAGCGTCGGCGAGTTTTTTCCAGGTATCCGTCTTCGGATCGTACTCATCCAGCCAGGCTACGTGTCCGTCGTAATGCCCATCCATGATGCCGCAGCTCATATAGATTTTATTTCGGTATACCACCACGCCCGTGGAACCCCGTAGCCGATCCTTGGGAATCGCCGGCCCTTTTCGCCACTCCCCTTTCGTAGGGTTATAGATATAGATGTTGGGGATGGGCGTCTCGTGGGGGAATTTTCCTTCAAAGGCTCCCAGCACGTAGATTTCACCGTTGTAGGTGATCGCCTGAAAATGATGCATCTCCAGAGGTGGCGACGGCAGGCGTTGCCAGATTAGCGTATTTAGGTTAAGGGCCTCCAGGGGTCGCGTCCCGCGGCCACCGATGGCGTACAAACTATCCCCAACCAGCGTTGCCGCACTTTCGTGACGCGTTGCACACGTATTTTGCGTGGGTACGGACTGCCATTCCTGAGCCTGAGCCGCTAGTCCCAGCAGCATCAAAGCTCCACTGTATAGCATTTTCATAGGTAGATCCATGAGGAGTGTGAACCGAAAAAGACTACAAACGCCGAATCTTAATGTCCCGTAACCAGACTTTTTGCCCGTGGTGCTGAAACATGAGTAGTCCATCCGTAGAGGTGGCAAACTTGGGATTACTCGAAAACTTGCTCTTCCGGATCAGCTCCTGTAAATCCTTCGAACCAATTTCATAGGTCACCACTTTTTCACCATTCAGCCAGTGCTCCACGTGATTTTTATTAACGATGAGCCGGGCATCGTTATACGTTCCTACGGGCCGAAGCTTTTTGTTCGTAGGCGTAATCAGATCGTACAGAGAACCCGCCGAGCGTTTGGGCTCTTTGTCATTAAAATTGATGTCGTCAAGAATCTGCATTTCGAAATTGTCCAGCCAGTTTGGACTGTTTCCGTTCCCGGCCTGACTGGCGGCATCTTCTTTCATGTAATAAAAAACGCCGCTGTTACCCGCTTCCGACACTTTCCACTGAAAGGCCAGCTCGAAATCCTTGAATGATTCCTTCGTCACCAAATCAATGTTCGGTACGCCCGTTTGCGTTACCAAGGCCCCTTCTTCCACTTTCCAGGCATCCGTTGGGAAGGTTTGCATCCGGTATCCTCGCAGAGCGGCGGTTGATTTGCCGTCGAACAAATAGATCCAGGTGGGCTTGGGCTTGGAAGCCGTACATACAGCCAGCATAAGCAGGCCAAGGATTACTTTTTTCATGCGTTAAAACAGGATTTAGAGTATAATTCAAAGGTACTCGCTTCTAGGGTTCTTCGTTCAGGATTTGCTCAAAAGTCTGGGCATCTTCGATCATGTGTCTATTATTGAAAAAAACATAGGCCTGTCCTTCTTCGGGCAGCAGCTCCTTCAGCTCCCGTAGTTCCTGCTTCTCGTACTTGTACCGCCAGCCGTCCCTTCCGTGCAAGCGAAAGTACGTGGTTTCGGGCGTTGTTGTCTGTTGAACAAAAGGATCAACCGCGTGCCAAAGGTTCAGGTCCTCGCACAACCCTTCCACCACATCCCATTCCCAATCGCCCCGGGGTTCCCAGGCCAGATGTAGCGTACCCCGATCGAGTTCCGAAAAAAAACGTTGCAACTGATGCACGTTTTCCGGCGTTTGCCGAAAGCTGGCCGGACATTGAAACAGCACCACGCGAGCCCCCAGGGCCTCCGCACAGGCACGGGTCGTTTGCCAGGCCTCTTCGACAATGGCCGTAGGGCGAAAGGCACCCGCCTCTTGTTTCTCCTGATCCGTGAGTTTTCGTTTGAGTCGTTTGTAGGTCGGACTTTTCGCTTCGTGCGTAATGAGCTGCCAGGCTTTCAGTGTAAACTCGAAAGGGGCGGGTACTTCCTGCCGCCAGCGTTCGAGCGTACGCAGCTGCGGAGGCTGATAAAACGTATGTTGAACTTCCACACAGGAAAGCTTCTCAACGTATTCGGTTTTGGTACCGTTAAAACCGCAGGTACCCACGTGAACGTTCTTCATAATCATCCATACAGTCAACGTATAGGGTAGTAACGAAAAACCTTCCATTCGGTTTAATTCAGTTTTACCGGCTGGTAACAAAAAAATAATTTGGCACGTAAGCCAAGTGTTCGCCAGTTTTGTAGGTATTCTTTCATTACCAGCGTTCGAAAATTCGTTTCCCCATTTTACCTGCCTGATTCATCCATGGATTCCAGAAGAGATTTTCTAAAAAAAGCAGCATTATTATCCAGTGCAGCCGGACTGGCGGGTTTACTGCCCGCTTCCATTCAGAAAGCTTTTGCCATCGATCCCGAAGCCGGCACTACGTTTCTGGATGCCGAGCATGTGGTGATTCTCATGCAGGAAAACCGTTCGTTTGACCATACGTACGGTACGCTTCAAGGCGTACGGGGTTTCAACGATCCACGGGCGATGGAGCAGCCCAATCATAAAAAAGTTTGGTTTCAAACCAATGCGAAGGGGGAAACGTACGCTCCATTCCGGCTGAACATTAAAGATACCAAGGCTACCTGGATGAGTTCGCTGCCACATTCCTGGGAAAATCAGGTGGATGCGTTTCATGGCGGTCGCATGGATGGTTGGCTGGAAGCTAAGAAATCGGGGCACAAGGATTACGCCGATATGCCCCTCACGCTCGGCTATTACAACCGCGAAGATTTACCCTTTTATTACGCGCTGGCGGATGCCTTTACGGTTTGTGATCAAAATTTCTGTTCGTCGCTGACGGGTACTACACCCAATCGCTTGTACCTCTGGACGGGCACCCTCCGCGATCCTCGCAACCCGAAAGCTCAGGCCAATGTTCGAAACGAAAACGTTGATTACGAGGATGAAGTAAGCTGGAAAACTTTTCCCGAACGTCTGGAGGACGAAGGGATTTCCTGGAAAGTATACCAGAATGAGATTAGCCTTTCGACGGGCCTGGAAGGCGAGGAAGATAGCTGGCTGGCCAATTTCACCGACAATCCGCTGGAGTGGTTTTCGCAATTCCGCGTACGTTTTCATCCGGCCTACCGCACCTATATTCAAAAACAGGTAACGGTTTTACCGGAGAAAATAAAGACGCTGGAAGAAAGTCTGCGTAAACTGGCAACGAGCGATCCTAGCTACGAAAAGACGAAACGCACGCTGAATTCCTATAAAAAACGACTGCAAACGTTTCAGTCTGACCTGAAGAACTACACGCCCGAGGCCTTTGCCAAGCTTTCAGCGAAAGAAAAAAATCTGCATCAGCGGGCGTACACCACGAATGTTAATGATCCGGACTACCACCAACTGACGACACTGAGCTATGAGGAAGCGGGGCAACGACGTAGTGTCCGCGTCCCGAAGGGCGATGTTCTGCATCAGTTTCGCAGCGATGTCAAGAACAAAACGCTACCGACGGTTTCCTGGGTAGTGGCTCCGGAAAACTTCTCCGACCACCCGAGTGCTCCCTGGTACGGGGCCTGGTACCTTTCGGAAATGCTCGACATTCTCACGCAGGACCCGGAAGTCTGGAAGAAGACTATTTTTATACTGGCGTACGACGAAAACGACGGCTACTTTGATCACGTACCACCCTTCATTCCCGCCCATCCCGATCAGCCCGAAAGTGGCCGGACGAGTGCGGGTATCGACACCCGACTGGAATTCGTGACAGCCGAGCAGGAAGCCTCCCGTAAGGAGCACGGTCGGACGGGCCCGATTGGCCTGGGTTTCCGCGTACCGCTGGTGATTGCCTCGCCCTGGAGCCGGGGTGGGTACGTGTGTTCGGAGGTATTCGATCATACGTCCGTCGTACAGTTCCTGGAAAAATTTGTGAGTCATAAACGCGGCAAAACGCTTAGGGAAACCAACATCAGCGATTGGCGACGGACCGTATGCGGGGATCTGACTTCGGCCTTTCGTCCGTACGCGGGAGAAAAAATGACGCTTCCCACCTTCGTATCCCGCGATCCCTTCGTTCAGTCCATTCACCAGGCGCAGTTCAAGCCACTGCCGACGGGTTACAAAGCCTTATCTACGGAAGACCTTCGTCAACCCGCTACCGTCTTACCCCAGCAGGAAAAAGGGATACGCCCTTCGTGTGCCCTGCCCTACGAGCTTTACGCCGATGTAGTGCCTTCGAAGCAAGGCCTTCAGCTCGTTCTTTCGGCGAAAAACGAATTGAAAGGGTCTACGGGTGCTCCTTTTCAGGTGCACGAACAAAGCGAAGGTGCTTTGAAAATCCGCTCGTACACGGTAGCGGCGGGTGATACCTTGCGGGATTCCTTTCCGACTACGGCTCAGCTCAAGATATATGGTCCGAACGGTTTTTACCGGGAATTCAGCGGGGGGACCATTCAGGTTTCCTGCGACTACCAACGAAACCGACAGAAGCAGTATACGGGCCAACTCGTGCTACGTATTCAAAACCTCAACCCTACGCAAGATTGCCCCGTAAGCATTACCGATGAGTCGTACGGAAATCAGGCTATTTCGAAAACGCTGGCCCGGGCCGGACAACCGGGTGATCGAACGGAACTGGTGATTGATTTACAGAAAAGTCATCAGTGGTATGATCTCAGTGTAAAAGGGAGTGATTCGGTGTATCGGTACGCGGGCCGGGTAGAAACGGGGAAGGCGGGGTATACGGATCCTTTGCTGGGTTAACAGGCATTAAAACATGAATTCAGCGAACTAAAGCAACGGATGCAGGTTTCCATTTTCCCTGCATTTCATACGGGGAAAATTACATGAAATCCCTTCGGAGTTACGTGGCCATACAGAGAAACACATAAGAGCTATTATTGCCAGAGCAAACCAGCAAATAGAGTAAAGCGATTTCTCCGTACCTTCGGATTTTACACCTGCTCGAATGATGGAATCGATCGGACGCCGCATGACTGCCGCCCCTGAACTGACCGACCTGATCGGTCATTACTACGAAATTCAGACGCCATCGGGGTTTGATCCGCAGGTCTATCATCTGTCTCCGTCGCTGGAAATGATGCTGGCGTTCAATTTCGGTCCACCGATACGATTTTCGTTTGGCAACCAGTTGGATCGATCCATTCAGAAAATTTTTATTCTGGGTCCGTTACGTCATATGCTGACGTATGAGTTGCGGGCCAACGCCGATCTTCTGATTATTAATTTTACCCATAACGGTTTTTATCGGCTCCTGGCTCAATCGATGCAAAACCTGAATCTGGAAGAATGGTCTGAATCGAAGCTTCTGGCCCAAACCCAGCAACTCGAAGAGCTTTGGCAGACCCTGGCTTCGTTTCCCGATACTCACCAGCGGCTTGAATACCTTAATTCTTATCTCGTTTCACGCCTGGCTCCCGACGAAGCTGAAGCGGTGCCTTTACTCACGCACGCAGCGGCTTTTCATTCGCCCGTGGTAAGTCCGGTAAAAATCATCGCCGCAGAAACGAACCGCACTGAGCGTACCGTACAGTTACGCTTCAAAAAATACGTGGGTTATTCGCCGAAAGAATTGCTGCGGTTTCTTCGTTTTAAGGAAGTCCTGCATACGCTGACGAATCGCTCAGAGGCATCCGTCAACTGGTTTGAATTGATTGAACAGTACGGCTATCACGATCAAAGTCATCTCATCAAAGATTTCCAGTACTACACAGGCGTTTCGCCCCGGCAATTTCTGAAACTCAGCGATGCGTTTTGTAGCAGTAGGGATTAGAACTATTTTCCAGGAGATTTATTAGCCAAGCTTAAAAGCTTGAACCAGTGGTTTCCCTTTTCAGTCGTATCCCTCAACCCCGAAGGTGCTCAGCGTCAGTAACCCCGTATGCCCTGCGGGGAAACGACACACTTATTACCTCCTGTGCCGATGCTTCCAACAGAATGAACGCAATAAAAAAGGCTCCAACCCTTGCGGAATTGAAGCCTTTCGATCGTAAAAACGGTGTTTAGTATAATTGATTAAATAACCATTTGAAGGTTCCGTGCGACTGAGCCCGGAACGTAATTTCGGGTCCGAAGGCGTACAGTTTTCCTTGACCCACTTTGGCTTCAAACGCGGCTACGCCATCCTGCAGATAGGCTTCACCCCAGGCCCAGCCACTGCGTAAAGGTTTATTGTTGGGAAACCACGCTAACGGCGTCAATTGACCTTTGGCAACGGCTTCCGAACTCAGATGAAAGACGGGGCTATTGTCAAAATACACATCGGCCTGACCGGGCAATCCCCAGCTGGCTTTCGCTGTAGAATCGACACTGACCCGCAGAATACTGCCGGGTACGTAGTACTTGCCGCTGGGTAATTCCCGTTCCTCACCCGTAGCGGTCAGCTCGGACAAGGCACTGCGTACCGGTAACCCGAGGTGATAGGCCAGGTTCGTGCTCGAACCAATCGTGACTACTTTTCCGCCTGCTTCGAGGAACGCTTTCAGTGGAGCGATGGATTGGTTAGCCGTAATCCGTCCCATGGTAGGATGAAACTCAGACGGAATCTCCTCTTCTTTCGTTTCCGTCCGGAAAGCGGCGTAGGGATCATTATCCGCTCCGCGATACACTGGAATGGCCCGGGTTACGAATACGATGACGTCATACTTGTTCTTCAAATTACCCGCGTCAATCTCCTTCGAATAAACGACGTTACAGGGAAAATGATATTGCTCCATCAACCAGCGTACCCAGCCTGAGGGCATCGAGCCGCCGTACGTATCCCACAAGGCAACGCGTAGGGGTTTTACTTTTTCCATCGCCTGCGTCGGTTTTTTGGAAAGCCCCGTCACTCGAAGTCCAGCACTTTGAGCAACCTGATCCAGCGTCGCCTTGGCTTTGGCACTGGCGGGTACGTAAAAATTGCCCATCTCCGATCCTTGTGTAATTCGGAATACTTCCACACCCGCTTTCTGAAGATCATTCACGGCCAGGAACGCGTCATTCATTTTCGTACTTAGCACGTACCCCCCGGAACCCGCGGCTACTTTGGCTGGAATCGTTTGTAATTCTCCGTAGGGCAGGCGTTGGAACGGGCCGTCGAAGCCTTCCAGCATGCGGTCAAACGTGACGCCCATCTGATACGCCAGCGTCCATCCGGCGGCATCGTACGGACGAATTGGAGGGCCACCGGGATACTGGAAGTCGTTGGGGTAGTTTTGGGGTTCAAACATGTCAATGATGTGCGGGCGGAAGGCCTGAGCCGTTTTCACAATGAACGAACCCGCTGGATACTTCTTCCCGGCAACGGTGAAATCTGCCGTTGCTTTTTCTACACCAATGCCGGTACGGATGAGGGCATTGACGAATTTGGTGGCCGTAGCAAAATCGGCCTGGTTGGCAGGAATGATGTATCCCCGCGGGTCCCGTAAGAGCGGATCCCGCATGACGCTTTCATAAAATTTAAGCGGCATACCCGCACTCCGCGACCCCCAACCCATGGGGTCTGCGGCAGCGGCCGCTACACCGCCCCCGCGAGCCCCACGGGTCTTGGCCTGGTCGGCCTGGTAGGCCGTATTAATCGCTTCAATACGTTTAGGGTACGGCGTCCAGTAATCGGAGCTGCCCCGCTCGATGGAGTTTTTCCCCATCGAATAAATGTTATACAGCAGGTGATCGCTGTTGCGGGCGGCGTAATCCAGTACGGCGAAGTTCAGCGAAACCGAATAGTCGATGGATTGCTTGAAATGCCACTTCTGCGGCGTGACGGGGTTGGGCGTATTGTTATTGGGGATCAATCGACTAGGTACTAGCGGTACCTCTTCGGGCGTTGGGCCGCCGATGATTTCCGTCAGCAAACCAATCATGTTGTGAAAGTGAGTCGTCGTCCGTAATCCACCGTTGTACCAGGTTGAAAAGCTTGATCCATTCAGGCGGGTAAAGCCGGGCTTTTTCTCGGCGTTCAGGCGGTTGTACATCGCCGCACCCAGGGCGTCAATACCCGTTACCATCATCGGATCAAAGACGTAGTTGAAGGGATCGCGGTACGGTGGACCCGCTAAAACCGACCCCGCCGGACCCCGTTGGTGGTGGTTGTACATGATTTGCGGAATCCATTCCACGAATAACTGCCGACCTACGTTTTGCGATTCTTTCATGTTGAGCATGAAATAATCACGGTTGTTGTCGTGACCGATGTACTTATGGTACAGCCGGGGAATGGTTTCCATTTTGCGTTTTGTTGGATCTTTTTCCCGCATGTACCAGTTGGCCACCAGTTCCTGCCCGTCGGGATTGATGTGCGTAAAGAGAATCACCACATTATCCAGAATTCGCTTGGTTTCGGCATCGGTACGGGTTGTGACCTGATACAATGTTTCGATGAGCTGATGCGTAGCGACCATTTCCGTCGAGTGAATACCGCCGTCGATCCAGACAATGGCTTTTCCTTCCGCGGCCATCGCCCGGGCTTGCTCCTCACTCAGCCCTTCGGCACGAGCCATTTTGGTAGAGATTTCCTTATACCGATCCAGCTTTTTATGGTTGTCCGCGGACGTTACAATCATCATGATCTGATCGCGGCCTTCTTCAGTCTTGCCAATAACCTGTAGCTTCACCAGATTGGGTACGGCCTGAGCCACTTTCTTGAAATACGCCTCCGTTTGCGTGTAATTGGCCAAGTGATAATCGTCGCCAATGGCAAAACCAAAATGTTCTTTAGGCGTCGGCACCTGAGCCCAGCTCACGTGCACGCTTACGCAAACCAAAATGAAAATCAGACGTTTAAACATAGGCTAGTGATCAATTAGATGCGTTGATTGTTTAGCGTTTGGTACAAGCTTTGAAGAATAGGTACTCATTTACTGGTTTTTGAAGCGTACACCGATCCGGCAGTCACAGGGTTCCCCCCGGGATTCGTCGCAGGCATTGTCCTGAAACTGGACGATGCGTTTTCCATTCTGCATCGTCAGGATGAACTTGAAGAGAAAATAATCATTAACGGCCACCTTACTCAGGTCGGTGTTGGTAATCTGAGCCAGTTGCGTCGGGGTGAAGCGGTAGGTCTTGGGAAACTGCGTAACCGATTCGTACAAAATATCCGTTTTGGCCACCGTACTCGGTAAGGGAAACTGCCGTTCCGTGGGCTGTACCCCGGCCAGGGATAGCGTAATGGGATACGCCGGCGGACTCGATTCCCGCTTGTTATAGCTCACGTATACATCAATGGATTGTACCGGGCTATCCCCAATGTTATTCGCATCCAGGGTCCATTCGAATACTTGACTGGTAGCGAAGTTGGGATCTTTCAGGTTGAAAAAGGAAACCTTGGCCGTCTGCACCGTCGGCAAAGCGGATGTTTGCAGATTCAGCGTAGCCTTGGGCGTGGCCGTAGTCGTATAGTTTTCCCAATCGTAATCGACGGTTTTGCAGGAAGCCAAAGCCGCGAGCGTCGTCAGGATTGCGTAAATCAGGTATTTGTTCATAGAATATGGTTTCATCAAATGCCGTTTATTACTGGAGTTTAAACGTTTCAGCGGTTTATAAAAGCGTCAAATGAAGGGTCGTTAGGGGTTTGCTTCGTTTTCTAAATAGGTCCTTGTAAATAGATCGGGACTTGTCCTTGAGCGACGGCTGACTAGTAGCCCCTAAGCATTCCATGCGGACCAAAAGATCAACCTATTATAGGATCAGCTTATTTTAGCCCAATAAGCCTTTCAAACCCTACTTATCCCAAAACACCGGCGTTAGCTGCTGAGCCCGTTGCACGGCATCCCGATTGGCGATCACCGAAGCATTGGAGGTCATTTCTGTTTCGGAATAGTAGAAGCGGAAGGGGAACGTATCCAGGGGCGACACCAGATCTTCGAGCTGCGGTAGACCCGTCCGGCGGTAATCGTTGTAGGCTTCAACGCCGTTGCCGTACAGGGCAATCCATTTTTGCATCATCAGTAATTGCATCTTCCCCGCGGCATCAGCGGCATCGTACTGCTGGCCCAAGCGGGTAATAAAGCCCGTGATGGTAGCGGCCGGAATGGCGTTTCCTTTATTACTGGCCGAAAGCGTACTGACGCTCGTGAGTTGAGCCGTTACGGCATCAAGCAACAGTTTGCGGGCATCTTCGCCCGTATTCAGCGTCAGGGCCGCTTCCGCCCGGATGAAGTTGACCATGGCATTGGTAATCAGCGGCAGAATACCCGCTCCCGTTCCATCGCCCGACGTAAACAAGGCAATCCGGAAAGAATTGGCCGTTGTACCGGCACTGGCTCCTTCGTTGTTCAACAACTGATTGGCGGAAGTCAATGTCGCAATGGTCCCGTTGTCGTACAAACCCGCGGCGGGATAAATGCCAGAAATAGCCCGCGTACTGTGGTCGGCGGGGGAAGCCGCTCCATCGCCCGGATACCGTCCGTAGTACCCATCGCCGTTGGTGGCGTTGGCCAGACCAGCATTGGACCGCATCCGGAATATGTAATACCGCAAACGAGGATCATCCTGTTGCTTGAGGCGGTTAATTAAGGTCATACTCATATAACCACTCCGACTGGTATTGTAGGAGTTGATGTACCAGGGATGGCGGGAGTTGGGCGTCACATTGCTACCATAGCGGAAGGTGAAATCATGAGCATTCTCCGTCATGAGCGGGACACCGCTGCTAAGCAGCGTCCGAATGCCCTGCTCGGCCCGGGCCGGGTCAACTAGACGAATCTGATTGAACATTTTCAGTTTCAGCGAGTAAGCCATGCGTTGCCAGCGTTCCTTCGAGCCCTGGTAAAACAAATCAGCACTGCTGGTAACCGTAAAGCCTTTTTCCATGTCAGCCAGGGCTTCGTCAATCAGCGTGAAGAGGCTGTTGTAAATATCCTGTCCCTTATCAAAAACCGGGTCGGTATAGCTTCCACCCGCCTGCGTATAGGGAATGTCGCCCCATACGTCCACCATGATGCTGTAGAGATAGGCTTTCTGTAGTTTCGCAATGCTGACGTAGCCCCACTGCTGCTGCTCAGTACCGGTTTTAATGATCGTTTCCAAATCGGGAATGGCCCCGGTGTAGAAGCCGGACCAGGACGAAGAAAAAGTACCTCCCGACTGATCCCAGCGGTTCAGGTTCCCCGAGCCCCAGTGCTGAACCACGGCCGACCCTCCACTGTTGATGCCCGTAAAATTGCCCGCAATCGATACCTGCGTACCCGATAGTAACAGACTCAGGTTTGGTTCCGTCGGGTTATTAGGGTCGCCATTAATGTCAACAAATTTCTTGCAGGCACTCGTCGTGAGGATCAATACAAAAGCGACTAAAAACGAGATAGGACGATGCGTTCCGTTCATGATACCTGTGGTTTGCATTACGTTAAAAACTGGCTCTCAGGTTAACACCGAATCGGCGGGTGGTGGGTACGCCGAGTGAATCGAAACCCGCGTTATTGGCCGCTCCCGTACTTACTTCCGGATCGTAATTCATGTACTTCGGGGTGTTAGGAGCCTTGTACCAGAGATTTCGGCCGCTCAGGGAAATGGATACGGAGCCAAAGGGCGTTTTTTGCAGGATATTGGAGGGCAGCTGATAGCCCAGCGACAGCTCCCGCAACCGAAATACGGTCGCGTCGAACACGTAGCCCTCGCCAATTCCTCCCGGACCGTAGCCACCACTGAAGAAGTAGTCGATGACCGTCAGGGCTGTGTTGTTGGGAATTTTGTTGCCGCTTTCATCCAGGATGGGTTCCAGCGTATTCACGTTGCCTAGTACACCCGGTCCAACCCAGAGCGTTTCGCGGTTTTCCGTATCGCGGGTTACGCCCCGCGACAGAGCATTCCCGATGTTGGTCGAGTAAATCGCTCCACCCTGTTTCCAGTCGAAGAGTACATCAAACGTGATGCGTTTGTAGGAAAAGCTGTTGTTCAGGCCCACAATGAATTTGGGATTGGGATTACCAATGGGTCCGCTCGTAGCGGCCGCAATGGGCTTAGCCGTCTGGGGATTCACCAGAATGTTCCCCTCGCTATCGCGGGCGTATCGACTGCCGTATATCTGCCCGTAGGGTTGTCCGGCAATGTGGATATTGTTTCCGTACACCAATTGAGCAAAGCCCCCCAGATCATCCACATTATTCCGGTTACGGGTGAAGTTGGCGTTGATATTCCAGCGGAAACCCGAAGCTAACGATACGGGCGTTGCACTGATTCCCAGCTCAATTCCCTTGTTGGAGGTTTGGCCAAGATTAATGATGCGATCCGTGAAACCCGTCGATGGCGCGGACTTTACGGTAAAAATCTGCGAGGTACTACGTTTGTGGTAATACGTCAAATCAATGGAAAGGCGGTTGTTAAAGAACTGTAGCTCAGTACCGGCTTCAAATTCCGTGATGAACTCCGGCTTCAACCGGGCGTTGGATAACACGTCACCCAGCGTCATCGTACTCACATTGGATTGGACCGGATTGGAAAAGGGAGCGTCCAGATCCCCCGCACTCGCGTTGGCGTTAAACACATTTACGGTCTGGTACGGCTGAGCTTCATTCCCCACCTGCGTATAGCCCACGCGAACTTTACCAAAATTCAAAATGGGACTATTGAGTCCGAAGGCTTCGGTAAAGATGAACGAACCATTTACACCCCCGTATAGGTAGCTGCGATTTTCCGGCGGCAGCGTGGAGGATACGTCATTCCGCCCCACAATATTCAGCGAAGCAAAGCCCTTGTAATCCAGCGTAATATCCGTAAAGAACGCGTAAAACCGCTGCCGGATCATCGCCCGGTTATTAGGCAGGCTTCCCAGGGTAATCGTCGAGGTATTGTTGATGTTATTGATCCCAGCCGTGATGATATTGGTACCGACAAAGGCCGAGCGGTCGGTCATCCGCTGGTTGATGTTATTGCCGAAAATGGCCCGCAATGAAAAATCCTGCTTAATGGTTTTCGTGATCGTCACCAGCAAGGTATTATCTAGTTCCTGTCGGTAGATATTATCCGTATTGATGGTACCGTTGGCGTATACTGATGAGCCCTTGCCCAGTACACTCACCCGACGATCCGTGTAGGCGTTGAAACCCGCCGTATTCTGAATGTTCAGCCAGCTTAAGGGGTCAAAACCGAGTACAAAGTTTCCGTAATACCGGTCCACGTTACTGGTCGCCGGACTGTGTCGGATAGACCAGTAGGGATTGTCAACCCCCGCGTAATCGTACACATTGGCTCCGGTGTTGGGATTTTCGTAGGGATAACCCGTCAGATCATAGCTCGTCGGCAAATAATACATCGTACTCATGATCGAACCGCTCCCGCCAATCGGAGGCGATTTCTGATCCGTCATGACGTAATTGATGGTTCCACGCACGTAAAATTTGTTATCCAGCCGGGCATTTCCACCAACGTTGATGGACGTACGGGCAATCTCATTACCCGGAACAATACCCTGGTTGGTCGTACGGCTCAGGCCCACCGTAAAGTTTCCTTTTTCGCTACCACTATTCACCGTCAACGCATTTTCGTAAACGGAGCCGGTGCGAAAGAAATCCCGCTGGTTTTTTCCCGCGTACGAGCGGTACGGTACCTGCACGGGCGTAACGCCATCGGCTTCATAGAACTGCGGAAAATCGGCGGCTGAAAAACCAGCCCGGGCCAGCGGATGCGGAATCGTCGCCCGCGTACTGTAGGCCGAACCCGATGAACCATACACGGCACTTCGGTAATCGCCGTTGGTTCCCTGCCCGTACAATTGCTGATACTCGGGCAATCCGGCGATCGTTTCGGCGGAATAAGAGGTGTTGTACGTGATTTCTGTACCCTTCCGGCTCTTCTTGGCTGAAGCTTTCGTGGTAATGATGATGGCCCCGTTCGCCGCCCGCGATCCGTAGAGGGCCGCCGCGGCGGCTCCTTTCAGTACGGTCATACTCTGGATGTTGTTGGGGTCAATGTCGAAGGCCCGACTGGCCGTACTCTGGTTGCTCTGCGTTTGGTTGTTGCCGGTTACCGGGGCAAACGTCGAATTATCGAAGGGTACCCCATCGACGACGTACAGCGGCTGGTTATTATTTCCCAGCGACGAATTTCCCCGAATCGTAATATTCGTGGCCCCGCCCGCCACACCGCCCCCACCCTGGACGTTGACCCCGGCTACTTTTCCGGCTAGGGCCCGTACGGGATCAGGTTCGTTTTTCTGGGCTAGATCGGTCGTGCTGAGCGTACTGACTGAGTACCCTAAAGCGTTGGCCTTCCGTTCGATACCAGCGGCCGTCACCACTACTTCCGTCAATTGTTTGGTCTCATTTTCCAGGATAACGTCAATAGTGGTTTTGCCCGCTACGGCAATTTCCTGACTCGTGTAGCCAATAAACGAAAACACCAGAACGCTGGTCTCGCTGGGGGCCGTAATCAGGTATTCGCCCTGGCCATTCGTTACGGCTCCGATGCCCGTTCCTTTCACTCGCACGTTTACGCCGGGCAATTCACTACCGTCTTTGGCCGTAACTTTCCCTTTTACTTTAATTTCTGCTTTCGAAGTTTTTTTAGACTCCACCGATTCCCGAATCCGCTCGGAAATGATATAGGTCTCGCCAATTTTTTCATACGTTAGGTTTAGGGGTGAGAGTACCTGCTGCAGATTTTCCTCCAGACTACGTTTGCCAGCACCAACGGTTGCCTGTATACGTTTGTCCTGCACCAGCTTCTTCTGGTAGGCAAACTGTACATGGTACTTCTTTTCCAATTGCTGAAAAACTTCCGTTAGCCCTTTCGTAGCCGGGGTGGCGGGCCGGGGCCGCTCTTCCCTTTCGGCCTCCGCTCGGGCAAAGTACGCCGGGGTTTGTCCCGCAGCCGAACAAACGATTCCGGTTATCAGTAATCCGACTAATCCGCTGCTCTTCCTTCGTAGTAGTAATCCCATAGGTAGCCAATGGTTTGCGAAATGAGAATGGTCGTACTTCAGCGGTAAGACAACCATACCCCCGGACTAAGGTCCCCCTGTCATTAAAGATTTTTCATTTTATTTAATAGGTTATAATCTTTGTTTATATAATACAAATTTTGATAAAACCCAAAAAGGCAAAATATTATTTCGAAGGCCAATCTTTAGATACGATAGAAAAAGGCCGTTACAGCGTAGTACTGCAACGGCCTTTGTGATACCTAGACGTTTTTTATTCAGCCGGAACGGCCGTCCCACTGGCTTCGCGAATGGTCACCAACCCTTTTCGCTGGATAATTTCCACATCGAGGGTACGGGCCAGAATTTTCAGTACCTGCCCTAGATTCTTTTGCGAAAGTTTGCCGGTGAATTTAAGATGATCGAGATGATCCTGAATCACGACATGGATGTCATAATATGCCTCCAGTACACGGGCAATTTCGGTAAGCGTAGCATCGTCAAACACGAACAGTTCATTCTTCCAGGCCAGCCATACGTCTCCTTTCGCGGACTGAACGGTAAGGCGTTGTTGGTCATAGGTGGCTAATTGTCCGGGGGAAAGTTCGGCGACTTGCTGTTCTTTCTTGAGGGCCACTTTTCCTTCTTCAAGAAAAACACGGGTACTACCCTTTTGCGTGCGTACATTGAATTGCGTGCCTTTTACCTCTACCGTCAGTTGATCGGGCGTTCGGACAATGAACCGGGGATGTTTTCTATTCTTGGCCACCTGAAAATACGCTTCTCCGGTCTGCATTTGCACTTCACGGGTATCACCCTGCCAGGGATCAGCGTACCGCAAGCTACTGTTTCGATTCAACCAGATCACTGAGCCATCCGACAGACTGACTTTCCGAATGCCCTGATTCTGCGTACGTACCTGCGTGTAATGGGTGGGTACGGGCGAGCGAAAGTACGGACGGGCGTAGAAGACTCCCCCACTGACCAGGGCCAGCGTAAGACAGGCGGCCCAAAGTGTTTTTACTCGCGTGGGTTTCGGACGGAAGGTGACGGACTCGCTGGCTTCGATCTGCTGTTCGAGGTATTCATCCAGCACCTGTTCCAGCTCACCTTGTTTATAGAGTTCGATGAAGGTTTCCAGTTCCGGCAAACTGGCTTTCGACTGTATGTATCGCTCGACGAGCTTCTGGCGTAAGACCTTGTTTTCTTCCATGAATAAGCAATAAGAGGGTTGATCTCCGCTTCGGAGGTTGAGGTTGCGGGGGTAAGACAAGTGAAGAGCACCCGAAAGGTCCCCTTACCCGTTAAAATAATTGGGATACCGTTCCTTTTTATCCTTCGAAAAGAACCGTTGCCAGCACGCTGAATGTGATGCCCAGGTCTTTTTCGACGGCGATTTTCAATACTTTCATCGAACGTACCATGTGTTTTTTGATGATGTTGCGGGAAACGCCCAGTTCAGCGGCGACTTCTTCGTAGGAAAGTCCCTGTTGACGGCACAGTTCAAAAACCCGCCGACTCTGATTCGGTAAGGTGGCTAGTACCGATTGAATAAACCGCTGGTATTCAATCGTCTGCCATTCATCATCTACGGATGATGAGGTTTGTTCATACGTTTTAACGAAGGAGCTGAGGTTTTTTTCTTCCGATAAGACTTTTTTCAGAACGTTGAGACTCAGGTTTTTACCAGCTGTCAGCAGATACGATTTGAAGGCACTGATTTCCGGTAGCCGACCCCGATCTTCCCAAATCCGCAGAAATACTTCCTGACAAATGTCTTTCGTTACATCCGACGATTTCACGATGGAATACACAAAACGGTACAGAAGCGGCCGGTAGCGGTCATGCAATTCCGCAAAGGCATTTGCATGGCCTTCGGAGGCGAGCTGCAGCAGTACTTCTTCAGTCAGGAGACGCATAAGTAGAAGTATTGGTTAAGTAAGTCGTTGCAATCGAAAACTAGACAACTGCCATAACCTAGATCCTTTGAGAAGGAACTAGACTACGTTTGCTCGTACGTTTACACGGGAGCCGCCTACGCTGGGGAAGGATTTTCAACGGACTCCGGTAACGTAAAGAATTAAGGTACTGAATGCGTACAATGCCAAAGGAAAGCTGCGGCTCTTGCCTGAGGGGAAGAGCTAATTAAGCAAGGAATTCGTAGAAATCAAAGAATTATTTGAAACGATTTTAAGCGTATTTTTTTGCTTTGCCGGGCATACCGAAGCAGACGAGAGTATGACTACTACTTGGTTTTTATCGTTGTGCTTACTCCTTTTTCTCAGTATCGTCGAATGATTAGTCTCCATAGTCGTAATAAAAATAGCCCAGAAGACTTATTGGACGTCCTCTGGGCTGTGGAATGGTACATCTGATTAGGATTCCGGTGTATAGTCGATCATCCATTGAATGCCATAGGCGTCGGTTAGCATGCCAAAGATTGTACCCCAGGACGAAGGCTCCAGGGGTACGCTTACCTTACCTCCCACGGAAAGCCCCTCGAACAATCGCTGGGCTTCGGCTTGGCTATCCGGCGTGAGCGTAAGGGAAATCTGATTACCCGGAACCAGGGTATGACACATGGAATCGAGCACATCCGTACCCATCAGAATGACGCCACCCTTGCCCAGCGGCAAGGCGATGTGCATCAACTTATGCTGCTCATTTTCGGGGACGTTTGTGACTTCAGTCGTGTCTTTAAAGCGTATTAACGTCAGAAATTCGCCACCAAATACGCTTTGGTAAAAGCGGAAGGCTTCTTCGGTAGTACCGGGAAAGTTGAGATAGGGATGTGCCGTGAACATACGTAAGGAACATTAAATAAGGAAAGGAATTTAATTCAGACCAACTGGGGAAAGCAGCCGTGTATCGCCAAAGAACCGGTCATCCAACGAGTAACGTTAATTTCTTTTCCCGAGCAGTTTCGGGGCAAAAGTAGCGTCTCCTCCATTGACGAGCGGGGTGTAAATCCGTCCATCTGTAGGGTTGATTGCGACAGGTTTTTTCCCTAGTTTTACTCCCATGAAGCATATCTCTATTCTGGTGCCGCAAGGGGCTATTTTAGGAAGTCTGGAGGGCTCTCGCCAACTGTTAACCCAGGTGAACGCATTCGTGAAAATGCAGGGACAGCCGCCCCTGTTTAAGGTACAGCTGGTAGGTCTCTGCCGGGAAACACCCGTGAGTGGCGGCCTTTTTACCGTCCACGCCGATCACTTGCTGGAGGAAATCACGCATACGGATCTCATCATCATACCGGCAGTAGATGGCAATATTGAAGAGGCGGTAGAAAAAAATAAACGCTTCATTCCCTGGATTACGCAGCAGTATCAACAGGGTGCGGAGGTGGCCAGTCTGTGTATGGGAGCATTCATCTTGGCTTCGACGGGCTTGTTACGGGGGCGTAAGTGTGCTACGCACTGGATGGCGGCTAATGATTTCCGCCGAATGTTTCCGGATGTCGAGCTGTTAACCGAAAAAATTATTACGGACGAACAGGGCATTTACTCCAGCGGTGGAGCTTTCTCGTACCAAAACCTGATTTTACACCTGATCGAAAAGTACGCGGGTCGCGAACTGGCCATTCTTTCGGCCAAAGTTTTTGCGATTGAAATTGACCGGATCAGTCAGTCTTCGTTCATGATGTTTCAGGGACAGAAAGATCACGAGGATGCACTGGTACGCAAAGCTCAGGACTTTATCGAATCTAATTTTACGGAACGCATCACCGTCGAACAATTATCGGATCGGCTGGCCATCAACCGCCGCAGTCTGGAACGACGCTTCAAAAAGGCGACGGGGAATACAGTTAATGAATACATGCAGCGGGTCAAAATCGAAGCTGCCAAGAAGAGTTTTGAAGTGAGCCGTAAAAACATCAACGAAGTGATGTACGACGTGGGCTACTCGGATACGAAAGCCTTTCGGGTGATTTTTAAGAAGACAACGGGCATGACGCCTCTCGATTATCGCAACAAATACAACAAACAGGCGGCGGCTTTGTAAGTAGATTCGTCTGCTTATAGTCCCCTTGAACTTCGAAAAAGTTCAAGGGGACTTGCGTTGTTACCGTCCCGTGTTTCCGCCAGCATTCGTTACCATTGTACTCGCCGTAAAACTGCCGGATTGGGTCCCCACTGTATACGTTCCGCTCGTATAAAGCCCGTTAAAAGTAGTGCTCGCGTCTATACTCCCTCCGCTATATACCCGGTACGACTGACCCATTTTAAGCTTTGGACTGGAAAACAACAGCGTTGTGAAGGTTTTGGGAAGTTGAAGTGTCAGTACCTCTGCTCCCTCATTCGATTCAATATGCAACAGTTGATTAGCTGAACCGCCGCCCATAATGACAGAAGGCTGCGTACTGACGGAAGCCGTTGGCGTACTCGTCGCTCCGCCCATACCGACCAGGATGCCACCGGTGATTTTAAACGTATTTCGGTCGCAATCAAAACCTTCTTCGGGGGCGGCGGCTCCAATGGATACTACTTTTCCACCCGTTACGGTCAGCTTGCCGTTGGAATCTATTCCATCGTTCGACGAACTGTTCGCATAAACGGTCCCACCATTGATGTAAATGAAGGTACCTGCATTCAATCCATCATCGAAGGTTTTTACCGAAATGTTGCCACTATTGATGGTTAGTACGCTTTTGCTTTCAATACCCTCCCCCGCCGTTGAAGTGATGTTGATCGTTCCGCCATTGATCGTCAGGTACGGGTCGATGCTGGTATCGGTATCATAAGACGCCGCAATTCCCTTGTCGGCCACGTTGATGGTAAAAGTCCCGTCGTTGATGACGACGTAGCCCTCTTCACACTGAATCCCGTCACCCTTCGTCGTCATGGTTACGGTCCCGCCGTCGGCAATGAACGCTTCATTGGTGTGAATGCCATCCGATACTGCACTGGGTATGGAGAGGGTTCCACTGATAATGCGGACATAATCATCACTACAAATGGCGTGTTTGTAATTTCCCTGCACACTCAGGCTTCCCTGGCCACTGAAGATCAGCTGTCCTTCACTAAACAGAGTAGCTTTTTGATCTTCCGTAGCGTTGGCAGCGTACGTTGCACCATCGGTCAGGATATTGGTAGTCTGATCGGCCAGTACAATAAACGCTCGTTTGCTGGATTGGATATTCAAAGCCGGACCATCCGTATTCGTTAGCGTCAGGCCATTCAGGGTAAGCTTGAATTTTTTATCGCTGTAAATTTTCACTGAACCATTGTTATTGACACCACTCAGTATGTAAGCCACTTCTGCAACGGTAGAGGTGATGATCACATCGCCGTTACTTTCTGTGACCTCTACCCCCTTCCCCGCCAACGGATTAGAGATAGTAACACTCGATCCAAATGCAATGCTAACTACCGAGGAAAAAGTGGCATTAGCCAGCAGATCCTCGGCATTGACGGCCCGGTCGGTGTTACCTTCGGGACTAGTGGAAGTGGTAGCGACACTGTCGATGGTTACTGCGTTACCAGTGTTCGTTGTGATCTCGGTGTTGTCCTTGGAACACGCCATCGTCAGCGTACTAAAGATCAAAAATGGGAGCCGACCCGCCCACGCGCGGCCAAAAATAAGGTTCATACGCTTACGTTCCGTTTGGTGTTGCTCTCTCCGAGCTTTTTGTAACCTTTACGCAGTACGGAACAGGCGTGTTGCAAACCTCATTATGAACTGTGGTTATTTTAAACAAGAAACGTCCGACAAGAAGCTCTTGCCGGACGTTTCTCGGGTATATTATCCAATTATTAAACTTTCAGTTTTCCTTCAATCGAATCGTCCAGTGTCTTACCCACCAGGGCTCCTACGGCTGTTTTGACCATAGCCACGGCATTACCGTGTTTGTTGTCCCAGTAATAACCTTCCTGAGCGGCTACCTGAATAACCGTAATGCGGGGATCGTCTTCACCTTCGGTAAACCAGGCTTTTAAAATGGGATTCCAGAGTTCTTTGATTTTTTCCTTGTCTTTAGAAATGGTTGCCCGACCGTATACGCTCAGGAAATCAGAATGGGCAGAGCCTTGGAATAATAGGTGAACGTAGGGGTCGGCCTGAATATCCGCGTTTTTGTTACTGTCATCGGCACTCAGGAACCAGAAGTTGCCCGATTCATCGACTTCCTGTACGGACATCGGGCGTACTTTCAGCGGTTGACCGCTCGTGATTCGGGTACAGAAATGACAGGTGCTGTTTTTTTCGGCCAGTTCGTTGATTTTCTTTCCGGCCTCGTTCCCTGCTAAATCTTCCTTATTCTTTTCAGGTTGCTGTTGATTGATACTATCCATGATATTAGCGTTTTATCTGTTCGCCTAACCTTACAAAGACTGTTCCAGTCCCTTACCGAATGAATCGTCGGGTCAGCGAGAACTGATCCATAAGCCGGGCAATCAGATAACTTATGCCAAAAACCGAAAGGGCCATCCCCAGAATGTGTATCACCGGTGGCCATGAACCCAGAGCACCCAAAAGATCATACATGACATCCACAAAAATGAAATGGCACAAATACATCCCAAACGTCAGATAGGCCAGACGTGACCACCCGGCGGAAGGGCTGGCTTTTGCTTTCTGAACGAAGAGAAATAGGGGGAATGTCATGAGGAAAACGTTGATACCGGCGAAATACCAAACAATTTCCAGATAGGCGTAATTGCCGGGAAACGATTGTTGCATGAGCACGTACCCACCCGCCGTACTGGCATAGCCAACCAGAAACAGGGGAATGCCAATAGCTAACGTTCGATTCCAGGTCCAGTTTAATGGATACCTAACCAGATAATACGCCAGCACCAGATATCCGATAAATCCCGATAGGTAATAAAAGGTACCGTAATCGTTCCAGTCGCATACCCCCAAAATTCCCTTGTTGCCGTAATTGCCCGCATAGCCCAGTACCGGAGCTACCATTTTCATGTAAGGGAGTACCAGGGATATAGCCCAGACTTTCAAGACAACTTCCACGTCTTTTTTAGACGCCTGCTGTAGCCAAACGCTGAAAATCGGCATGATTAAATACAGGCCGATTAGCATGTACAGATACCACAACGGAATGGTGGCGAAGTTGAAATTGAAGACAAAGGTGTAGAGCTTGCGTACGGTCGCGGGCCAGGTATGATCGGTTTTATCAATCGCCGGATTCATGGTTCCGGGGTTGATGAAGTTGAGATACACATAAAAAAGGATGGGCAGTACGAGCGACCAGAACACCAGGGGTATCAGGATCCGTCCGATCCGTTTTTTGTAGAATTCGCTTACACTATTGGTTACGGGGAATAGTAGAACGCCCGTCAACATCACAAACAAGGGGACGCAGGGCCGGACTAAACTGCCGATGGCTACGCCCGTTAGAAAAGATTCGCGGTCGGCATCAAACTTGGCGACAAAGGGATCGCAGCAGTGGGACAAAATCACTAAAAAACAGGCCAGTACCCGAAGCCGGTCTACCCAGCCAATGGTTTCTTTCATAGTTAGGTTTAGTAAGGGAGGTGGCGATATCCATTTAAATGAAATGGAGCAGTCCGATTAAAAAAGACAACTATCGCTTGGTCTATAGCAGTAGCTTGGCCTTTGTCCATTCTGAGACAGCCTGCAAATTAAGATACGAAATCCTAATAAACAGGGCAGAAAAAGCTCCTTCCTCCGCATTATTTTAACTTCACCATCCGTAGTTCCCCCTAGGGTGAATCGTTGCTGCCACTACTCTGAAGGGAAAGATAGTAATCAAGTCGTTGCTCCCTAATTCATCAGAAGCCATGCCTACTAAATTGTTCTAACCGAGCGAGATGACCCAACAGCACAACTACGCTTTTGCTTAAGCAGCTTTGGTTATCGATTTTTAATGCTAGATTATATAGAAGGGATAAAAATAGTGTGACCCATTGTTGCGGCTACTTCTCGCTGGCGAACAAAATACCTCCCATGAAGACTGGCAAGTGGGTTTTATGAAAGCCTTCCGTCTTTACTCCTGCACCGATACCTTTGCTGTAAGAGCATTGAAATCGCCGACAACGAATAAACTTTTCCTATAAAACACTAACTATCAATTACTTATAGATATACATAGGAGGCTTGGCACAACAGTTCCCTCTTTTAAAAGTCCCATTTTTTAATCAATTACGCGATTAGCTCCTTCGACTTGTGTCTTCTCCTAGCGTTCAGCGTATACTTCATTGCGTTCACTATTCTACTATTTATCCTTCCATGAGTCACTCATGCTCTGACTACATGGAGTTGACAATGCGGTGAATAGCAGCTATATTCACCGCACATCATGCGGTGAATAATATGTATATTCATGAACAGCCTCAGTGGCCTGCTTTTACCTGGAAGACTGAGGTCATTGCTTCGCTCCTGGCTTCCGTGCGTCATAAACAGGGGAAACTAACGGGCCGAATGATCAGTCTGGGCTTTTCTTTACAGGAGGAGGCGGAGTTTAAAACGCTGACGCAGGATGTTTTGAAAACCAGTGAAATTGAAGGCGAATTGCTAAACCCGGACCAGGTGCGTTCCTCCATCGCTCGTAAGTTGGGCCTGGACATCGGCAATTCGGTTCCTTCGGATCGGCACGTGGACGGCGTTGTTGACATGCTACTCGATGCCACCCGGCATTATGAGCAACCCTTAACGCCTGATCGCCTGTTTGGCTGGCACGCCGCTTTGTTTCCTACGGGACGCAGTGGCATGTATTCCATCACCGTTGGAAACTGGCGAACTTCGCTCACGGGTCCTATGCAGGTCGTGTCTGGAGCTATGGGTAGAGAAGTGGTTCATTTTGAAGCTCCGGCGGCAGAAAAGCTACCTGAGCAGATGCAGGCTTTTCTCACTTGGTTTAACCAGCATTTACCCCTGGACCCCGTTCTAAAAGCGGCCATCGCTCACGTATGGTTTGTAACCATTCACCCCTTTGACGACGGCAATGGACGTATCGCCCGAGCCTTAACCGACCTACTCCTGGCGCGCTCCGATGAAAGTACGCAACGCTTTTACAGCATGTCCTCCCAGATTCAGAAAGAGCGTAAAGCGTATTACCAGACGCTGGAACAGACTCAAAAAGGAACCTTGGATATAACAGACTGGCTCAAGTGGTTTCTATCCTGTCTGGAGCGAGCCTTGCTAACGGCTGAAGAGACGCTGAATACCGTACTCGCTAAAGCTCAGTATTGGACCTTTTTTTCCGGTAAAAGCATCAACGATCGTCAAAAGCTCATGCTTAACAAATTGTTGGATGGGTTTGAAGGAAAGTTGAATACGTCAAAATGGGCGAAGCTAACGAAGGTATCCACCGACACGGCCCTACGGGATATTCAAAATCTGGAAAGCCAGGGCATATTGATTAAGGAAGAAGGCGGGGGCCGCAGTACACATTATCAACTAATAGATTTGCGAGAGACACGCTGACTAAAGTAACTAGTAGGTGTCCCATTAGATGATCATTATATCTCTTCCTGGCCAGTCGTGACCCGAACGATTCACTATAACCCCAGAAGATACGAACGAAACTCTTATCTCTTCGTCGTGAAAGTCAACTCAATGGTTCTCAATACAAATCAAGTTAGAGCTGCCAGCAGCACAATAAAGAGGACAGCATAAGCCTCTCTTCCAATCTCTGCGGTTAGACAATTGTGATCATCACTGACAAGAACCAATCGAAATTTTAACAATCTACGAAGTGAAATAAATAGGCCGTCTCAAGATGAGACGGCCTATTTGATTGGAAAGTTATTTCTGATCTCTGTTTAATTATACACTTAGTAACCAACCTTAAAACCTATAACTCATGACCAGATTATAAAGGTGACTTCTATTGTTGTAGAAGATTTCGATACATGATTAATTTAAGGCAGAATAATCACTTTACTGGTGATCATCTTCCCATTCGTTTCTAGACTTACGAAGGCCATACCTTTTGCGGAAGATCCTAAAACTACCGCATGACTCTGCTTGCCTTTTCCAATAAATGGTTTTCTAAACCACACCATTCCTTGGAGATTTCTGACAATAAGTTCAGCAGGTTGTTCATTAGCCACGTTCACTTGAACGGTAAAAGTACCCGTAGAAGGGTTCGGAGCTATCACCATAGGCTCTACAGCTTCAATCGTAACTTCTGAGGCAGCAAGTCGTCCCCCGCTAGATTGATAATAATAAATAGCCCCGTCGTTTTCGGTGCCTTTTAAATAACCTGCAGGAATATAATTGACATCAAAGGGTAGTACTAAGCCTCCAAAACCGGTTTCTCCGACGTTGATGCAATTGTAATAGGCATCCGTACCGGCATTACGGTTTATACTATTCCAGTAATTTTTACCCCGTGCAAAGTATTTAACAGCCCCATTGGGCCCTCCCGGCACTACGGTAACAAGTACCTTATACCCATCAAACTTACGGAGTTGAACGGTATAGCCACTCCAGGTACCAATAGTTTGAGGCTGATTAAGTTCACAGATATCAATGGGTTGATTGCTTTGATAAAAGTAGCGTGCTCCATCTTGTTCATAGCCCTCAGCATAACCAGCGGGCAGGGTTACTTCCGAAGGGAAGACCAATCCTCCGTACCCGGTTTCTCCAACGTTGATGCAATTGTAATAGGCATCCGTGCCCGCATTACGATTTATACTATTCCAGTAATTTTTACCTCGTGGGAAGTATTTGTTGGCTCCATTAGGACCTCCCGGTACAACCGTAACGAGCGCTCTATAGGCTCCCAATTGTCTAAGTTCTACGGCATACCCGTTCCAACTTCCAATTAAGACAGCACTGGAAAGATTACAGTTGGATGGATCGCAAGTAGTGGAATTCACCGTAGTGGCCTGAGTATTAAGCAAAGCCGTAGGATAGCTAAAGAAGTTTTGCCCGCCGTAAGTTTGAGTCAAAGCGGTATACCAGGCATTAGCTACTTGTCCTTGTCCTTGTACACTTAAATGGGTCTGATCTGGTAATCGGTTAGCTCCCGTAAATCCATCGGTTTCAGGGCCTGAAAAGATATTTGTCTTGTAGTAAACATTTGCCGTATTATCACCAAAAGCTTTCGGATGCATCTCGAAGACATTGGCGTAAAAATAAGGAGTCAATAATCGATTTTGCGAATCGATTATAGCGGGTTGCGGATTGCCGCCAATATAGGAAGCCCGTGCAATAACCCAAGGGATATCGGCTCCCGCATCGTTTCTAGATTGTTGAATCAATGCATCTAACTCATCATTATAGTTGTAACCCGTCATATAATCATACGTTTCCCCCTGATGCCAGAGAACCCCTCGAAGTCCAACTTGATTTTTTGTAGTTTGAAGAACAGATTTCAAATTTTGATAAGGATAGCCACTAGGATAGGCCGTTGGCGTACCTATGCTACTTAAATACCAGGTGTGTACTGCCGTACCCGACCAAGCGGCTTGATAAAAAGCGATGGGAACATTAAGGGCCGTTGCTAATTGTGAACCCAGTTTGCCCCAGTAATATTTATAATATTTCCGTCCCACACTAGCAGAGCCTGGGTCGTTACCATCAAACTGAGTTTTAGTATTATTGTATTGAACAAATTTGGGTGCTGTAACTTCGGCTTCGCCATTATTATCTTTAGCATAGCCAGCTGCATTGGATTGACCAGCAATTGCAAACACTTCTCCCACACCAAAATCCCGCCAAGTCTGACTTCCGTTGACCAGGGCTTCCATCTGATACATGCCTCCCTTGATGTCTAAGGTGAAGCTTACTTGGCAAGATGAATTAATCCCGTTAAAGCTAACCCCATTAAGATACCCGTTATTTAAAGAGGCAGAACCAGGCCGTGGATCTACATAACTTGATTCCAATGAACCATTGAGCGTGTACTTTCTATAACGAACCTGGCACGAGTTAATAGTAGCCCCGTTAGCAGAGGCCACAATAAAGCGAACCGAGGCTTTATTAGACGCATCTCTTTGAAACACCATGGAAACGGTGCCATCGCCCGTATTGGTGGGCCAAAGAATTTGTTGGGCTTGAAGGTAGCCAACCGAGGTGTGCAGTAAAAGCAACACAAAGAAAAGAAAGGCAAGTTTAGCTTGCCAACGAAGAGGTAGTTGTTTTTTCATAAAATTTAGAGATTAAGATGAAATAGGTACTATACTAAAAACTTTTCAACGACATCTATTGCCTAATATGACGACAAATTGCCTATTCAATGCTTTCATCAACTATGACTAATCGACTTAACGTTCGGTAGATAATTCAGACCACCCTTTTACTTCAGTAAGGGTGTGTAATTACAACATGAATTATAGGCTATCGTTGCCTAACTAAACGAAAACTTTTGGACAAAATCAATAATTACTTTCCAGCTAACATTAATGAAAGAAGATAGACCGTGGATTAGGCACAATATTTGCCAATTTATGGAGCGATCCAAAGCGTATAAATACGGATAAAAGCATTCAGGTATTTATACCTGTTATACATTACTTTTAAATTTGTAAAGCAAAAGTATTGTATATATCAATTCTTTTAGCATTAATTGAATCTGATAGCTAATCAGATTATTATCTTTAATTAATTGATTAAAATAAGGGTATTGATTTTAACTAGGAAAGCCATTGTTTTCTTTTACTGTTAAAAGGCTTTTATTTTAGAATTCCTCCATCGATATTCCTACAAGGACGACTTCATCTTTTTGCATCCTGCCGCAGAAAACCTGTTGATAGGCGCTGAAAAAGAAATGATCACCCCTTATCGGATGTATCTACAAAAAGGTACATCAATCGTCACGAATTCACTAGGTTCATCTTTACTCATGAACAGGTATTGAATGATTTTCGATTGTTGATTTGATTGCTGGCTAATTAAACCTTTGAAGCCCCTGAAGCTCATGGAACGAATTGGGGTATGGAATGTGGATAGTGGCTACTACTTTCGGGTTTGGGCCCCTCACGCTCAAAAAGTTTCCGTATTAATTGAGCAAGGGCCGTATTGGGCAAACGAAACGAGTGATACGCTCCTTGAAAGAGCACTCGTTTATGAAAAGAGCTATTGGCGCATTACCGTTGCTGACAACAAACCTTGGCAGCTCTACTGCCATCAACTTATTCTACCCAATGGCACTATCGTTGAGTGTTTGGCCCCGGCGGCTCGTGATGTTCCGAACTAACCCGAGGAGACCCGAGTAGCCGAAATGCTTCTGTTATTCCAGGAGAGACATTGACCGAATGGCATCCTTTCCAAACTCCTCGTTTTGAAGACTTTAGTATCTATGAACTCCATGTAGGCACCTTTGCCGGGTGAGAGGATCACCTTAATAAACCTTGGTCTATTTTATCAAGCTATTGAAAGTAAGTTTTCTTACATCAAGGAAATGGGGTTTACAGGCATTCAACTCTTACCGATCCATGAGTACGCTCAGGTCCGCTTTTGTGGTAACAACCCAGCCTCATTTTTGCTCAGGAATCCTCTTATGGCTCCCCTTTCAACTTAGCTCATTTCATTAACGCCGCCTACGAACATGGATTAGCGGTGATCATTGATGTAGTTTATAACCACCCAGGGCCTGATGATAATGCTTTGCACCATTTTGGATGTACCGAAAAGGGCAATGGAGTCAGCTCTTATGTTCACAGGATAATGCCTTTGGCGGTTGGGACGGGGCTGGAAATGCCTATTATGAACCTTGGGCGCAGCCTAATGGTCAAATCTATATCTATTTGCCTCAATGGAGCGTCGTCACCTTCTCGCGTAAATAACCTTAAAAGAGGCCCCTTAGGTCCTTGAAAGATATAGTAATTGATAATCTAATTAAAGAGACGCTGTTATTGATGAAATAGATTTTTAAAATCTAGTAAATTCTGACAGTGGTCTGGATTCCAATAATCTTCGATCAGCTCTTAAAATGGAGTTTATACAATTAACGAGTCGGCTTTCCAGGAGGCCTCTAATGCAACTACGGGCCTCATGGGTATCTTTAATCAACGGATAAGTAAACGAAGACAAATTGTCTATTACAAGAAAATTGATAATGGACTGGTAGGAAAAGAAAAATCATACAGTGTTGGTAGCAGAAGGAGATTCTTGGTTTTAATTTATTAACAAAGACAGTATAAATTTGATTGAGGAAGAATAATACGCCATCTATACACTAACCTATGTAGGCAACTAGCTAGAAATAGCATCTTTGAAGAAAAGTTTTTGAATAATTATCTATTCATAAACGTCAGCTTTCTTGGTAAGTGGCTGTAGCAATGATCTAGTCGGAGGAAATCGACTAGCGATTATGACGTGTCTACATCTTCATACCTATACTCCTATCAAACGCACTTCAATTGAAGAGTTACAGCAAGCGGGTTGTTCTGCGGCTCAGGCTGAAATGACTCTAAACAAGCAACGTCAAATCTTACCTGAGTTTTATTCATTTTTACTTATTTTGAAATGCCTTTCACTAATTACGCCATCCACCTAATCCGCCCATTGTGCAACGAGTTGTTGCACAATGGGCTTTGATCACCTAGTGTCTTTTGATGAGACTGTTCAAAGAACAAAGAGCTGTAAGCCTTCCCCTTTTAACTAATGGGCCCCAGTGATCACTAGATTTGAGAAAGTCCCGTCTGATTCATGACCCACCCAAAAGCCTACCTTTCCGTTAAAGGATTTTTCGAGGGGCGAAATTTTGAGCATTGGTGACGGATCACCGTTCATGAAAACTTGGATAAGCTGGTCGGCTACCGCCACTTTCACATGAAACCAGGCATCAGGATCTACAAAGGATTTTACCGGGGCTTCGTATTTCCCGGGAAACGTCTTCCTTAAATAAGGCCAGTCATAATTTGGCAAGGCCATATATTGCACCGCATGTACTTTTCTCAGGCTATCTTTCGCATTGAAATTAAAGGGCCTGAAATAAACCGCTTCATAGCTATGGTCATTCCTGCCATGAAAAGCAATGCCTACAAAACTCTCCTGCAAAACATCCTTTCCTTTCACATCGAATTCAATACTGCCGCTCTTAAAATGCAGATCATTTATCCAGACCACCCCTGGGTTCTTCAAAGCATTGACCTGCACCACGCTACCTTTATGCTTGTCAAAAGCAAGTTGTATTTCCCGGTTTACCGGACGCAGGTTCTCTTTTTCTAAGGGTATCCGGGTTACCCTTTGGCCAAAAGCACTGAAAACATAAGACATCAATATCAGACTCATGGTCCCTTTACTAAATCGGTTCATCGTAAGCATTGGTTGTTAAAACTTGGTGTGATTAACATTGTCGCTCAAAGGAAAGTGAACAGGTTCAAAGCTTACATTCAAAGCCTGTTCAAATCTATTCAAGTTTGAACAGGGCATTACGATAACTGATAATCAGATTTTTACACTAACATACCGAGCACGCACCGAAAGCAAGATCGATTGGAGGAAAACCCTGCCTGGCAATCTCAGGGTTATGAAACCTTAAGTGAAGACCTCTTTAAAAAACAGGTGTACTCCTGAGTCTATGCACGCTAAAGCGGATCTGGTGGAAAGTCAACTACAACAGCATACCCAACCTGGCCAACTGGGATGCCCTGGCCCAATGGGCAGATTTCCTTCATGGGAGGTCTTTGTTCTTCCTTTGAAGAACAGACCGATCCAAAGCCTAAGGAGAGCAAAAGAAAAAAATTAGAACATCATGCTCTTAGTTGTGGCTGCTGTTTTGGGGCGATTCTGGTTTTAATACGTTGAGAGTACCCTGTTTAGTAAAACCAGTTACCCGTACATCTTTAGCCGTGGCGCCTTCATAAACCTTGAATTAGTTCACGTTTGGCATAACGAAGTCATCCAATCATACCTAAGGACGGCTTTGCGGCAGCCCATAACTTAGCATCGGGTAGAGATTTGTCTAACTTACACCCACCTTTGCCTATAGTGTTATTCCTCGTACTTTATATTTAACGGAGACCCCGACTAGACGCAGGCCCATTCATTTTACTTTTTTCCAAGTACTATCCTTGCCGTGTTCCCGAAGAAGAAAAGCTATTACTTTTCCGGAGGTATCTTTTTTAAACGTGAGATAGGTGTTAAAGGTCCATACAAAAAAATCTTCGGGGCTCGTCGCATGTAAGGCTAACACCGGCATTTGACTGGACGCCTGCCCCAGGGCATAAAGACGCCCCTGTCTTACTACTATATCGATTGCATACTTTTTATTTAAACGGTAAGTACCTACGTAGGATTCGAGCGCTTTCTGATCCAGTTTCACTTCCTTTCGTTCCCGCCATAAATCATAGGGTTTACCAAATACCAGGCTAGACAGGTCCATAATCAGGGGGAATAAACCATCCGTATAGGTACCAAAGTTATTTAACAAAATCAGGGTAAGATCTTCCCCCGGATAATAAACGAATTCAGCCATAAAACCTGGATAACCCCCTGAATGTCGGATATAGGCTTTGCGTTCATACGTTCCGGTTTGCCAGCCGTACCCTTCCTTAAAAGCCCGCTTCCAGGTACTTTCACTCAAAAGCCTGTGCGTAGCCACTGCCCTACCCCAGGAAAACAAATCCCGGGTCGTACTATAAATGCCGCCAGCGGCAAACAATACGGTTGAATCGGGATGAGGGTAGGCTGAATAACTTGCCCCCGTAAGGGTATCATAGCCAAAAGCCTTAGACTCCGCCGGTAGGTTTAAAAAGTCAAACCCCGAATGATTCATACGCAGGGGCTTAAAGATCAGCTCCCGCATCGCCTGCTCATACGGCGTGCCGGTAACCTTTTCCACCACTAAACCCAACAGGTAATATCCAGTGTTGTTATAGCTAAATTGCTTCCCAGGAGTAAAGCTTAAGGGTTTATCCTTTATCACCTCGAAAAAGAACTGTCTGGAAATAGGATGGCCTACGATGGCCGAGTCTTCTTCACCAATTAACTCAGTATAATTAAATAGACCCGAGGTATGGGTGAGCAGATGCCGTAGCGTAATCCGATTTGCGTTGGGAAAGTCAGGCACATACTGACTCAACGTGTCCTCCACGGAAAGTTTTCCCTGCTCCTGAAGTTTTAAAACCAGCGCCGCTGTAAATGACTTGGTAATTGATAAAATCGGAAAACGGGTGGACGTATCATTACGCATTTGCGTGTTCACATTCGAAAGCCCATACGCCTTATGCAAAATGACCCGCCCGCCCTGGGCAATCAGGGCAACGCCATTAAAGCGGTAGGCCCGGTGGGCAGAGAGTAAGTAGTCATCCACCTTTTCAGGGAGCGCTTGAAGGGGTTGAGCACTTAATGCAAAGCAGAAAATAAGTAGACTAGCGGCCAGAAGAAGGACGTGTTTCATACAAACGTTGTATTTGATTGTACGCCCAAATAGGCGTAAATCAGAACGCTAGTCTACTCAAATCTGGATTTGAGCGTTACTTTCCTTTTCAGTGCACTGAAGCTTCTGGTATTCTTTGGGGCTGAGACCCGTTAACTGCTTAAACGTTCGCTGAAAGGTAGACTGGGAGTTAAACCCGCATTCGAAAGCAAGTCCCGTTAGCGTTAGCTGCTGGAAAGAGCCCTGGCTCAGGTGCTGCTTAAACGCTTCAATCCGGTATTCGTTGACAAAGGCATTAAACGATTTTTGCTGGTGCTGATTAAGTACGAATGATATAGCTTTGGCTGGCTGATTGGTATGCTGACTCACTTTTTGAAGCGTTAATTCCGGGTCCAGATAAAGCTTATCTTCTCGCATGGCCTTGATTAGGTCATTGCTTATCAATTGAGCCATCTCCTCCCCCATAGAAGTCGAGCTGGGTTTCCGAACCATGGAGGCAAAGGGACGACGCGTTCGTACATAGCCGGTAAGACCCAGGTAGTAAATCAGTATAGCCAGGGGAAGATAGATGGGATACCAGCCGAATTGGTCCAAAACCGCTGAACGCATGGATGGCAGTAGCGTAGACAGTAAATGCAAAAGCCAAACGCCCTGAAATACCAAAAAAAAGTTTAGCACCTTTTGCAGCCAGCGGATAGTACCTGGTTCAGTTCCTGACTGCTGTAAAGCATGCTGGTTCAGCGACTGCCTTGATAAAAACAGATAAAATGACACCGAACACCAGCGTGGCCAATCAGCATAGGTTTCATACTGATTCATGAGATGTCCCCAGGCAGGACCTTGCTCCCGCTGAAAAAGACCTGAACACAAGCCAGCTAAGAAAATCCAGCCCATCAACTTAGCCCCCCAATCGAGTACGACCCAGGCAAACTGTCGCCACTCTGATTTACCCAGACGAAACGCTGGATCAAGCACGGCTTTTACGTAGAAAAACAACAGTGGCCCGATCAGCATCAGGTTATAAAAAGGTACGAAATCAAGTAGCAAGCCTACCCAGCGGTGAGTCATTGGAATACTTACGCCTAAACTTGCCAAAGCCATCAGGCCAAGTAGCCCGGCCAGCAACTGGTTTGCCAGGCGGCTTCCTGCGTTCGTGTAAGCCAAGACCATAGCTAGAATAAAGCCTTGAAGCGAACCTAGCATCACCAATAAATCCAAGGGTGAAATCGTCATGGCAGAAAGGTAAGGTCCGTAAAGACGATGACCTAACGATTCTCGCTATTTAATCAGAACTACTACAACCCATCCGGTTTTTAATGTTCATTCCATAGATAGTGATTATAGAACCGCTTATCTTACGGAGTTATTGCTCTGTTAGTTATTCTAGACCTTGACAGGAAACATTACCTTCAGGTAAAGAAGTTGTATGAAAAGATGTCTACTCCTCAGCGCAGCGTCTGTTGCAATCCCTATACTGCGCGATACCCTGAATGATTGATTAGGCACTGCCTGCTGAAAGATTTTGGTTTACCAATCCAATACGCAACCTGACGACCCTACGGCGCGAGGATCGTTTCGTCAGGTTCAGCGCTACCACCTTCCTGCCCCTGATCATTGCCAGAAACGGCGGAGAGTTCCAACAGTAAAAAAGTAGGATGAGTGTCCCTGAAGAACCAATCCTACGCTTACTGATTAAACTGAAGATTGTTTGAGCATTTAATTGCCTTTAAGGGTAGGCGCAGCAACGCACTGCAATAATCAGAGGCGCACTGAATCGATGCTTTTTCATGTTCCTTTAATAAACAAAGAAGCCAAAGCCCTATATCGACCCCTTTTAAAGAAAGCGGGCAGTAGCACCGTAGCGATTTATCCTTTTTAAACAATCTTTCTATAGGTAAGTACTGGTTTTCAGGGAAACAGGCTGTTACCATTTCTTAGCTTGCCTTAGGCCTAAGGTACTCCTAAAATTTACTCTATGAATTTTAACGGACCCGTACAGGCTAGAGCAGTTATTACAGGAATATATAATTTAATCTCTCGTATCGGCTATTTACTGTACTTAACTTTAACCATATATTTAAGCTAAAATGAATGTATTATGAAATTAGACTCCATTTCATTTCTTACAGCTAAACTGATAGAGTTTAGAGATGAGCGCGATTGGGCTCAGTATCACAATGCGAAAGACCTGGCTTTAGCCCTTTCCATTGAAGCTGCGGAGCTGAATGAGCTTTTCCTCTGGAAACAGCCCGAAGAAGTAAAAGTAGCAAAATTGAAAGAGGAGTTAGCTGATGTGCTTTGCTATTGTTTATTGCTGGCAGAAAAATATCAGCTTGACGTTAAGCAGATTATTGAGGACAAAATTACGCTCAATGCTCAGAAGTATCCCGTTGAAAAAGCACGGGGTACGGCTAAAAAGTACAATGAATTAGATTAATCCACCCCTATGATCATTTACCAGGCTAACAAGCTGAGCTTTAAAGCGGATATCGAGACAGGCAATATCGAAGAGATTATCTTACATTTTTTTGAGCAGCGTCTCAATCGTTCAACCAGTAAAAGTGAAGTCCAGTCATGGCGTGATTCCTTATTGCACATGAACATGGTTCTCAGTGACTCTACTATTCCGGATGACTGTGGCGTAGCTATTGAGTACCAAATACCTATGACCTCTAAGCGAATCGACGTTATCCTTACGGGTCAAAGCGAAAATCATCAGGATCTAGTCGTGCTCGTGGAGTTAAAACGTTGGGAGACCGCGGAGTTAACGCAAAAAGATGGGATAGTAAAAACCCGGTTTAGCGGTGGTATAGCCGAAACCAGTCACCCCTCGTATCAGGCCTGGTCCTATGCCAGTCTCTTGAAAAGCTTTAACGAGACCGTGTACGCAGAAAATATTCCACTCCATCCGTGTGCCTTTCTTCATAACTACAAAAAGGATGAAGTGATAACCCATGCCTTTTATCAGACGTATATCGATAAGGCTCCGGTATTTCTGAAGACCGATCTTACCCAGTTAAGAGCCTTTATAAAGTCTTTTATTCGATATGGTGATACGGCCAACCTTCTTCACCGCATTGAAGAAAGCCAAATCAAGCCCTCTAAGAATCTGGCCGACAGCCTTGCGTCCATGATGAAGGGTAAACCAGAATTCATTCTAATTGATGAGCAAAAGCTGGTGTATGAGACGGCCCTGAGCCTGGCTCGTGTGGCCAGGAGTCGCACCAAACAAGTACTGATTGTCAAAGGTGGTCCGGGTACAGGCAAATCTGTTATTGCAATTAATCTCTTAGTGAGTTTAATTCAAGAGCGGTTTAGTGCTTTATACACCTCTAAAAATTCTGCTCCGAGAAAGGTTTATGAAAGTAAGTTAACGGGTACCCTACGCGCTTCGGAAATATCCAATCTCTTTCTGGGCTCCGGCTCCTTCACTGATAAAAAAGCTAATTCATTAAACGTGTTAATCGTTGATGAGGCTCATAGGCTCAACGAAAAATCAGGTCTTTTCAGTAATCTCGGCGAGAATCAGGTCAAAGAAATTATTAATACGGCGGAGTGTTCCATCTTTTTCTTAGATGAAAACCAGCGTATTCACCTCAAAGACATAGGATCGGAAGAAGAAATTGCCAGATGGGCTTCTGCTGCGAACGCCCAGGTTACTACGCTGGAGCTAAGCTCCCAATTCAGATGCAGTGGATCAGATGGCTATCTGGCCTGGCTGGACCAGGTACTACAGATCAGGGAAACTGCCAACGACTCGATTTCGGACCTAGGCTACGACTTTCGAATCTTTGATAACCCAAATGAGCTTCGGCAAGCAATCGAACTTCAAAATCACTACAGCAACAAAGCTCGAATGGTGGCGGGGTACTGCTGGGAATGGGATAGTAAAAAAAATCCTCAAGCCTACGATGTTATTCTGCCTGAATTCGATTTTAAGATGCGATGGAATCTGACTACTGACGGTAGTTTATGGATTATTGCTCCCAACTCTGTGAATGAAATTGGCTGTATTCATACCTGCCAGGGACTAGAGGTTGACTATATAGGCGTGATTGTAGGAGAAGATTTAGGAATTGATGAGCAAGGGCACCTATATGCCAAACCTGAAAAAAGAGCTAAGTCTGATGCCTCAATTAAAGGATATAAGAAGCTTTTGAAAGAAGATCCGGACAATCAACAATTAGTAGAAGAGATCATTAAAAATACGTATCGAACGCTGATGACCAGAGGTATCAGAGGATGTTATGTCTATTTCGTGGACAAACGAGTTGAAGCGTATTTTAAAAGCCACCTTATTTAAGACGCCTTGTAAAAAAGCTTTTGCTGAGCTGTATTAACATAGAAGTATAAGGGGCCTATTAGCCTAAAGATTGATCATGCAACAGAAAAAGCGGTTAGAAGAGCGAATTTGGTTAGAACCTTGGGGAGATTCCAGTAAGCCAAAAGGATTCTCTAGTACTTCAATTAAATAAGGAGATTACTTAGCAACACCCACTATTTGGAAGACACCTTGAACTTATGGGAAGAAGTTTTGCTAATGATTGTCTGCTTCCCCTAAAAGTGATGATTGAATAAATAGAGCTTTCCGATTATATTTTCATAACAGGAAAGGAACATGAAAAAGAATCGATTTAATGAGGCCCAGACGGTTGGCCGCTGCCATCGTGGCCATTCTTAAGCAGCAAAACGGTCAGACCATTATCCAGATTACCCGTGAGCATGGAATGGCTTAAATTCCATTGCGGCACTAATGCCGTGCTCACGGGTGATCTGAGCGACGTGGGACCGCCCATGCGGTTTGCCCACCATCCTGTTGTTTAAAAATCGCCACGATCTGCGATTCGGTGAATTTGACTTGTTTCATTTCCCTTTTTTACTAGTAAAATTTAAGTTTTTTACTCTACTTTTCACTGGCTCACTTTCATGGGTTCAAGACACATCCTGTCAACGCTATTTGTGCTCTATAAACCTTCGGTCAAAAAGCACCCAACCAGCCCGTAAAAGAGTTGAAATAAACAGTAGCCTTACTCGTCATTTGGGTATTGCCTACCAGTACCGCATAAATTAACGCTCATTAAGCCCTAATCCGATAGCGATCGAACCGCTGCTTACTCCTATAAGTGAGAATTACTTTCGGTTTACCGATGGGGGTTGTCATGTCCCAATAAATTGTATGTATATACAGGAGAATACATTGAAAAGATCAAGATGGCCGGAAAAAATTATTGGTAATGCTTCTGAAGATTTACTTTTGGGGGAAGCTGGCAAGAACGGCTAAGAACCTCATTGAAACTCATTCAGGTTAATTAATCCTTATATTTATTTTACATAAATACAAGGGCTTGTACGCTACAAAGAATAGCCTATTTCGAAAGGCTACTAACCAGTATCGTTTGAAATAGGCTACATCTCTTCATTTGCTGCTTGTTTGACAAATATATCGGCTCGTTATGTAAGTATCAAGATTAACCTTTTACTGAGGTGCGTTTAAAACATGTAAAAAACTTTGAGATTCTTAGAAAGAACATATTTACTACTAAATTCTGAAATAGTTTGTCTATCTAAAATTAAACTCTTGATAATAGTTAATGCAATATTGACCTACATATCTATGCAGTTTTACTATTAACAGGAGGCGTAGCTAAGTATTGTTCAATGAGTGTTTCAGCATATTCTTGTCCTGAATGACGAATCATGAAAGGAGCTAATAATGCAGACAGGAGGTACATCATAAAAAATGCCACCGAAATTTTTAGGTGCCCCCCATTGGTTTTAAATTGATATATGACTATAAAAATCAATATTGTTGCTGCAACTATGCTACCCCCAGCCAAATTTCGAACAAAGCCATAAGAGGTTAACCGGCGACAGACGAAAGGTTCAGAACGCATTTTATCTCGTATACGAGCAACTGCTGAAGCAATGGTCTTTCTTGCCTCAATAGGATCATTGGCTTCTTGTTTCTCACTTAGGAGTCGAATTCCAAAATCTTCAAAAATTCTTTGATGTAACTGTTTCTTAATCAGCTTACCTAATTTAGGATTACTAATAAGTAACAGATTTGTTGAAGGTAGTTTCTCAATCGTAGGTTGATAAATTGTCTTAGAGATATAGGCATTTATTTGAATTAGAAGAAAGGAGATTCCCAATCCGATTGATGCTGATGCAACTTCAGTCAAGTTCATCACCTTCTCAGAAGGTCGCCACCAGTTTATCTGACATAGATAGATATCTAGAAGCATCATAATCGGAAAGCTGGTTAGCAATGCCGGAAGATATTGAGCTCGCCAATAATAGCTATTAATTTTCATGGTAATTATGAGGTCATATTTACTTATGAAATCAGATTAATTAGTTAGCTGTAAATCAACACTATAGTAGTCTTGATTTCTAGAATGCACACTACAAGCGGGCAGTCCCTCAGATGACAAAATGATCATTACCGGGTTTTCAGTATTGTATTGAGAACTGCTGGCTATTGCTTCTAAGCTTTTTAAATCAAAGCTGCTAGGCCGGTTATCAGAACTAGGATGATAATGCCATTCTCCTACGTAGACATGCCCGAACTCATTAAACTGTTGATCTAAAAATTCCTGACAAAAGTTTACATCACGCTCAAAATAACGGGCTTCTTTCTTTGCAGCCGGTCCAGGGCCAGAAGCCGCTTCAATTGTAATCGCATTATTAGTTAAACGCCCCAGTAATATTCCCCCTGTCTCTATTTCAGGGGCTAGTTGAGTTTCTGTCCGCATGAAATCTAAAATGGCTGACGAGCATTGTACACGCTTTTTTAAAAGCGAAAGGCAGTAGGGACAAGCAGGATGGGGAGCAATGAATGAGCTTGTCAGGCTAAAGGGTTGAGTGCCTGGGAATGGAACGTCGGCTTCTGTACTCCAGATCCAATGATTTTGATCCATTGGTAAACGTTCTTGCAGGTAATCAAGTAATAATCTTCCGGTTAGAGACGAAATTAGCTTAAGATCCGCACTGCTTGCTGGCCTAACGGGGTTGTTACACTCATTAGTTAAAGTTGGTAAACTCGGATCAGCTCTAACCTTCGTAACTACTGGATTCTCTTCGGCCGAGTAAAGTGATAAGCAGTGAAAGCAGGCATCCCTGCCGGGTATTACTCTAAAAAGTCGGGCTGCTTTTCCTCCCCTCAAAGCTCGGCTATAGAAAACGGCCCGACCATTGGTGACTGCTTGTTCATTTAAAAAGCCTTCGACATTGTCATCAGCAATCGTTGAAATACCTACAGCTGAATTATCGAAAAAAGGAAGGATTGATGTATCCAGTAAATTTAACGGAATTGGATATGTGGTAACAAAAGGATTATGATAGTGAATTATATCTGATACAGCTAACACTTTTGCTACAGCAATGTATTTTAAACTAGCTAAATGCCGGACTGCATTGTGAGCTTTAAATGTTTCCT